>CAUGVQ010000163.1 GCA_959602875.1 uncultured Collinsella sp. | reverse complement strand
GCTCGAGCAGATAGCGTCCCGAGCCCACCGGCGCCTCGCCATAGCCCTCGCCATACGCGTGCTCCGGCACAATGCCGAGCACCGCGAGCGTGTAGAGAAGAGCGTTATAGGGCTTGTTAAGGTGGAGCTCGACGGTGTAGTCGCCTGTCGCCACCGCCTCGTCGACCATGGAGAGGTCCGCCTCAAAGGCCGTCGAGGCAATGGCGCCGTTGACCGTGAAGGCAACGTCGGCTGCCGTTAAGGGCTCGCCGTCCGAGAAGACGACGTCGTCGCGGATGTCGAAGGTCCAGACGAGGCCATCTGGCGAACACGCGTAGTCGGTCGCAAGGTCGCAAACAAAGTTGAGATCCGCGTCGGTGGTGATGAGAGTCGACTGGATGAGCGGCTCGTGCACGTGCTCGCCGCAGCCCCACGAGACGAGGGGATCAAAGCCCGCGGCAGGCTCGCTCTCGGTGTTCATGGCAACGATGACCTGCGAGGTGTCTGGTGCGACAGTTGCCGAGGAGCCAGTCGAGCCCTCGTCATCCCCTGAGGCGCAGCCCGCAGTCGTCAGCGCCGTGGCAAAGGCCGCCGCGCCGCCGAGCGCAAGAGCGCCGCGACGCGTGATAGGAGTGTCGCCACGCGAAAGCGCGGCCTGACCGAGCGTGTTTGGCATGATGCCCCTTTCCGGCGGGGCCCCGTGCACGCCCCCAGCTTTCTAGCATGAAGTGTTACGAATTATTATTTCGTGTTACTGCAAAGGCATCATACCACACGAGACACCGCGCAGGCGCTCGAGAACCAAATCACGCTGCTACCGGCACTCGGTAAAACCGCTAATCGAGAACGTAGGCCAGCAGCTCGTCGCGGCTGTTGGGCACCGCCCCCGCCATAGCGGCGTCGAGTGCGCGAGTGAGGAGCTCGCCCACCCGGGGCCCCGGCTGAACGCCGCGCTCGATGAGGTCGCGACCTTTGAGGTTAAGCGTTGCGGTGCTGTACGCCTCGCCATTGGCAAGGAGCTCGCGCACCATCTCGCGCATGCGCTCGATATCGGCGATGTAGGCAAAGCAGCTCGGCGCCTTGCCGAGGGCATCCGCCCGCTTGAGGGTGAGAAGCTCGTTCATAAGGCGCGGCGCGTCGAGCCCGCCGCCCGAGAGCCGCTGCATCATGCGAAGCAGATCCTCGCGCTCCGCACGCAGGGGTAGGTCGTGATAACGGATAAGAAGCGTCACCTCGCGGATGAGCTCGGTGGGACGTGCCAGACGGCGCATGACGTCGCGCACCATGTCCGCACCGCGCTCCGGGTGCCCAAAGAAGTGCCCCGCCCCGCGCTTATCCTGGGTGAAGGTGCCGGGCTTTCCCACATCGTGCAGAAGCGCCGCCCACATGAGCGCCGGCGCTCGATCGGCCTCCCCCGCCGCGGCAAGCACGTGCGCCGTGTGCTCGTAGACGTCGTAGATGTGATAGCGGCTATGCTGGTCGAACCCGCGGCAGGGCGCGAGTTCGGGTATGGCCGCGCACATGATCTCGGGGTAGCGCTCAAGCGCCTCGCCGCCGCGCCCCGTGGCGAGTATGCCATCGAGCTCGGTGCCCACGCGCTCGCGCGCAACCTGGTCAAGAAGCGGTGCGCACGCAGCGAGGGCGGCGGCTGTCGCAGGGTCCATGGCAAAGGCGAGGCGACTCGCAAAGCGCACCGCGCGCAGCATGCGGAGCGCGTCCTCCTCAAACCGGCGCCTGGGCTCCCCTACCGCACGGATGATCCGGCGGCGGATATCGCCCCGACCGTCATAAAGATCGAGCAGTCCGCGGTCGGGGTGCCACGCCATAGCGTTTACCGTAAAATCGCGCCGGGCAAGGTCCTCCTCGACCCGCTCGGCACGCCGGATGCTCTCGGGATGGCGGCCGTCGGTATAAAAGCCGTCATAGCGGTAGCTCGTCACCTCAACGCGCTCGACGCCTACCACCGCTGTGATGCCGCCAAAGCGCGTGCCCGATTCCACCACGGCAATGTCCGCCGCCTCAAGGGCGCGCTTGCTCTCTTGCCAAGAACCGGAGCAGCAGATGTCGATGTCATGGCTCGGCGCGCCCATGAGGGCGTCGCGCACCCAGCCGCCCACAAACCACGCCTCAAGGCCTCCCGCCTCGAGCGCGCGCAACACCGCGAGCGCCGGGGCCGAGGGTCGTGCCGAGAGCAGGGTATCGCCTGCGAGCGAGCTGTCGAGCGTCTGCACCATTCCACCGCCTTTCTGTGGCTCTCAGTATACAGAAGCAGGGCGCCTCACCGAAGTGAGACGCCCTGTGCGCTTCAGAAGCGTATCGGTAAAGCTACGCGGGAAAGCTTGATGCCTTCAGTCTACGCGCGCGGGAGCTTGCGGACCGCGATGTGCTTGCTGTACTCGTCCACATGGCCAAAGTCACCGAGGCCGGCGCTCTCGCAGACGTTCGCGCCGGTGGCGAGGGCCAGCTTCAGGGCCTCCTCGACGTTGTCGCGATCGTCGTACCACTTGTGGAGGAACGCGGCGAGCGTGC
>CAUGVQ010000162.1 GCA_959602875.1 uncultured Collinsella sp. | reverse complement strand
GCTCGAAGAAGCGCTTCCACAGCGGCGTCTTCTCCTCCTCGTCGAGCTTGTTGGGCCCGTACTGTGCGAGGCGGCTCGCCGCCTCGGCAGAGGTCAGGCCGCTCTCCTCGTTCGAGGAAAGCTCACCCAGCACGTCATCCGCGGACGCCAGGTACTCTTTCAACGTTTTTCTCCTCCTGGGTAGGACGTTCGCCCGACAGACTTGACGCCCGATCGTAATTCCCCAGGAGGGGCAAGGGCTCGTCATGGCTGCCATGCCGGGCAGCTGACAGAACAAGGCACTATGATACCCAAATTCGGCCGGCAGGAACACGTCCCGCGCGCATTTATCGCAAGTCGGGGGCGCAGCGCAAGCTTTTTTCGGTGGACGGAGAGCTTACATGGCCCTTGCGTGCGCTAAACTGGTGAGCTGTATGGTTGTTCAAGCGCACGTGGGTGCGCGCACGGGAAAGGACGCGTCAATGAAGATCCTGTTCTTCGGTACCGCCAGCTATGACAAGGACTCCTTCAGCAAGGAGCTCGTCAACTATCCCGACCTCAAGATCGACTTCACCGAGACCAACCTCACCCCCATGACCGCCGCCCTCGCCCGTGGCTACGACGCCGTGTGCGCGTTCGTCAACGCCGACGCCGGCGCCATGACCCTCGAGATCCTCGCGGGCTTTGGCGTGAAGCTCGTCCTCATGCGCTGCGCCGGCTTCGACGCCGTCAACGTCGCCGTCGCCAAGGACCTCGGCATGAAGGTCACGCGCGTCCCGGCCTACTCCCCCGAGGCCATCGCCGAGCACGCCATGGGCCTCGCGCTCGCGGCCAACCGCCGCATCGTCAAGGGCTACATCCGCGTCCGCGAGAACGACTTCTCCCTCGACGGCCTGGTCGGCGAGACGCTCTACGGCAAGACCGCCGGCATCATCGGCACCGGCCGCATCGGCGCCGCCCTCTGCCGCATCTGCAAGGGCTTCGGCATGACGGTCCTGGGCTCCGACCTCTACCCCAACCAGAAGCTCGTGGACGACGGCGTGGTTGACGAGTACGTCGACTACGACGAGCTCTACCGCCGCTCCGACCTCATCTCGCTGCACGCCTTCCTCAACGAGGAGAGCCGCCACATGATCAACGACGAGTCCATCGACAAGATGAAGGACGGCGTGATCTTCGTGAACACCGGGCGCGGCGGCCTCGTCGACACCCAGGCCCTCATCCGCGGCATCCTCTCCGGCAAGATCGGCGCGGCCGGCCTCGACGTCTACGACGAGGAGGGCCCGAACGTCTACCAGAACCGCGCCGGCCAGGTCATCGACTCCGTGACCGCCCGTCTCTGCTCCTTCCCCAACGTCGTCATGACGAGCCACCAGGCGTTCTTCACGCACGAGGCGCTCGGCGAGATCGCCCGCGTCACGCTCGACAACGCCCAGGCCTTCGCCAACGGCACCGACTTCGTCGACCGCAGCGTCGTCTGCTAGGCACCCGCCCGCCGACGTCGCTGACACACCGCCATTGAAAGAAAGGGTTCAGATGGCATTTTCCAAGAAGAAGACCAAGATCGTTTGCACCATGGGTCCGGCCACCGAAGACGAGGAGGTGCTGCGCCAGCTCATCCTGCACGGCATGAACGTCGCGCGCTTCAACTTCTCCCACGGCAGCCACGAGTACCACCGCAAGAACATCGAGCGCGTGCGCGCCCTCTCTGCGGAGCTCTCCATCCCGGTGGCAATCCTTCTCGACACCAAGGGCCCCGAGGTGCGCACCGGCCTTCTCCAGGACGGCAAGAAGGTCACGCTCGAGACGGGCAAGACCTGCGTTATCACCACCGACGACGTCATCGGCACCGCCGAGCGCTTCTCGCTCGACTACAAGAACCTCCCGCAGGAGGTCGAGGAGGGCACCGTCATCCTGATCGACGACGGCCTCATCGGCCTTGAGGTCGTGAGCGTCGAGGGCACCGACATCACCTGCACCATCACCAACGGCGGCGAGCTGGGCGAGCACAAGGGCGTCAACTTCCCCAACCTCAACATCAACCTGCCGTCCGTCACCGCGCAGGACCGCGCCGACATCATGTTTGGCTGCGAGCTCGGCATCGACGCCATCGCCGCGTCCTTCATCCGCGACGGCGCGGCCGTCAACGAGATCCGCAAGATCTGCGTCGAGATGGGCGCGCCCAACGTGCTGATCTTCCCCAAGATCGAGAGCGCCCTGGGCGTCAAGAACTTCGACGAGATCCTGCACGAGGCCGACGGCATCATGGTCGCCCGCGGCGACCTGGGCGTCGAGGTGCCCGCCGCCGAGGTGCCCCACATCCAGAAGACCATCATCAAGAAGTGCAACGCGCACTACAAGCCGGTCATCACCGCCACGCAGATGCTCGACTCCATGCAGCGCAACCCGCGCCCCACGCGCGCCGAGATCACCGACGTCGCCAACGCCATCTACGACGGCACCGACTGCGTCATGCTCTCCGGCGAGACCGCTGCCGGCAAGTACCCGATCGACGCCGTGCGCACCATGTCCGAGATCTGCAAGGAGACCGAG
>CAUGVQ010000161.1 GCA_959602875.1 uncultured Collinsella sp. | reverse complement strand
CCTCGTCACCATGACCGACCGCTGGTTTGGTAGGCTCATCGACAAGCTCGAGGAGCGCGGGATGCTGGACGATACCATGGTCATGGTCACCACCGACCACGGCTATTTCCTGGGCGAGCGCGACTACATGGGCAAAAACTACATGCACCTGTATAACGAGCTCGCGCATCTGCCGTTCATTGTGCACTTCCCGGGTAACGCCCGCGCCGGCGAGCATGCCCGCCAGCTCACTCAGGCAATCGACATCATGCCCACGGTGCTTGAGGCCCACGGCTGCGAGATTCCCGCAGATGTGTGCGGCACCTCCCTCGTGCCGCTCATGACGGATGCTGACGCGCCCACGCGTGGCTACGCCCTGTACGGCGTGCACGCCATGACCGTCAACGTCACCGACGGCCGCTACACCTACTTCCGCGCGCCGGTCGCCGGCAACCAGCCGTGCTTCGAGTACACCGCACTGCCGCACACCATCCGCAAAAAGATGGGTTCGGACTGCCCGGAGGAGATTGAGTGTGGCCGCTACTTCAAACGCACCAAGTACCCGCTGTTCAAGATCCCCTGTAAGAAGCCGGCCCAGATCGAGGGAGCCACGCCGCTCGCCGAGGTCGAGCAGACGATGCTGTTCGACCTTGAGAGTGACTACGGCCAGGTTAATAATCTCGCCGGCAAGGACGACCACGCCGAACAGCGCATGATTGACCTGCTGCTGCGCGGCCTGGAGGAGCATGAGTCCCCGGCCGAGCAAAAGGAGCGCCTGGGCTTGGCCTAAGATTCATGCGGTGATTGTGCGGGCCGGATGCGCCGCCTCGGGTAAGGAGGTGGTTTCCGGCCCGATGAGTGAGGGCTAGCCTGTGCGAAGGGGGGTATGTGCCATGTGCGCGAAGCATATTGGCTTTTTGATAAAACCGGCATCGAGTGCTTGCAACATGCGGTGCAGGTACTGCTTTTACTGCGATGTCGCTGCTCATCGCGAGGAGCGGAGCGCCCGCGTCATGGGCGAAGACGTGGCAAGTGCCATCATCGACCGTGCACTCGCCGTGGCGAGTGATGCGCACATTTCTTTCGCCTTCCAGGGCGGCGAGCCCACCCTGGCCGGCCTTGACTTCTTCCATTCGTTCGTCGCGCGGGTGGAGGAGCGCCGTGAGAACCAGCGGGTGAGCTGGGCGTTGCAGACCAACGGCTACCTGATCGAAGAGGAATGGGCCGAGTTCTTCCGCGAGCACGGGTTCCTCATCGGAGTCTCGGTTGACGCTTATCGCGACCTGCACGATTCGATGCGTCCCGATGCGCACGGTGCCGCTACGTACGCGCGCGTCATGAGCGGCGTTCGCCTGCTGCGCGAGCGCGGCGTGGACGTCAACATACTCTCGGTCCTCACCTCGCAGATGGCGGCGCATCCACAGCGCGTCTTCTCCTTCATCAAGCAGGAGAAGATCACCCATATCCAGTTCATCCCGTGCCTGCCGGGCCTCGACGATGAGCGGGACACGTTCTCGCTCGACCCGCGTGCCTTCTCCTCGTTCTACCGCCGCTTGTTCGACTTGTGGTGGCGCGAGCTCGGTGCTGGGCGCTATGTGAGCATCTGGCTGTTCGAGAACGTCATGCAGATGGCGCTCGGGCAGTTTCCGTCGCAGTGCGGTATGCTCGGCCGCTGCGCTCCGCAGTTCGTGGTGGAAAGCGACGGTTCGGTGTATCCGTGCGACTTCTATGCGCTGGATGAGTACCGCGTGGGCGATATTCGCGTCGATTCCCTTGAGGCAATGGCGACCTGTGAGACCATGCGCATGTTTTTGAACGAGCCGCGTCGCGATTGCGCGCGGTGCGCCGATTGCCCCTTTGAGGGCATTTGCCATCGCAACTGCAAGCGCCTGAACATCGCCTATTACGATGCGGGCTACTGCGGGCTGCGTGAGTTTTTGGAGTACGCCTATCCCGGCCTGCAGCGCGTGGCTCGCATGTTCACGCGGCGCTGATCCTGCCCGGGTTTTGCCTCGTCGTAGTTGTGTGGGGCTCTGCGCCCCTCCCGCCTTGACCACTCAATCTTCATCCCGTTCCCGTGAGTTTGGAGTTCCCTATGCCCCAGCAACCCAACGTTCTCCTTATCATGTGCGACCAGATGCGCGGCGACTGCCTGGGTATCGACGGCCATCCGGACGTGCAGACGCCCTACTTGGACACGCTCGCCGCCGACGGCATGCTGTTCGAGAACGCCTACTCCGCCTGCCCGAGTTGCATCCCGGCGCGCGCCGCCCTCTTTTGCGGCAAGACGCCCGCGGGCACGGGCCGCGTGGGTTACCAGGACGGTATCGCGTGGGAGTACGACCATATGCTCGCGCAGGAGATGCGCGACGGCGGCTACCAGACCGCCGTGGTAGGCAAGATGCACGTGCATCCGCCGCGTTTGGGCTGCGGCTTCGAGCACATGCGCCTGCATGACGGCTACATCGGCCACTACCGCAAGGCGAACCTGCCGTACTGGATGCACCAGAACGTCTCCGACGACTACATGCGCTTCCTCAAAAATGAACTGGGCGAATTCGCCGACGTGAACGGTTCGGGCGTTGAGAACAACTCCTGGATCACCCATCCCTGGGCCTACGAGGAGCGCCT
>CAUGVQ010000160.1 GCA_959602875.1 uncultured Collinsella sp. | reverse complement strand
TCGCCTTGACGGCTGCCGAGCAGTCGGTCGAGTTTTGCTGCGAGCTGGGAGGATATCGAGGCCGACTTTTGCTCACGGAGAGCCTGCGGGATGCCGTCGCGCCGGGCAAGCGCTTTGACGCGGGCGGCTTGTTTTTGTTGCACAACGTCGAGCATGCATTCCTCCAAAGCAGCTGTTCGGATGCTATAAAGTCTAGCCCTCCGCCCGCGAGAATGGGCGGGTCATCCGTCGACCCTCAGGCTAGTCGGCAATTCCGCGGTTAGCCACCGCCAACGGTTGCATATGCGCAACTATGGTCGAGATGTGCATAACGCGAGTTACCATGGCCTACCTCCGCACTTGCGGGGTAGATTGAACCCCAGTTCAGCAGCACAACGCAAAAAGACGCGCGTTCGGGGTTGCCGTACGGTAACTTTGTATCCTCGTCTACTCAAAGAATGTTAGTCTGAACTAACTACCGTTCTATCCACACGCCCGAAAGGATCATCCATGGTCAGCATTTCCAAGACTCACTCCCTGCTCGTTGCCGCCGGCGCCGTTCTGGGCGTCGTTGTTCCCAAGGCCCTCGCGTCCGATACCGCCAAGCGTGCCGCCGTGGCTACCGTTGCCGCCGGCATGCGCGTCAAGGCCGGCTACCAGGACATCGTCGAGCAGGCCAAGGCTCAGGTCGACGACATCGTTGCCGAGGCCGAGTACCTCAACAATCCCGTTGACGTGGAGGTCGTCGAGGGCGGCAAGGCCGAGTAGACCTCGCGCCCAACGCTTGTCTCAACGACTCTAAGCAGCTGCGATCGCCCCCAAGCGACGCAGCTGCTGCTCTTTGGGGCGCACGTTTGACGCCCCGTACCAAGAGAGGCCTTCACGCATGAACTACACCATCCAACACGAGGTCCCCGGCCGCGTGCGCGTTAAGCTCGCCGGTCGCGTGCCCGAGGCGGACATCGACGCCCTCACGCGCGCCCTCCGCCAACATCCCGTCATCCAAAAGGCGACGGTCTATCCGCGCACGGGCTCGCTCGCCGTCGCGTTTGAGCCCGCCGCCCGCGACCAGGCGCTCGCCGCCATCGCCGCTATCGACCGCACGGCTGTGGACGAGGCCCGTCGCGACTGCACCGTCGCGCTTGCGCCGCGCACCAACAGCCTGCTCATGGATATCGCCACACTCCTCGGTGGACATCTCGCCCGCCGCTGGTTCCTGCCGGCGCCGCTCTCCACGATCTATACCGTCTGGAGCTACCGCGGCTTTCTCAAGGCCGCGCTCGCGTCTCTTGCCGGCGCGCGCCTCGACGTGCCCGTGCTCGACGCCTCGGCCATCGGCATCTCCTTCCTCAAGCGCGACTGGCGCACCGCTGCCAGCACGATGCTTTTGCTCAACCTGGGTGAGCTTCTTGAGGACTACACCCGCGCGCAATCGCAAAACCAGCTCATTTACTCGCTGCTCGACGTGCCCGACTACGCGCAGCTCATCCCCTGCGGCGACCCGACGCTGCGCGGGGCGGAAGAGCGCCGCGTCCAGGCGACCGACCTCGTGGCAGGCGACCTCATCGTAGTGCGCACCGGCATGCCCATCCCCGTCGACGGCACCGTCGAGTGGGGCTGCGCCATGGTCAACCAGTCTACGCTCACCGGCGAGCCGCTGGCTATCGAGCGCAGCGTGGGCGACGACGTCTTTGCCGGCACGGCCGTGGAGGACGGCGAGGCCTACGTGCGCGTGCGCGCTGCCGCGACCGATACCAAGCTGCGCTCGATCGTGAGCCTGGTCGAGCAGTCCGAGGCCTTAAAGGCCGAGTCGCTCAGCCGCCGTGAGCATATGGCCGACGCCTTTGTGCCGTGGAACTTCCTGCTCGCCGCGGGCGTCTACTTCAAGACCCGCAGCCTGGTGCGCACGAGTGCCGCGCTCATGGTCGACTACTCCTGCGCGCTCAAGCTTACGGGCGCCATCAGCGTGCTCACGGCCATGAGCCAGAGCGCGCGCGAGGGCTTCACCGTCAAGGGATCCAAGCATTTTGAGGCCTTTGCCACGGCCGACACCATCGTCTTCGACAAGACGGGCACCCTGACTGCCGCTGCCCCACAGGTGGCGGACGTGCTTTCGTTCGATGGCTGGGACCGCACGCAGGTGCTGCGCTTCTCGGCCTGCCTTGAGGAGCACTTTCCGCACCCGGTGGCGCGCGCCGTGGTCAATGCGGCTGCCGAGGCCGGGCTCGAGCACCGCGAGCGTCATGCCGAGGTCGAGTACCTGGTGGCGCATGGTATTGCGAGCTCGCTCGATGACAAGCGCTGCGTGATCGGCTCCGAGCATTTTGTGGTCGAGGACGAGGGCGTCACGATCG
This sequence comes from uncultured Collinsella sp., assembly GCA_959602875.1. Lineage (GTDB taxonomy): Bacteria > Actinomycetota > Coriobacteriia > Coriobacteriales > Coriobacteriaceae > Coprousia. The sequence continues at coordinate 332 of CAUGVQ010000160.1, read as the reverse complement.
ACGACGATGTGCGGGCGCTGATCGAGGAGAAGCTCGACGGCCTCTCGAAGCTCTACCTGGCGGTCGATGGCGTGCTCAAGGGCGCGATCGGCATCCAGGACCCGCTCAAGCCGGGCGCGCCCGAGGCGCTGGCACAGCTCCGCGCGCTGGGCTTTGAGCATATCGTGATGCTCACGGGCGACAACGCCAACGCCGCCGCGCGTATCGCGGGGAAGGCGGGGATCGATGAGTTCCGCGCCGACCTCTTGCCCGAGGACAAGCACACCGTGATCGAGCAGATGCGCGCGGCCGGGCGCCGCGTGGTCATGGTGGGCGACGGCGTCAACGACTCG
>CAUGVQ010000159.1 GCA_959602875.1 uncultured Collinsella sp. | reverse complement strand
CGCGTAGCGTCGAGGTGCCCGGCAACGTCAGCCGTGCGGCCGCGGCGCCCCGCGCGGTAATGCATATTTCGATCCCGTCCCCAAACAAGCGTCCAGACAAGCGAAAGGACCGACCATGATTTTGAACGGCCCCGGCATCTCCTACACCGAGCCCGATATCGGCGCGGAGTTTGTGCCGCCGCTGCCGGAGCACCCGCGGGAGAAGATCGTGGCGCTCTGCAAGCATCTCACCAACCGCACGCTCGGCAAGGGCAACCTCTTGCCGTACGAGTATTGGGCGTTCGAGAGCGTGACGACCGACGAGATGGCAGACGTGCTGCTCAAACTCAAGGTGCGCCGTCCCTACACATTTGAGGAGGTCCAGCGCGCAACGGGTCTTGCGGCCGAGGTGCTGCAGCCGCTGCTCGACGAGATGAGCGAGATTGGCCTTCTGGAGTACAACTGGGAAAATCCCACGCGCACCAAGCAGTGGGTGAGTCCCATCCTGGTGCCGGGCTCTGCCGAGTTCCTCAACATGCGCTGGGAGCAGATGAACGAGCATCCCGCGACGGCCAAGTTCTTCGAGCAGGCATCGAAGGGCCCGCTTTCGCGCATCACGCCGATGGTGCCGCCGGGCGGCGCGGGTATTGGCATGCACGTCATCCCCGTCGAGCAGGCCATCGAGACCGAGAACCAGAGCGTATCGATCGAGCACATCAGCCACTGGCTCGACAAGTACGACGGCAAGTACGCGGCGAGCCCTTGCAGCTGCCGCATGAGCAGAAGCGTGCTCGGCGAGGCCTGTGGCGACGATCCTGCCGACTGGTGCATCGCGGTGGGCGATATGGCCGATTACGTGGTGGAGACCGGTAAGGGCGGACGCTACATCACGCGCGACGAGGTGATGGAGATTCTCAAAAAAGCCGAGGACAACGGCTTTGTACACCAGATCACCAACATCGACGGCGAGAACAAGATCTTTGCCATCTGCAACTGCAACGTGAACGTGTGCTACGCGCTGCGCACCTCGCAGCTCTTCAACACGCCCAACCTCTCGCGGTCGGCATACGTTGCCCGTACGGAGACGGACAAGTGCGTCGCCTGCGGTCGTTGCGTGGAGGTGTGCCCGGCGGGCGCCGTCAAGCTCGGGCAGAAGCTGTGCGAGAAGACGACGGGCAAAGTCCCCGCCTACCCCAAGCAGGATCTTCCCGACGCAACATCGTGGGGCCCCGAGAAGTGGTCGCCCGACTATCGCAACAAGAACCGCATCGAGACCTACGAGGCGGGCACGGCGCCCTGCAAGACGGCGTGCCTGGCGCACATTGCGGTGCAGGGCTACCTCAAGCTCGCCGCGCAGGGGCGCTATACCGAGGCGCTCGCCCTCATCAAGCGCGAGAACCCGCTGCCCGCCATCTGCGGGCGCATCTGCAACCGTCGCTGCGAAGACGCCTGCACGCGCGGGCGGGTGGACGAGGCTATCGCCATCGACGAGGTGAAGAAGTTCATCGCCGCGCGCGACCTCGACGAGGCCACGCGCTACATCCCACCCAAGGTGATCCCGCGCGTGGAGGGCGCCTTTGACGAGAAGGTCGCCATCATCGGCGCCGGTCCGGCGGGTCTTAGCTGCGCGTTTTACCTGGCGGAGCGCGGCTATAAGCCGGTGGTGTTTGAGAAGAGTGCGCGCCCGGGCGGCATGCTCACCTACGGAATCCCCTCCTACAAGCTCGAGAAAGACGTCATTGCGGCGGAGGTCGCTGTGATCGAGGCCATGGGCGTGGAGTTCCGCTACGGCGTGGAGGTGGGGCGCGACGTGGCGCTCGCGGACCTGCGCGCCGAGGGTTACCGTGCATTCTACGTGGCCGTGGGCTGCCAGGCGGGCCGTCTGCCGGGCATTCCCGGGGAGGATGCCGAGGGCGCGTCGACTGCAGTGGACTTTTTGCGCGGCGTGGTCGAGGCCCAAGATGCCGGCGGCGAGGCGGCGGCGCTTACCGGGCGTACCATCGTGGTCGGCGGCGGCAACGTTGCCATCGACGCGGCGCGCACCGCAGCGCGCCTGGGTTCGCCTCACGTGGAGATGTTTTGCCTCGAGCAGGAGGACGAGATGCCGGCGAGCGCGGAAGAGGTGCGCGAGGCCGTGGAGGACGGTGTCCATATCAGCCACGGCTGGGGCCCCGTTGAGGTGCGCTGCGATGATGCGGGCCATGTGAGCGAGGTCGTCTTCCGCCGCTGCACGCGCGTCTACGATGACGAGGGCCGCTTCGCACCCGTCTACGACGATGCAGAGCTGCGCGCCGTGGCGGCAGACCGTGTGATCTTCTCCATCGGTCAGGGCGTGGCATGGGGCGAGCTTCTGGCCGGCAGCGCGGTTGAGTTCGGCCGCGGTGGTACGGCGGTTGCCGACACGCAGACCTACCAGACCGCCGAGCCCGATATCTTTGTGGGCGGCGACGCCTTTACGGGTCCCAAATTCGCCATCGACGCCATCGCCGCGGGACACGAGGCCGCCGTGTCGCTCCACCGCTACGTGCAGGGGGCGACACCTACCATCGGCCGCAATCCGCGTGCCTACCGCGAGCTCGATAAGGACGCAGCGGATCTTTCGAGCTACGACACCGCGAGTCGCCAGCAGCCTGCGGTAAAGTCCGACCTCGGCCGTACCGAGGCTCCCTTCCGCGAGTACACCGCTACCTTTACCGAGGAACAGGTACGCGCCGAGACTGCACGCTGCCTGGGTT
>CAUGVQ010000158.1 GCA_959602875.1 uncultured Collinsella sp. | reverse complement strand
AAACGGAATGGTTGCGATGAACGCAGCGGCGGGCACCACGACACCTGCGCCACAGGTAAGACCGGCGGCGATGGCACGCGCGCGAGTGCATTGAGAAGCCATCTGGATACTCCTTCAACCCATCCGACCCGCCACAGGGGTATGCGGGACGAACCGTATACGGCATCGCTCTAGAAACGGATGATGAAGGCTGCGGGAAGACCCGGGCAACGGATGAGGGTACATTTCATCTGCGTTTTCCGTCGCGATGGTCCCATTATGCGAGAGCTCTGTACAAAATGCAAGCTCAGCGGCGTCTTTTTGCCGCGAACGGCACCGATTCAACGACCATTCAAAGACCGGGTGGCATGAGCGCACCCGGGCGAGGGCCTCCACTCGCCAACGGCTGCATGCACGCCCCTTCTTTGGGGAACAACATGAGCAACAGACCAATGTCGCGTTGCGCGCCGCAACGCATGCCGAAAGGGGTCCCCATGCCGCGTATCGCTATCGTCACCGGTGCCTCGTCAGGACTCGGCAGGGAGTTTGTCCGCCTCATAGACTCTGGGGTAGCTGGCCAGGTAGATGAGATTTGGGGCATCGGCCGCCGGGCCGAGCGCCTCGAAGCGCTTGTGCGCATCGCTAAGACGCCGGTGAGGGCGTTTTGCCTCGACCTTGGCGATCTCGACTCCTTCGACGTGATAGAGGAGGCGCTCTCCAAGACTGAAGGCGCCGAGGTAACGCTTCTCATCAACTGCGCGGGAAGCGGCAGCTTTGGGCGCTTCGCCGAGCAGAGCAGTACCTCGGCATCAGACATGACGGCCATCCTCGTGCGCGCGCCTGTGGAACTCACCTACCGCGCGCTCCCCTATCTGGCGCCCGGCTCGCGCATCATCAACATCTCGAGCGTAGCCGCTTTCATGCCTCAGCCCGATCTGGCCGTCTACGCGGCGGCGAAGCGCTTTGTCCTCGATTTCTCGCGCGGGCTCGCCGTCGAGCTCGAGGGAACGGGCATCTCCGTCTGCGCCGTCTGCCCCAAGCCCATGCGCACCGGCTTTTTCGATGCGCCGGGCGATATCGAGACTGCCGCACGCATCACGCGCGCCCTGGGCTTTGAGAAGGTCGAGCGGGTGGCACGCAAGGCACTCAAGGCGGCATCACGCGGACGCGACCTTTGCATACCCGCGCCCGAGATGCGTGCCTACTACGCGGCTGCCCACGTTTTGCCCTACCGCGCGCTCATCGCCCTGCAGCGCAAGATAGGCACCATCGCCTAACACGACCGTCCCAACCAAACGCCGGAAGGCCCCTTCTCTGAGCTCAGCACCTTCGGTGCCGCGTTGCGAATCGCTCAGATAAGGGGCCTTCCGGCGTTAGCGGGCGCACAGGTTAGGGCAGCAGGTCGCCGTGCTCCTGGGCGCGCTTGGCGGAGCGGATGAGGAACTCGCTGTTGGAGTTCGTGCCGCGCAGACCCTTGATGAAGGCGGATGCGGCGCGCTCGGTGTTGCTCATGGACGCCAGCACACGGCGGATGCCCCACACGAAGGGGCGCATCTGCTCGTCGATCAAAAGGTCCTCGTTGCGCGTGCCCGAGGCGACCGGATCGATCGCCGGGAAGATGCGACGGTCGGCAAGGTCGCGGTCGAGCTTGAGCTCCATGTTGCCCGTGCCCTTGAACTCCTCGAAGATGACCTCGTCCATCTTGGAGCCGGTGTCGATAAGGGCGGACGCGAGAATGGTGAGCGAGCCGCCGTTCTCGATGTTGCGCGCAGCACCCAGGAAGCGCTTGGGCGGATAGAGCGCCGCGGAGTCAACGCCGCCCGACAGGATGCGGCCCGAAGCGGGCGCCGCAAGGTTGTAGGCGCGCGCAAGGCGGGTGATGGAGTCGAGCACGACCACCACGTCGCCGCCGAGCTCGACAATGCGCTTAGCGCGCTCGATCACGAGCTCCGCCACGCGTGTGTGGTTGTCCGCCGGCATGTCGAAGGTCGAAGCAACGACCTCGCCCTTGATGGAGCGCTGCATGTCGGTGACCTCCTCGGGACGCTCGTCCACAAGCAGACAGATAACGTGCACCTCGGGGTTATTGATCGAGATGGCCTGGCAGATCTTCTTCAAGATGGTGGTCTTGCCCGCCTTGGGCGGCGAGACGATAAGGCCGCGCTGGCCCTTGCCGACGGGCGCCACGATATCGATGGCGCGGCCGGTGATGGAGTCTTTGCCGTGCTCCATCTTGAGGGGCTCGTTGGGGTAGATGGGCGTGAGGTCGCTGAACTTGGGGCGCTTCAGGATCTCCTCGGGGTCACGGCCGTTCACCGTGACGATTTTGGCGAGAGCCGGATACTTGTCGTTTGCACGCGAGGGGCGAACCGAGCCGGTGATGTAGTCGCCCGCGCGCAGACGCGCTGCGCGAATGAGGTTCGCCGGCACGAAGGCGTCGTCGCGGCTCGCCATGTAGCCGTGAACGCGCAGGTGGCCAAAGCCCTCGTTGGCGATCTCGAGCACGCCCTCCACATCGCGGAAGCCCTCGGCGCGGGCGGCGGCGGTGTAGACCTCCTCCACGAGCTCGGGCTTCTTCTTACCGGTGATGTCGATATCGAGCTCACGGGCCTTGTCGCGGAGCTCAGCGACCTTCATCGCCGCAAGGTCATCGCGCGAGAGCGTGGGCTCGGTGGGAACGTTGTAGCGGGTGTTGCGCTGCTTGCGCTTCTCGCGCTTATCGCGGCGGTCGTTGTGAGCGGGTG
>CAUGVQ010000157.1 GCA_959602875.1 uncultured Collinsella sp. | reverse complement strand
CTGCCGGCGGTCCTCACGCGTGCCCGCGAGGCGGCGCAGCTGCGCATGCCGAGCATCGCGGGCGTGCGCGCCGCCGCGGAGATGCCGGCGGAGGTGCTCGGTGCCGCTGCCGTGGGCGCGGACACCGCGCGCACGGGTCTTGCCGGGTCGCCCACGCAGGTGGTGCGCTCCTTTGTACCTGAGAGCCAGCATGAGTCGGTGGCGGTCGATGGAACGCCGGTGGAGCAGGCGATCCGTTTGGTGGAGATTATCGAGGGGGTGGCCTGATGGCGGGACTCGTTATCGACGCCGATCGCTGCATCGGCTGCAAGCGCTGCGAGCGCGCCTGCGCCACGGCGGGAATCGAGGTCGTGGACCGGCTCGCGCGCCCAACGGAGGGCTGCGTGCTCTGCGGTGCGTGCGTCGACGCCTGCCCGGTAGGTGCCATCACGCTCGTGCGTGATGAGGTGGCTCAAAGCGACCTGGGGGCGTATCACGATATCTGGGTATTCGCGCAGGTGGATCGCGACGGGTACCTTATGCCCGTTGCCCGCGAGCTTACCGCCAAGGCCCACGAGCTCGCCGCAGCGCGGGGCTGTGAGGTGGTGGCCCTTGTGGCCGAGGGCGAGCTCGCAGACGATGCCGTGGCGCGCGAGCTTATAGCCTGCGGTGCCGACCGAGTGCTCCGGGCGCGCGACGAGCGTTTCGTGTTGGTGGATCCGGAGCTGCTGGCAAGTTGGGTGTGCGCACTCGCGTGTGCCCGGCGCCCCGAGATCGTGCTCTTTGGTGCCACGCCGCTGGGGCGCGAGCTTGCCCCGCGTGTGGCCGCGGAGCTCAAGACGGGTCTCACTGCGGATTGCACAGCGCTCTCCATCGACGCCGAGACGGGCCTTCTCCATCAGACGCGCCCCGCCTTTGGCGGCAACCTCATGGCGACGATTATGTGCCCCGTGCACCGCCCGCAGATGGCTACGGTGCGCCCCGGTGTCTTTGCGGCGCCGGAGCTCGACTCTTCCCGCACAGGCACGATTGAAGACGCGCCGCTCGATGCAGGCGCACAGGCGCGTGTGCGGACCCTCGCCTTCGAGCGCGCTGCCTCGTCCTCATCCATTGCGCAGGCAAAGCGGCTCGTGGTGGTGGGACGCGGCATCGGCTCCAAGAAGAATCTCCCGCTTATGGAGCGCTTGGCGGAGCTTCTGGGGGCGCAGGTCGGTTGCACGCGACCGCTGGTGGAGGCGGGCTGGCTCGACTATGCGCATCAGGTGGGGCAGACCGGGGTTGCCGTTGCGCCCGAGCTTCTTGTGAGCATAGGCGTATCGGGCGCGATCCAGCATCTCGCCGGTATCTCGGGTGCCGGAACGGTCATTGCCGTGAACGAGGACGCGCAGGCGCCCATCTTTGGTGCCGCGCAGTACCGCGTGGTGGGCGACGCTCAAGAGGTGATGGAAGAGCTCGTCGCGGCGCTTGAGGCACGCGGCGGCATGGGCGCGCCCCCAAGCGTACCCTCGGCACGTTAGAACACGAGGTTCACGAGTACCATATAGAGCGCGGTCGAGGCAAAGATGGAGAGCAGCATGCTGTGGCGCCAGAGGTAGAGGCCGCCTGCAAGCAGGATGCCCGCCGCCTCGGGGATGCCGTGGCTGCCCGCGAGGGGGTCGACGTCTTTTAGGCAGTAGACAACGAGCAGGCCAAAGACCGCGCCGGGCAGCGCATGCCCAAGATAGGAGATGTAGCGCGGCGTCTCGCGCCCCGGCGGGAACGCGATGAAGGCGATGGCGCGCGTGATGACCGTTGCTGCTCCGGCGGCAAAGACAGTGATGAGCATCTGCGTGGTTGTCATGAGCGGCTCGCCCCCGCGGTGCCGTAGGCGCGCTCGATGCGGCCGCGCAACAGCGTGACAGCGATGAGAATGAGCACCATTGCGGGAATCATGAAGTTGTCTGCACCAAAGATGGCGAGTGCCACTGCCGCAGCGAGAATGCCCGTGCAGGCGCTCAGGTGCTGCGCGTCCTTTTCCCACTGGTCGAGGAAGATCACCACAAAGAGTGCCGTCATGGCAAAGGAAACGCCCTCGATGGAGGTGGCGACGACCGCGCCAAAGACACCGCCCAACGTGCAGCCGACAATCCAGTAGAGGTGGTTGAGCAGCGTCACCCAGAACATGAACCAGCCGCGGTCGACGCCCGCGGGCGGCTCGGTGGTGTAGTTGATGGAGAAGGTCTCGTCACACATGCCAAAGATGAGGTAGGGCCGTTTGCGACCGAGTCCGCGGAGGCGCTCGAGCATCGAGAGACCGTAGAAGAGGTGCCGGGCGTTGATGATGAGGACCACGGCGAAAGTGGTGAGGGGATCGAAGGCGCCGGCGAGCTGCGACGCCACGACAAACTCCGCCGACCCGGCGAATATGACGACGCTCATGAGGGTGGGCATCCACCAGGGAAGACCAAGCGAACCGGCATAGATGCCGCAGGTGATGCCGAGGAACACGAACCCGGCGAGAATGGGAATCGTGTGAGGGAATGCGGCCGCGAGCGCGGTGCGGGCACGGTTGCGGCGTGCGGCGAGATCGGTTTGCGGGTCGGTTTCGGTCATGGGCGTATCCAGGGATAAGAGACAGCAGGACGCCCTAGGGCGTCCTGCCGGTACGTGCGGTGCGTTTTGGTGCTAGGCAAAGACAGCGGCGACGCGGGCGGGAAGGCCCGTCGCGCCCTCGATGTGCGGCCACGTCACAAAGACGATGGCGCCGGTTGCGGGCACCTT
>CAUGVQ010000156.1 GCA_959602875.1 uncultured Collinsella sp. | reverse complement strand
CGGGCGGTGTAGATGATGACCTTCACCTTGTCGCCGGCACGCTCGATCTCCACGCGGGAGACGGCAGCGCGAGCGAGGCGCTTGGCCACGAACTTGCGGATCTCAAGGTCGTTGCCAAGAGTCTTGGCGTAGTCCTTGTCAGCGAACCAGCGGGAGCGCCAGTTCTCGGTGATGCCAAGACGGAAGCCGGTGGGATAGACTTTCTGACCCATGGCGCTTTACGCCTCCTTTCGAGGAGCGACGACGATGGTGATGTGGCTCATGCGCTTAAGGATGCGCGAAGCGGAACCCTTGGCGCGCGGGCGGATGCGCTTGAGCGTCGGGCCCTCGTCGACATAGGCGGCAGCGACCACGAGGTCGTCGGCGCGCATGCCGTTGTTGTGCTCAGCGTTGGCCACAGCGGAGCGCAGAACCTTCTCCACGTCCACGGCGACGGCGCGCTCGCAGAAGTGAAGGATGTCGAAGGCCTGGGCCACGGACTTGCGGCGGATGAGGTCGACCACGAGGCGAGCCTTGGACGGAGACACGCGCACGTACTTGGCGACGGCGCGAACCTCGCGGGTCTCGGTATCGGTAGCTTTAGTTGCCATAGATTAGAAACCCCCTACTTGGCCTTGTGGCCACGGAACGTACGGGTGGGCGCGAACTCACCGAGCTTGTGACCAACCATGGACTCGGTGACGTACACGGGGACGTGCTTGCGGCCGTCGTGAACGGCGATCGTGTGACCGACCATCTCAGGGAAGATGGTGGAAGCGCGCGACCAGGTCTTCACGACGTCCTTCTTGCCAGCCTCGTTCATCGCGATGATACGCGAGAGCAGGCGAGCTTCTACGAACGGCCCCTTTTTGAGACTTCTGCTCATAAGTCGTTATCTCCTAATTCTCGGTATCGACTACTTCTTGCGACGACGGATGATGAGGCTATTCGACGTCTTCTTCTTCTTGCGCGTACGATAGCCCTTCGTCGGCTTGCCCCACGGGGTAACGGAGGGACGACCAGAGGTGTGGTTCTTGCCCTCGCCACCGCCGTGCGGGTGGTCGACCGGGTTCATGACCGTACCACGGACCGTCGGGCGCACGTTCATGTGGCGCTTACGACCGGCCTTGCCGATGACGATGTTGGCGTGATCGGCGTTGCCGACCTCACCCACGGTGGCGCGGCAGGTGATGAGCACGCGGCGCATCTCGGAGCTCGGCATACGGAGGATGGCGTACTTGCCCTCCTTGCCCATGAGCTGGCAGGCGGTGCCGGCCGAACGCGCGATGGCAGCGCCCTTGCCGGGCTGGAACTCGATCGCGTGGATGAGCGTACCCACGGGGATCTCGGAAAGCGGAAGGGCGTTACCCGGCTTGATGTCGGCGCCCTCACCGGAGACGACGGTGTCGCCCACGGTCAGGCCCTTGGGGGCAAGAATGTAGCGCTTCTCGCCGTCCACATAGTGGAGAAGGGCGATGCGGGCGGAGCGGTTGGGGTCGTACTCGATGGTAGCGACCTTGGCCGGCACGCCGTCCTTGTTGCGCTTGAAATCGATGCGACGGTAGCGGCGCTTCACGCCACCACCCTGATGACGCACAGTGATGCGGCCGTTGTTGTTGCGGCCGGCCTTCTTGGGCAGCGGCTCGAGAAGCGACTTCTCGGGCGTGGTGCAGGTGATCTCGGCAAAGTCAGAGATCGTCTGCCAGCGGCGGCCCGCGCTGGTCGGCTTAAGGTGCTTTACAGCCATTACCTATCCCTTTCATCTCTATCCGCTCGCCACCGCATCAGGGATTCGGGGTTTCCCCCGGGGTGCGGTGACACCGGATTACCACGGTACCGGGCGGCTCTATGTTATGTGCCCGGAACCTCAACTTCTCCGCCTCCCTTTCGGGAGGCTGAGAACTTACAAGGCGATCTTCTAGGCCTGGTTGCCGAAGATCTCGATCGTCTCGCCCTCTTTGAGGGTGACAACGGCCTTCTTCCACTGACGCGTATAGCCGGCGATGTAGCGCACGCGCTTCTTCTTCGGCTTCACGTTGATGGTGTTGACAGACTCGACCTTCACCGAGAAGAGCTCCTCGATGGCGTCCTTGATCTGGTACTTGTTCGCGCCGCGAGCGACCTCGAACGTGTACTTGTTCTGCTCCATCAGGTCATACGAGCGCTCGGAGACGATGGGGCGGATGATGATGCTGTGGGCGTCCATTTAAGCAAGCACCTCCCCAAAGTGAGCGGCAACGTCGGCGGGCATGAGGATGGCGCCGTTGTTGAGGATGTCGTAGGTGTTGGCCTCATCCGGCGTGATGATGAACGTACGCGGGATGTTGCGGAAGGACAGGTAGGCGTTGATATCGTCCTCGCGAACGATGATCGTAAGACGCTTGCCCTCGAGGCCGAGGTTCTTGAGGAGCGCGACGGCGGCCTTGGTGGACGGCTTCTCGAAGCCGTAGTCATCGACGAGCACGAGCTCGTTGTCGCGGACCTTCGCGGAAAGCGCGGAGCGCATAGCGAGCTTGACCTCTTTATTGTTCATACGCTTGGCGTAGGAACGGGGCTTCGGGGCGAAGACGACGCCACCGTGACGCCACTGAGCGGCACGGATGGAGCCCTGACGAGCACGACCGGTGCCCTTCTGACGCCAAGGCTTCTTGCCGCCACCGGAGACCTCAGAGCGGCCCTTGGCCGACTGAGTACCGGCGCGGGGGGCGGCCGGCGGGCCCGTCACGCAGGGGTTCATGAAAGGTGTGTTTGGGTCGCTGGCGTGAACC
>CAUGVQ010000155.1 GCA_959602875.1 uncultured Collinsella sp. | reverse complement strand
AAGGAGTGAACATGGCAGACGAGAAGTACGTCCCCCGTCTCAAGGAGCAGTATTTCGCCACCGTGCGTGACGAGCTCCAGAAGCAGTTTGGCTACAAGAACGTCAACCAGATCCCGAAGATCGAGAAGATTGTCGTGAACATGGGCGTTGGCGAGGCCGCCACTGACGCCAAGGCCATCGACGGTGCCGTCGCCGACCTGCGCGCCATCACCGGCCAGCAGCCGCTCGTGACCCACGCCCGCAAGTCCATCGCCACCTTCCACCTGCGCGCCGGCATGCCGATCGGCGCCAAGGTCACCCTGCGCGGCGACCGCATGTGGGAGTTCCTCGATCGCCTCATCTCCATCGCCATCCCGCGCATCCGCGACTTCCGCGGCATCTCCCCGAAGAGCTTCGACGGCCGTGGCAACTTCTCCATGGGCGTGACCGAGCAGCTCATCTTCCCCGAGATTGATTTCGATTCCGTCGACCACACCCGTGGTATGGACATCACCATCGTCACCACCGCGAAGACCGACGAAGAGGCCAAGGCCCTTCTCGACGCCTTCGGTTTCCCGTTCAAGAAGTAGTCAAATGCATCCGGCTCCGTCGCTTAGCGCGGCGGGGCCGGAGCCAGGTATGCATTGTTAGGAGGTAATCAGTGGCTAAGACATCGATGATCGTCAAGCAGCAGCGCAAGCAGAAGTTCTCGACGCGTGAGTACACGCGTTGCCAGCGTTGCGGCCGTCCGCACTCGGTCTACCGTAAGTTCGGCCTGTGCCGTGTCTGCTTCCGCGAGCTTGCGCTCAAGGGCGAGCTTCCCGGCATCAAGAAGGCCAGCTGGTAGGTCACGTGCCAGCGCCTGTGGGGTGGTCTAACACCGCTCAGGCAGGGAAGAGCGCGCGTCATTCAGGCTCTGAGGCCACGGGCCCCAGAGAACCGTACGCGCGAGTTCATCAAGAACGAAGGAGAATCTGCATGAACCTCACTGACCCGATCGCAGACATGCTCACGCGTATTCGCAACGCGAACTCTGCGAACAAGGCCACGGTCTCGATGCCGAGCAGCAAGAAGCTCGTCGAGATCGCCCGCGTCATTTACGAGGAGGGTTACATCGAGGGCTACACCGTCGAGGATACCGAGCCCTCCAAGACCCTCACCATCACCCTTAAGTACGGTCCCAAGAAGCAGAAGGTCATCAACGGCATCCGTCGTATCTCCAAGCCCGGCCTGCGCAAGTACGCCGGCGTGGCTGACCTTCCCCGCGTCCGCGGCGGTCTTGGTACTGCCATCGTTTCCACCTCGAGCGGCGTCATGTGCGACCGTGACTGCCGTAAGAAGGGCGTGGGCGGCGAGATCGTCGCTTACGTCTGGTAAACGATTCGGCGCGTAGAAGGAAAGGAGAACACCGTGTCCCGTATCGGTAAGAAGCCTGTCCAGATTCCCGCCGGAGTCGAAGTGGCAGTCGACGGTAACCACATCACCGTCAAGGGCTCGAAGGGCACCCTCGAGCTCGATATGTACGAGAAGCTCACCATCGAGATTGAGGACAACGTCCTGACCGTCGTTCGTCCGGACGATGAGCGCGAGACCCGCGCCCGCCACGGCCTCACCCGTGCCCTCATCCACAACATGGTCGTGGGCGTGTCCGAGGGCTACACCCGCGGTCTCGAGCTCGCGGGCGTTGGCTACCGTGTCCAGCTCAAGGGCAAGGACCTCGAGCTGTCCCTCGGTTACTCGCACCCTGTGATCTACAAGGCCCCCGAGGGCATCACCTTCGAGGTGCCCGACAACACGCACATCAACGTGAAGGGCATCGATAAGCAGCAGGTCGGCCAGGTCGCCGCCGAGATCCGCGGCAAGCGTCCCCCCGAGCCCTACAAGGGCAAGGGCATCCACTACGTGGGTGAGCACATCCGCCGCAAGCTCGGTAAGGCTGCCAAGTAGCCTCCGCGCGCTATCAGATAAGTCCGGCACCCCGTTAGGTGCCGGCACGATCCTTCTGAAGGAGATTGAACGATGGATAAGAACAAAGCGAAGCTCGCGGGCCTCAAGCGCCGTCAGCGTCGCGTGCGCGGCAAGATCTTCGGCACGCCGGAGCGTCCGCGTCTGCGCGTCGTGCGCACCAACGCCAACATCTACGCGATGATCGTCGACGACACCAAGGGCAACACCCTCGTCTCCGCCTCCACGCTCGAGGCCGAGTTCAAGGGCACCCACACCTCCAACAAGGAGGCTGCTGCCAAGGTGGGCGAGCTCATCGGTAAGCGCGCCGTCGAGGCTGGCATCAAGCAGGTCACGTTCGACCGCGGTGGCCGTATCTACCACGGCCGCGTGAAGGCCCTCGCCGACGGCGCCCGCGCCGCCGGTCTCGAGTTCTAGGAGGTTAGAAGCACATGGCTCGTAATCGAGATAACAAGCAGCGCGAGGCCTCCGAGTTCGAGGAGCGCGTCGTTTTCATCAACCGTGTTTCCAAGACCGTCAAGGGCGGTCGCCGCATGTCCCTCGTCGCTCTCGTTGTCGTGGGCGATGGCAAGGGCAATGTTGGTCTTGGCATGGGTAAGTCCGCTGAGGTGCCCCTGGCTATCTCCAAGGCTTCCCTGGACGCCAAGAAGAACATGTTCCACGTGCCCGTGACGGAGGATGGCACCATTCCTCACGAGGTCGAGGGTCACTTCGGTGCTGGCCGCATCGTCATCAAGCCCGCTGTCGAGGGTACCGGCGTTATCGCCGGTGGCGCCGTGCGTCCCCTCTTCGAGCTTGCCGGCATCAAGAACGTCCTGTCCAAGTCTCT
>CAUGVQ010000154.1 GCA_959602875.1 uncultured Collinsella sp. | reverse complement strand
GGCCTTGGTGGCTACCAGCCCATCATCCAAGCGACAACCTCATCCCACGTAGGAATGGAAGGCTGCGCACCCAGACGCGTGACCGCGAGCCCCGAGGCAAACGACGCCTGTATCATGCACTCAAAGATAAGCTCGCCCGCGGCACGCGCCGCGGCAAAGACGCCGATGTAGGTGTCTCCCGCGCCCGTGGTGTCAACGGCCTCGCAGCGCTGGGCCGGCACGTGCATGAAGTCGTCGTCAATAAGCGCGACCGACCCGGCGGAGCCGAGCGTGATGACGCCCATGCCGCCGTCGGTGAGCTCCTCTATCTTTTTGAGAGCCGCAGTGCAAGACGCCTCGTCCACCGGCATGATTCCCGTGATAGTGGCGCACTCGGTCTCGTTCAGGCACACAAGATCGACCTCGTGCCACGCCTCTTTGGGAAGGTCGCAGGCAGGAGCCGGGTTAAAAATGGTGAAAAGCCCATGCCGGTGCGCGCGCGCAAGCGCCGCCGCCGTAGCGCTCAGGTCGCACTCGCCCTGGGCAATAAAAACGCTACCCATAGGCGCCGCGCCAGAGGCCACCAGCTTATCAATCACACTCTCAATATCCTCGGGCGTGCGCACCGCGTTCGCACCCGCCGAAAGCACGATGCGGTTGTCCCCGCCGCTGCGCAAGATGGTGGCGGTACCCGTGGGGACGTCGGCGAGGTGAGCCACGTTTGCGCAATCAACTCCAGCGTCCTCAAGACCCGCCGTGAGCTCGCGGCCAAAGCCGTCATCGCCCACAGCTGCAATCATGTAGGTTGTAGCCCCGCGGCGCGCCGCGGCGACTGCCTGGTTTGCGCCCTTGCCACCCGCCGCCGTGAAGAAGTCGCTCCCCGCGATGGTCTCGCCCGCCTCAGGCATGCGCCCGCACGCCACCGAGAGGTCCATGTTCATACTGCCGAACACCACAACGCTATGCTGTCCGTCCATGGCGGCCCCCTTCCGTCGCCGCGGGCGCGCGCTTGGCGCCCGTTGCCTCCCATCATACGCGCGTATGCTCCCGCCCTCGTGACAAGTCTGTAAACCGGCTTCAAACGTAGGTATGCGGCGTATTGACGTACTGTTAACGACACGGCAAACTAAAACCATCCCACCCTAGAGCACGTTGGGGACCTCTGTCCCCGTTGGGGAGGCAGCTATGGAAAAGCATACCGAGCACAGCCGCGTGCGCCACTCGCATGATGAGCGGCGCGACGAGATTCTGCGCGCCGTCGTGGCCGTCTGCGCCGAGCAGGGGCTCTCGCGCCTATCCGTCTCGAGCGTCACTGCCCGCGTGGGCTGCACCCGCTCGCTGTTCTACCACTACTTCCCCAGCAAAGAGGCGGCTTTTGACGCCGCGCTTGAGCTCACCATCGACGCCTTTATCGACCGGCTACGTGCCTGGGACCGCGAACGCGTGAGGGGCGATATCGAGGGCGCGCTCGACGGCATATCCCACCTGCTCAAGACGCTTGTGGTGGAGACCCCCGACCTCTCGCGCTCCATCGCCGCCGATGGTGACGCGGTGCTCTACACCGCCTTTGTGCATCGCGTCGCCGAGCGTTGCGCTCGCTTTATGTGCGAGACCACGGTCGTTGACTTCTCCCGCTACCACGAGGTGCTCATCGACCACGTCTACGAGACGTTCTACATCCTCATCAGCGGCCTCATCCTCTTTATCCGCTCGCACCCGGATGTGGAGGAGACCGTCATCAAAGACGTCATCGCAAGCACGCTGCATATCGAGGGCTACACCGAGAAGTACCCCGAGCGCCGCCCGGAGCGCTAAGTCACGTGGCTTTCTCGGGCGTGGCGATCTCCTTGATGATGGCCTCGTTGCCCTGCACGAGATAGGTGTTATCGCTGCCGCACACAGGGCAGATGCGCCCGTGTGCCACGGTCTCGTAGGTGGTACCGCATGCCTCGCAAAACGTGCGCGCGGGAATCTCTTCCACCACAAGCTCGCATCCGCGCATCACCTCGTGCTTGTCGCACGCCCAGCGCCAGCAATCCTGAAGGTAGCTCGGTATGATGCCCGACACCTCACCGAGCTCGAGCGTCACCGCCGAGACCCGCCCTATGCGGGCCTCGGCGGCAACATCCTCGACGCTTTTGATGATGTGAAAGACAATCCCGAGCTCGTGCACGGAGGCCTCACTTCCGCTTGCCGAACTTAATCTTGATGGCACGCTTGAGCGCGTACTTGCCAATCGCCGGGAGCTTGTCCTCGTACTTGATCATCGTGCTCGCCTCGGGGTGCTCGCGGTGCAGATGGATCGCGTCGAACGCGCACTTGGTGGTGCAAAGGCCACAGCCGATGCACTTGTTCTCGTCCACGATGCTCGCGCCGCAACCTAGGCAGCGCGCGGTCTCGGCGCGCACCTGCTCCTCGGTGAACGTCGCGATGTACTCTTTGAACGGCGCCGCCGCGCGGCCAAGGCCTTCGGCCACCGCAGGCTCCTGGCGCGCCGTCGTATCGTAGCTGCCCGGGTCGACGTTGTCGCGATCGAGCTGCTGGTATGCGCGCGGATTACGTCCGATGGTGAGCGTTGCGTTCTGCACGTAGCGATGGAGCGAAATGGCAGCCTCATGACCGGCTGCGATAGCATCGATGGCGAACTTGGGACCGGTGTACACATCGCCGCCAACGAAGATATCCGGCTCGGCGGTTTGATAGGTCTTGGGATCGGCGACGGCGCCCTGGCCGTGGCCGAGCTCCACTGCGGTGCCCTCGAGCAGCGCCCCCCAACGCACAGCCTGGCCGATGGAGAACACCACGCGGTCGGCGGCGATGGTGCACGTATCGCTCTCGTCGTACTCCGGTGCGAAGCG
>CAUGVQ010000153.1 GCA_959602875.1 uncultured Collinsella sp. | reverse complement strand
CGTTCAGCAGATTAGGTAGCTCTTACAGCAGAATTGGTAAGTGGCGATTGGGTTGGAAACAGTCTCTATCGGCGCGGCGTGCATTAGGGATTGGTGCCCGAGTAGACAAACGTGACGCTCAACTCGTATTTTCCTCCGCACTTCACACACTTTACCCAATACTCTTCCCCGTCCGATGTGGTGCCGTTTACGGTGAGCCCGGTTGACACGAGAGCATCTGTACTGGTTTCCCAGCGGGCCTCCTGCACGCCGTTCGCTTGCAAGCGGGAGGCGAAGCGCTTTTTTGCTTGGTCGATAAGATGCTGATCGTCGCTTGCAATGCGGTGGATGTTTCCGAGCTGCGCATAGTCGAGCAGACTGTCGATGCGTGCTATGGGGTCGGCTTCTTCCTTCGAGGTGATGTATGCGGTCGCCTTGGAAGGGAAAGCATCGGCTGGTAGGTCCTCAAGGGAAATCAAGCTGTTCGAGGACAGCGCGTGCGGGCCCGCATCCACGAAGATGGATCCTCCAAAAGAGGAAGCCTTCACATCGTGCGCGTCTGGTATACAGAAGTTCCCGCCCGTCAGAAGGATGATTAAGACATCGCTTGTGGTTGTGGCTCTCAAGTGGCAGGAGCGGCGTGTGAGCGTATCTCGGAGCTGCGCGATTGGCCGACGGAAAAAAGCGGGATTACACCATGCCTCAGGACCATCGAGCGAGGGGACGTTGCGAGGCGTTTTGGTAGAGGAGGCGCCTGAAGACTCGGTTTTGTTTTGTTTGGGAGCGCAGGCAGTGCGAGGTAAGGGAGCGTTTCCGACATGGATGGAGCCGTCAGTCCCGATGGTGATGTGTTGTACGGAGCCCGCGGGGGTGGCGGAGGATTCCGTAACGCTCTCAGAGCTTTGGCACGCGGGTGCTTCCGGGTTTGGTGAGGACGTCGCCTTTTCCGTCGTTTTGGGGGCTTCGGCTGGTGTTGACGTTCGTTCGAGTACCGGATTGGATGCCGTTGCCGGTGTAGTAAGCGCCGGCTCCGACTCCGGCTCCGGCGTTGGCTCTGGTTTTGGCTCAAGTGTCGAATGGGGCGTCTGCGGAAGGTCGGGCTCGCGCTGGGTCGTCTTGTCCACCGCAGGGTTTGCGGCGGGCTCACGCCGCGCGTGGCTGTCGAGTTTTGCTCCACACGACCAGCAGAAACGAGCGTTGTCATCGAGCGAGGCCCCGCATTGCGAACAAAACATAGCCGCCTCCCGCGCCAAGGTAACTAGTAGATAGGAGTAGCGTACGGCAGTCATCGCCCCAGAATAGGCGTTCAGCAGATTAGGTAGCTTTTGCAGCAGAATTGGCTTGATACGTTTTGGCTCCGTCCCCAAATGTGGGCTTGCATACTTTGACCCCGTCCCCAAATGAGCAGTTAGCTGTAGGTAACTTGTGAACCTCTAATATTTGGCGGACGGGGGCTTGGGACACGGGGTCCCTATGATATGCTAGCGCCCTAGATTAAATTCCCGATGAGCTGCGGAAACTGTGTTCGGGAACGCACATTTGCCTTGGTCTGGACCAAAGGCGATTGCCCGGTACGGTACCCGAGCGCTTCGGGACGACCCGTTTGCACCGGAGGCTCCGGTCAAACAATAAGGAGCGTGGTTTCATGCAGCAGGCCTGGGAGGGCTTCAAGCCCGGTACCTGGATGGGCGAGGTCGACGTGCGCGACTTCATCCAGCGCAACTACACCCCCTATGAAGGCGACGAGTCGTTCCTCGCGGGACCCACTCAGCGCACCACCGACCTGTGGCGTGACGTCATGGCGCTGCTCACCAAGGAGCGCGAGCAGGGTGGCGTGCTCGACATGGACACCAAGACGGTCACGGGCATCGTGGCGCATCCGGCGGGCTACATCGACCCGGCGCACCCCGAGCGCGAGACCATCGTGGGCCTTCAGACCGATAAGCCGCTCAAGCGCGCCTTGCACGTCAACGGCGGTATCCGCATCTCGGTCCAGGCGGCGGCCCAGCACGGCTACCAGATCGACCCCGACGTGATCGAGACCTACACCTACCGTCGCAAGACCCATAACGCCGGTGTTTTTGATGTCTATACGCCCGAGATGCGCGCCTGCCGCTCGTCGCACGTCATCACGGGCCTGCCCGACGGTTACGGCCGCGGCCGCATCATCGGCGACTATCGCCGCGTGGCCCTCTACGGTGTTGACTTCCTCATCAAAGATAAGGAGGCGCAGAAGGCCTCCACGCCCGTGGTTATGACCGAGGCCAACATCCGCGACCGCGAGGAGCTCACCGAGCAGATCCGCGCCCTCCAGCAGCTCAAGATGATGGCCGACTTCTACGGCTTTGACATCTCGGGCCCGGCGACCAACGTCCAGGAGGCCATCCAGTGGACGTACTTCGCCTACCTCGCCTCCGTTAAGGACCAGAACGGTGCCGCCATGTCCATGGGTCGCACCTCGACCTTCATCGACATCTACGCCGAGCGCGACCTCGCCCGCGGTACCTTCACCGAGGAGCAGATTCAGGAGTTCGTCGACCACTTCATCATGAAGCTCCGCATGGTCAAGTTCGCCCGCACGCCCGAGTACCAGAATCTGTTCTCCGGCGACCCGCAGTGGGTGACCGAGTCCATCGGCGGCATGGGCGTCGACGGCCGCACGCTCGTTACCAAGACCGCCTTCCGCTATCTCCACACGCTCGAGAACATGGGTACCTCGCCCGAGCCCAACCTGACGGTGCTCTGGTCGGTGAACCTGCCCCAGAAGTTCAAGGAGTTCTGCGCCAAGGCCTCCATCGCGAGCTCGTCGATTCAGTACGAGAACGACGACCTCATGCGCGTCTACCACGGCGACGACTACG
>CAUGVQ010000152.1 GCA_959602875.1 uncultured Collinsella sp. | reverse complement strand
GGGGACGACGTGGCGGCGAGCGCGATCGCGGACAGGGTGTGCCACCACTGCCACCTGGTCAAGATAACGGGCAGGTCCTACAGGCTGAAGGACCTGCCGAGGGACGGACCCGTCAAGGCGTGACCGGAATCGGTGAAAATACGTTAGCGCAAGCGGTGAAGCCGCCTTTGCGCGAACGGCGCGTTTGATTGGTGAAACTGGTGAAAATTAGATTGACGCTAACAAGTCCTCGCTCTCGGTGTCGACCACGTCGCAGCCCAGGAAGTGCTTGCGCCCGTCGGCGCCCAGCCCGATCGCGGTCACGACGCCCTGCGAGACGACCGACGAGCCGACCCTGCAGCTCATGTAGGTAGCGTCGAGCCACAGGTAGCAGCACGGCGTGCCCGACAGGTCGCGGCGGCGGAACTCCGCCACCTCGGCGTCGAGGTCGGAGCAGAGGCTCGAGACCTCCGAGCTCGACAGCGAGGATATGCCCAGCTTGGACGCCACGCGCTCGACCTTGCGGGTGGACACGCCGCATACGTACATCTCCTGCACGATGGCGGCCACCGAGGTGTCGACGCGCGACCATCGCGCGAGCATGCCCTCGGGGTAGTAGGTGCCGTGCCTGAGCTTGGGTATCTCGAGCTCCACGTCGCCCACGGCGGTCTTGAGCGACCTGGGGCGGTAGCCGTTGCGGCTGTTCTCCCTGCCGTCGCTGCGCTCGTTGCGGCTCGCGCCGCACATCTGCTGGGCCTCGGAGTCCATCAGCGCGTTCATCACGCTGCCCAGCACCCTGCACGCGAACTCGCGCGCGTCGCCGCACTCCTGCCAAAGCCTCGCCGCCTCGAGGGCCTCGTCGCGGCCGAGGCGCAGTACACTCTCTTCTTGGGGCATCGCCTTTCCTTCCATTCGTCACCTTCATTACTCCAACGACGAATTCTAGGCGGTGTCCCCTCCCTTTCAAGAAAGGGCGGAGGCGGGGCATGCCCCGCCTCTTACACCACATCTCTGCGCGCTACCCGGAACCCGGTCCAAATTGAGTTATTGCGCCGCGTTAGCCCAAGACACCCGCCAGGATCTCGATTAGGCTGTCCACGTCGGCCTCTTCGCACACGAGCGGCGGCAGGAAACGCAGCGTATGAGCACCCGTAGCGTTAATCACGGCACCAGCCCCCAATGCACGGGCCACAACGTCGTGTGCATCACCCACAGTATCGTCCAGATCGCAGCCGAGCATCAAGCCGCGGCCACGCACCTCGGTCACGTTCGGCAGCTTGGCGAGCTTTGCCTCCATATAGGCGCCTACCTTGGCAGCGTGGTCGGCATAATCGCCGCGCACGAGCGCGGAGAACGTCGCGGCACACGCCGCGATGGCCAAGCAGCTACCGCCAAAGGTCGAACCGTGGTCGCCCGGCTTAAACACGTCGGCAATCTCCTTCTTTGCCACGACGGCACCCATGGGCACGCCATCAGCAATGCCCTTGGCAAGGCTCATGATGTCGGGTTCCACGCCATAGGTTTGGAATGCAAACGGCTTGCCGGAGCGGAAGATGCCGCACTGGACCTCGTCGGCGATAAGCACGGCGCCCACTTCGTGTGCCAGGTCGCGCGCTGCCGCCATAAACTCCTCGGTCATGGGGTGCACACCACTCTCGCCCTGGATCGGCTCGAGCATCACGGCACAAATTTCGCTCCCCAGCTGCCTGAAGATCGCACGCAGTTCATCGATATCGTTGGGCGTGCAGGCCACAAAGCCACCCGGCAGCGGGCGGAAACTATCCTGCAGCCAATCCTGCATGGTGGCGGCAATGGTCTCGAGCGTACGGCCGTGGAAGCCGCCGCGCATGCACACGATAGTGTTGCCGCCGTTACCGGCACGCTTGGCGTACAGGCGCGCGAGCTTCATCGAGCCCTCGTTGGCCTCGGCGCCGGAGTTGGCAAAGAAGGTCTCCCAAACCTGCTCATCCGCAGCCGGGGCCCCAAGAGCAGCTGCCGTGGTCTCATCGCCGGCGGCAATGGCATCGGCAAGCACGCGTGCACCATCTAAGTCGTCGTTGGCAAGCTTGGACAGCAGCGCCGCGACCTGTCCACGCTGCTCGATGTAGAAGTAATTGGAGACATGCATGAGCTTTTTGGTCTGTGCCTCGAGCGCCGAGAGCACAGCCGGGTCGCCATGACCTAGGCTGCACACGCCGATGCCGGCAAGAAAGTCGAGGTACTCACGACCATCGTCGCCGGTGAGCTTCATGCCGTGACCCTCGACAAACTCGACCGGAGAGCGGCCAAAGGTATGCATAACGTAATGGGATTCAAGCGATTGCTGAGCTGCAAGTGACATGGGATGCCTTTCGTTGAGCGCCGGACGGCGCAGACCTATGGGTGCAGAAATGGGGCGGCTGCGGGTCAGTTAGACCGTCTGAAGCTTCTCGACCTCGTCGAGGTTCTCGGTCAGACGCGCAGCAAACGTCGAAAGCGGATGCGGATGCGTATCGAACTCGTAAGCCGTCTCGGTGGAATGGATCACGGTGCCGACGCCGGCATCGGTCAGCAGCTCCAGCAGCAGCGAATGCGGCGTGGTGCCGTTGATGATGTGAGCGCGAAA
This sequence comes from uncultured Collinsella sp., assembly GCA_959602875.1. Classification (GTDB taxonomy): domain Bacteria; phylum Actinomycetota; class Coriobacteriia; order Coriobacteriales; family Coriobacteriaceae; genus Coprousia. Next base: position 275 of record CAUGVQ010000152.1, on the reverse strand, counting down.
TACGCCGCCGGCAAGCGCATCGACGGCCGCACGCAGCTTGGGAATCATGCCCTTATCGACCTCGCCGCCGTAGAGCATTTCGTTAACCTCGTCGAGTGTTAGGTTGGAGATGAGTGAGTCTTTATCGCTAAAGTCCTTGTACAGGCCGTCGACGTCGGTCAAAAAGATCGCCTTGTGCGCGTGGAGCGCTGCCGCAACGGCACCGGCGGCGGTATCGGCGTTGATGTTGAAGAAACCGCCGTCCTCCCCCGCCGCGACGGTAGCGATGACGGGGA
>CAUGVQ010000151.1 GCA_959602875.1 uncultured Collinsella sp. | reverse complement strand
CTTGCGATTGTAGAATCCCAAGACAGGCATTTTTCAAAAAAAGTTGGGTTTTGCCACTTGACCCCTATCTTCGATTTGGTATAGTAATCGAGCTGTCGTTCGCGACAGACATAGTGGCCAGATAGCTCAGTTGGTAGAGCAGCGGACTGAAAATCCGCGTGTCGAGGGTTCGACTCCCCCTCTGGCCACCCTTCGAATTTTGAAAAGCGTTCGGCATCGAGCCGGGCGCTTTTTTTATCGCTCCGTTCGATAGGGGGTCGGTATGGCAGAGAGAATTCACGGCGTCAACCTTTCCGGCTGGTTTATCCCCGAGACGTGGGTCTCGCCTTCGCTCTTTGCGGCGACGGGCGCCGCCAACGCGCTTGAGCTGCAACGCGCACTGGGGCCGGCGGTGTATAGCGAGCGCCTGCGCCATCACTTTGAGACCTTTATCACCGAAGATGATTTTCGCCGCATCGCCGCAATCGGTTTCAATTCGGTGCGCATTCCTGTACCCTGGCATGTCTTTGGTGCTCGGGAGGATGCGTTCACGAATATCCCCGCAATCGACTATGTGGACCGCGCGATTGAGTGGGCCGAGAAATATGAGCTAAGCGTTTTGCTTTCTTTGGCAACGGTGCCCGGCGGCCAAGGGGATTCCAACGAGAGCCCTACGACCCCCGAGAGCACGGCGGACTGGCATTCCTCTAAAAATGGGCGTCACGTTGCGCTTACTACGCTCGAGAAGCTGGCCGCTCGCTATGGGTCTGCCGCGCCTTTGCTGGGAATCGAGTTGCTGGACTCGCCCGTGGTGAGCGTTCGCAAGAACATCTTTACCGTGACAGATGGCATTCCAGCTCACTACCTGCGCAATTTCTATCGCGATGCCTACGCGCTCATGCGCGTACATATGCCCGAGGAGAAGGCCATCGTGTTTTCTGCTTCGGGGCATCCGGACCTATGGAAGGGTTTTATGCGCGGCGACAAGTACAAAAACGTCGTGATGGACCTCCACTTGTATCACTATCGCGATGAATCGGCTTGCGATATCACGTCTCCCAAGGGCATATCGCAGGCGATTGCGCGTAACAGGAAGCTATTGCGCGAAGCCGCTTCTACCGGTTTTCCCATTCTGGTGGGTGAGTGGTCGGCTGCCGCTGTGCTTTCGAGCGCGAGCATGACCCCCGAAGGCCGCGCTGCCTATGAGCGCGTGTTCGTATCGAGCCAGCTGGCGAGCTTCGACACCGCATGGGGCTGGTACTTCCAGGCATGGAAGACCGAGAAGCGCATTCCCGCGTGGGATGCTCGTGTGGCGCTTGCGCCGCTTGAGCGCGCGATGATCGACTGACGGTAAAGAGAAGAGGTAGCGCATCGTATGAGCGGATGCCTGTATATGGTGGGCACGCCCATCGGCAACCTGGGCGATATGAGCCCGCGCGTGGCAGAGGCCTTTCGTGTCGCGGACGCCATCTGTTGCGAAGATACTCGCGTGACGTCCAAGCTTTTGGCGCATCTTGGTATATCCAAGACGCTCATTCGCTGCGACGAGAACGTTATCGTCCAGCGCGCTCCCGAACTCGTTGATCGCTTGCTGGCGGGCGAGACTTTGGCGTTTGCCTCCGACGCGGGCATGCCGAGCGTTTCCGATCCGGGCCAGGTCCTCGTTGACGCTGCTCGCGATGCGGGCGTCGAGGTGCAGGTGATTCCCGGCCCCTCTGCCTGCGTGACCGCCTTGGTGGCGAGCGGTATCTCCTGCGAGCATTTTTTCTTTGAGGGGTTCTTGCCGCGTAAACACGGAGAACGCGTGCGTCGCCTCAGCGAGCTCGCGTGCGTTCCCGGCGCCTTGCTTTTTTATGAGTCGCCCCATCGTGCAGCCGCCTCGCTCCAGGCGATAGCCCAGGTGTTCCCCAAGCGCCGAGTGGCGCTTTGCCGCGAGCTTACCAAACTGCACGAAGAGGTCTTGCGCGACAAAGCCCCGGCGTTGTTGGAAACGGTTCTTGCGCGCGGCGAGATGCGCGGCGAGATGGTCATTGTCGTGGCACCTCCCGATTCCGACGAGATGACGGGCATTGCGGTGCAGGTGGATGCTCCCGACCAGCAGGAACTTTTGGCAGAAGACATCGCTTGCGCCCTTGAGGCGGACGAACCCGCCTCTGCTATAGCCAAGCGTCTGTCGCAAAAGTACTCCCTGCGCAAGCGCGAAGTGTATGCGCGCGTGCTCGTCATGCAAGAAGAACGCGACGCCGCCGCGCGCTAGAGCTTTTGTTCAGCACCATCTGCACCTGCGCATATGTCGCAGTTTGCGCTACAATGACCTGCGGCTCATTCGCCTGCGGGGCACCATACGCCGCCGCACGTTCGTAAAAGAGGTTCATCTATGGCAGACAAGCCCTCCTTCTTCATCACCACGCCCATCTACTACGTGAACGCCGATCCACACCTGGGAACGGCCTACTCCACGATCCTTGCCGACGTGCAGGCGCGCTATCGCCGTGCTGCCGGCTATAACGTCAAGTTCCTCACCGGCATGGACGAGCATGGCGAGAAGGTGGCCGAGGCTGCCGAGAAGCATGGCATGACTCCTCAGGAGTGGACCGACAGCCAGGCTCCGCACTTTAAGGACCTGTGGAACGAGCTCGAGATTTCAAACGACGACTTTATCCGCACCACCGAGAAGCGTCAGCATGACGCCGTTCAGTACCTGTGGGAGCGCATGAAGGAGTCGGGCTACCTGTATAAGGGCAGCTACGACGGCTGGTACTGCGTGCCCGATGAGACGTATTTCACCGAGACGCAGGTTGAGAAGGGCGACGAGGAGTACGGCAGCCAGGGCCAGCATCTGTGCCCCGATTGCCATCGTCCGCTCGAGCGCGTGCAGGAGGAGTCCTACTTCTTCAAGCTCTCCGCGTTCCAG
>CAUGVQ010000150.1 GCA_959602875.1 uncultured Collinsella sp. | reverse complement strand
TGCAAAGGACGACGCCGCGCCGCAGGCGATTGCCTTCGAGCGCTGGCTCGAGGGCGAGACGGCGGCGCGTGCTCGCGAGGCGGGGGAGCCGACGCATCTGCTCGTCGTCTGCTCGCTCGGCGCAGAGCCGGCCTCGCTCGAGCTCCCTGTGCGCTACCGCAGGGCAACGCGCGTTGTGGGTAGCTACGACGAGGCGCGCATCGAGCACGGCGTGCTCGCGCTCAGGCCCTTTGAGGCGCAGGTCCTTGTGGAGGGCCAATTTGCCGGTTGACAGCACGTCGCGACTTGCTAGAATAAGTCTTCGCTTGGGGGCGTAGCTCAGCTGGGAGAGCGCTGCCGTCGCATGGCAGAGGCCGAGGGTTCGATTCCCTTCGTCTCCACCACAAGCATCGTAACGGGCCCCGCATCGTCGGGGCCCGTTTTGTACTCGGTACCAGTGGCGCCGCCGGGTGCGTAACCCAACGCGCGGCGTCTGTCGATGCGGAGGCTCTATGGGTACCCCTGACTGCGTTGCGCACACGGTTCGCCGCGCGACCGCCGACGACCTGCCCGCCATCGTCGCCCTTTACGAGCGCGTCATCGCCCACATGCGTGAGAACCCGCCCGATGTGTGGTGGGATATGGGCGCGCACCCGACCGTCGATCGCCTCGAGCGTGAGACGGCGGAGGGCAACCTTTTTGTGGCGCTTGGCAAGCCGCTCCTCGGTGCCTTCATCATTGACGATAAAGAAGGGGAGGACTACGACCTTGCCCCGTGGGACGTTCCTGCCGCCGTAGGTGAGGTGGCCGTCCTCCACTTGCTCTGCACCGACCCCTCTGCGCGCGGGTGCGGCGTGGGCCGCGCCCTCATCGCCGCGGCAGCCGCCGAGGCCCGCCGCCGTGGCGCAGTTGCCCTTCGCCTCGATACGTTTGACATCGACGTTCCGGCGGCCTCCCTCTATCGCTCATGCGGATTTTGCGACTACGGTATCTTTGACATCGGCGTCGGCGGCGGGCTCCGTCACGCTTCGCACCTGATGGAGCTCGATCTTAGATGACAACACCGCTGCTCGACCCCGCCACTCTTACCGCCTGCGAGCTTTGTCCGCGCTGCTGCCGCGCCAACCGCGCGGCTGGCGAGGTAGGCGTATGCGGCGCGGGGTCTTCACTCAAGCTCGCGCGCGCGGCCCTTCACTTTTGGGAGGAACCGCCCATCTCGGGCGAGGCAGGCTCCGGGACCGTGTTCTTTAGCGGCTGCCCCCTCAAGTGCGTCTACTGCCAGAACCACGAGATCTCGACGGGCAACTTTGGCCTTGAGGTGGCGCCCGAGCGGCTTGCCGAGATCATGCTTGAGCTTCAGGACCAAGGAGCGCTCAACATCAACTTGGTGACCGCCACGCATTGGGCACACTTGCTGCCCGCGGCGCTTGCCGCGGCCCGCTCACGCGGGCTTGCGATACCTGTTGTCTACAACACGAGCGGCTACGAGCGCGTGCGCGCGGTCCGCGAGCTCGAGGAGCTCGTGGACATCTGGCTTACCGACTTCAAGTACGCCGACGCTGAGCTGGGCCGCCAACTCAGCCATGTTCCCGATTACCCAGATGTTGCCGCCGCGGCACTGACGGAGATGGTGCGCCAGGTGCGTGCGGCGGGCGGCGTTGCTGCGCGTGCGGACGGCACCTGGACGCGCGGCATCATCGTGCGCCACCTGGTGCTGCCGGGGCATGTGGACGATTCGTGCCGCGCGCTCGACCGCATCTGGGAGATAGCGGGCGACGTGCCCATCTCGGTGATGAGCCAGTACACGCCCAACGCCGCGATGCGCGCCGCGGGCGGTGAGCTCGCCTGCGCGGTGACCGACGACGAGTACGAGCGCGTGCTCGACCACGCGGACGACCTCGGGTTCACGCAGATGTTCTGGCAGGAGGGCGGCGCGGTGGACGAGAGCTTCACCCCGCCCTTTGACACCACCGGCGTGCTCCGTCGTGCCGACGTATAGACGCGTTACAAGTCAGCGACACTGCCCGGGGTCGGAGTATACTGTTGGACAATGTATCTATGCCGCATCGCGCGGCGACGAGCGTAAGGAGAGGTCCTCTATGGCAGATCAGGATGCACGCCCGCTGACCGACGAGGAGCGTGCTGAGCTGGAGACTCTTCGCGCAGAGAAGGCGCGTCGCGAGCGTGCCGAGCTCGAGGCGCTGCGCGCCGACCAGGCGGCAGCCCCTGCGACTCCGGCACCCACCGCGGCAGCGAGCACCGCGCCGGCGGCTCCCTCGGCAACCGCAACCGCAGCCCCTGCTGCCGCGCCCGCCCCGCAGCCCCGCCCCGTCGCGCCGCAAGACCCCGGTGTTCCCGACGATCCCGCCGAGCGCACCTTTGGCCAGCGTATGGTCCTCTCGTCAGACGAGGACGAGGACGGCCTGCCCAGCATGCCCCCCGCCCAAAAGATCGTCATCGGCGTGTGCCTGGTGCTCGCCGTGGTCGTTGTCGTCTACGTGGCACTCAGCAATGCCGGCATGATCGGATAACGTTTCAGCGCATCTGCGCCTCCCGCGAGGAAAGGAAGCACCCATGGCACTCACGGACACCGCTTACCCAACCGACGTCTCGCTTCTGACCGATCTGTACGAGCTCACCATGGCCCAGGGCCTGTGGGAGAGCGGCAAGCTCGCCGAGGAGGACTGCTTCACGGCGTTTTACCGCGACAACCCCTTTGGCGGCGTCTTTGCCGTCATGTGCGGCACGTCCGACCTGCCCGATCTGGTCGAGAACCTGCGCTTTACCGAGCAGGACATCGACTACCTCGCCTCGCTCGAGGCGCCCGCGGGCGGCGCCCTCTTCAAGCCGGCATTCCTCGAGTACCTGCGCAACTTCCGTGCCCACCTCGATATCGACGCGGTACCGGAGGGCGAGCT
>CAUGVQ010000149.1 GCA_959602875.1 uncultured Collinsella sp. | reverse complement strand
GACCCTGCGTGGTCTGGAAGTTCTTGGCCATATCGGGATAGAAGTAGTGCTTGCGATAGAACATCGAGTGCTTTTGGATCTCGCAGTTTGTGGCAAGACCAGCCTTGACGATGCTCTCGATAGCACGCTTATTTGGCACGGGCAGAGCACCGGGCAGGCCCAAGCAAACCGGACACACGTTGGCGTTTGGCTCGTCATCATGGCTCAGCTTGCAGTTGCAAAACATCTTGGTATCAAGAGCGGTGAGCTCGGTGTGGATCTCGAGACCAATCACGGCCTCCCAATCCTGTAAAACCTCGGAGAGCTCCTTCATTACAGCTCGCCTCCCTTCCCGGCAAAATCAGGCGCGACAGACATGCCCCCGGCAATGCCACGCTCAAGCGCGCGAGCGAACGTGAGCAGCTGACGGTCCTTGAAAGCGGGGCCCACCAGCTGGGCGGATACAGGCAGATGGGTATCGGCGCCAAGACCCAGCGGAACCGAGATGCCACCGTTACCGCAGATGTTGATCGAAATGGTGTACAGGTCCGAAAGATACATCTGGGTGGGGTCGGAGATCTCGCCAAACTTGAACGCCGTGCGCGGGCTTGCGGGCATGAGGATGGTATCGACCTGCTCGTACGCGCGGTTGTAATCCTGCGTGATGAGGGTGCGCGCCTTCTGGGCTGCGTAATAATACTTGTCATACACGCCCGAGCTCAGCAGGTAAGCGCCAAGCATCTGGCGGCGCTTAGCCTCCGCGCCAAAACCATGGGCACGCGAAAGTGAGCTTTGGTCAGTGAGGTTCGCACAGTCCTCTTCCTGATATCCATAGCGAATGCCGTCAAAACGGGCAAGATTGGAGAACGCCTCGGCAGGACCGATGACGTAGTATGCAGCGATAGCGGCATCGAGATGCGGCAGGTCAACCTCAACCAGCGTGGCACCTTGAGCCTCCAGCTCGTGAGCAGCGCGCTCCACAGCCTGCTTGACCTCAGGGGTCAGGCCTTCTGCCTCCATAAAGGACGGGATGATGCCCACGCGCTTATCCTCGATACTATCCTCAAGATGCTCAAGGAAATCGACCGGGCAGTCCTGGCTCGTGCAGTCATACGGGTCGTGACCGGCACCCACCAGAGCGTTCATGGCAAGGGCAACATCCTCGACGGTACGGCCGAAGGGGCCCACCTGGTCAAGCGAGGAGCCAAAAGCCACCACGCCGTAGCGCGAAACGGCACCGTACGTAGGCTTGAGTCCCACGATGCCGCACAAAGACGCCGGCTGGCGAATAGATCCGCCTGTGTCGGAGCCAAGCGAAAGCGCGACCTCGCCCGCGGCGACAGCGGCGGCAGAACCGCCCGAGGAACCACCGGGTACGCGCTCGGTGTCCCAAGGGTTGTTCGTGCGATGAAAGGCAGAACTCTCCGTGGAGGAGCCAAACGCGAACTCATCCATATTGGCCTTGCCCATAGGCAAACAGCCCGCCTGGAGCATGCGCTCGACACAGGTGGCGGTGTAGACGCTCTCGTAGTTCTCGAGCATGCGCGATGCGCAGGTAGTGCGCGTACCCACGAGATTCATGTTGTCTTTGATTGCCAGGGGAACACCTGCAAGCGGGGGCAGGGTCTCACCGGCAGCACGAGCTGCGTCGATGCGAGCAGCAGCATCGAGGGCAAGCTCGGGGGATACCTGCAAAAAGGCTTTGACGGCGCCGTCACGCACCTCAATGGCGTCGAGCGATGCGTGCGCCACCTCGGTAGCGGTAAAGTCACCTGTGGCAATGCCAGAGGCAATCTGGGACGCGGTCAGAGAATCGATATTCAGCGCCATTACTCGCTCTCCCCCTCTCCCAGAATGGACGGAACGCGGAAGTAACGGTCACGCACGCTCCCGGCGTTTTCGAGCGCTACGTCAAGCGGCAGATCGCGCGCGGGCTCGAGTTCGTCGTCTCCCATCACGTTGGACAGACTTCCAATAGGATGGAACGTGGGCTCCACGTCGGGCAGGTCGTATTGAAGAATGGGCTCAAGGATATTCACGGCGTTGTTCATGTACGCAGTCATCTCGGTTAGCTCATCATCGGTTAGCGCAATCTTGGCGTATTCGGCTATTCCCCGAACATCCTTCTCGCTGAGTGCCATAGGCGCTCCTTCCGTGCACAGTTTGACCGCACCATTATAGGCGCAAGCTCTCTGAGCACGAAGGGGGCGCCGGGGGTGCAGCAGAAACGTAACAGACACATTCGCCGTACGATTAACGAGAAAAACTACCCCTGATAGTGCAGGTGCGCCTCGTCAATATTGTCAAGGTCGCGCTCGAGGTAGCGAGCGGCAAGCCACTTTGCCATAGGAAGATTTTGATCCAGGTAGTTGCCGCACTCCTCGGGGGCGGCACCGGGAATCGCGCCCTCGAAGTCGCGTACAAACACAAAGAGCTCGCGGACGAGCGGCAAGATCTCCTCAGAGCTCACCTGACCAAAAACAACCAGGTAAAAGCCCGTGCGACAACCCATGGGGCCAAAGTAGACAATGCGCTGCGACCACTCGGCGTGGTTACGCAAAAACGTGGCGCCCAGGTGCTCGATGGTGTGGCACTCGGCCGTGTTCATCACCGGTTCGCAGTTGGGCTTGGTCAGGCGCAGGTCAAACGTGGTGACAACGCACCCCGTTGCCTCATCGCGATCCTGGCGCGAAACGTACACGCCTGGATCGAGCAGCAGGTGATTGACGGTAAAGCTCGCAATGGTCTCCATGATTACCCCCTAAGCGCGCGTCTTAGTGCGCGCGGCGCTATTTGCATCGGCCTCCATCGTAGCTACCCGGCCCAAATACCGATGCCCACAAAGGAGCAACACCATAGGAACTGCCGCAACGATACAGGCCGCGCCCACGAGCGTCGGCTGCACCCCAAAGCGCGCGGCAAGCCATGGCGCCACC
>CAUGVQ010000148.1 GCA_959602875.1 uncultured Collinsella sp. | reverse complement strand
TGGATTGAAACTTGCACAGAGGCCCCTCGAACTGCGTCTTGGTAGTCGCACCCTTCACGGGTGCGTGGATTGAAACCTTTCTCTCGACCGATCGTCTCTCCAAGCAGGCCGTCGCACCCTTCACGGGTGCGTGGATTGAAACGAGAGGCCGCGGCCGGACTCCTCCGCCAGGACGTAGTCGCACCCTTCACGGGTGCGTGGATTGAAACTCGGGGTCTCTGATGTCCGTCTCAACCCAGCGGAGTCGCACCCTTCACGGGTGCGTGGATTGAAACCCCGGCGTGAGGCCGGACAAGGCGCAGGTAATGAAGTCGCACCCTTCACGGGTGCGTGGATTGAAACATGGGAGGTGACGCCGATGTACGTGAGGATGCCTTGTCGCACCCTTCACGGGTGCGTGGATTGAAACTCCCCGCCGTCGCGTCATACGTCAACGAGCAGTGCGTCGCACCCTTCACGGGTGCGTGGATTGAAACGCGTCGGCGTCCACGGACGCCATGGGGCGCGTGGGTCGCACCCTTCACGGGTGCGTGGATTGAAACCGCCAGGTGTACCGCTGGACGATGCGCGAGCACGGGTCGCACCCTTCACGGGTGCGTGGATTGAAACAAGGCCAAGTTCGGTAGGACCTTCGACCCGACGAGGTCGCACCCTTCACGGGTGCGTGGATTGAAACATGTACTGCTCCTTGTCTGCGCTGATCGTTCCGTGTCGCACCCTTCACGGGTGCGTGGATTGAAACACTGCGCCTGAGCCCGAGCGCGGACTCGCACAGGAGTCGCACCCTTCACGGGTGCGTGGATTGAAACACATTCGCCCAGCCCAGCTTGTCAATGAACACAAAGTCGCACCCTTCACGGGTGCGTGGATTGAAACGCGGGCGCGCAGGCGCAGGCAGAGGGAGGCGATGGTCGCACCCTTCACGGGTGCGTGGATTGAAACTGGGACAGGTACTACCGCCACGACGTCGACAAGCGTCGCACCCTTCACGGGTGCGTGGATTGAAACGGCGCAGGCGGGAGTATCGAGCGCAACAGCGACACGTCGCACCCTTCACGGGTGCGTGGATTGAAACTCGCCGTCGTACAGGATCTCGTAGGCGCTCCCGTAGTCGCTCCCTTCACGGGTGCGTGGATTGAAACCTTGGGGTCCTCGACATTCCGCGACAGGAGCCCGGTCGCACCCTTCACGGGTGCGTGGATTGAAACGTGAAGTAGCGCCGCGCTGAGTTGACGGCTACTCGTCGCACCCTTCACGGGTGCGTGGATTGAAACGACTTGTCTGCCCAGTACATATCAACGGCCAACTCGTCGCACCCTTCACGGGTGCGTGGATTGAACCTTTGATGGCTATGCGACGCTTCCCGTCGTCTCCGTTGCATCTCCCGCCGCCGCGCGGGCTGAAGCTCCGCCGATTTATCGCCGAAAATGGCGCGTGAGGAGCGTGTGCGTTGTTCTTCAAAAATGACTATATGGACTGTTGGCCGTTGCGTGCTGGGCGAGCCGCTGCCGCCGCGCTGAACGCAGAAGGAAGGATGTCTCGGCATCTTTCGAGAGATCATGCTTCGGCAGAGAAGCGGCAATAAAAATATTTGGATATCAAACTAAATATGCTATACTGACGCCATGTCAGACGATCCGAAATGGGAGGTGCTCAAACATGCAGGACTTTGCCTCTGAGATTTCGCGCACGCGCGCGCTCGTCAACCAGTTTCTCGCCGGCGAGCTCGCACGGCGCGGCTATGCGGGCCTCGCGCCCTCGCATGGCGACATCTTGGCGCAGCTCTGCTCTGAGGACCGGGTGCGCATGTCCGAGCTATCGCGGCGCATCGACCGCGATCCCTCCACGGTCACGGCGCTGGTACGCAAGCTCGTTAAGCTCGGCTTTGCCGAGACCGCGCGCGACGAGACCGACGGCCGTGCCACGGTGGTCTCGCTCACCGACCGGGGTCGCGCCCTCGAGCGTGACTTCGGCGAGATCTCCGCGCTGCTCCGCGCGACCTGGGCGGACGGGATAAGCGAGGCCGATGTGGCGACGGCTGCGCGCGTGCTCGCCGCGATGCGCTGCAATCTGCACGCGGCGATAGAGCGCGGCGCACCCGTTCAAGGCGCCGTATCTGACCGCGACGTCGATGCCGCGTGAGCCGTTGGCGCTGCGTCGGGCGCTGATGCCGACCCAAGCGCTTTCTGCATCACTTCTCCGCACAACCCCAACCTGAAAGGATACTCATCATGATCGACCGTATTCAGACCTCCATCACCCGCCGCGGGCTTATCGCAGGGGCGGCAACCATGGCGGCGGCCCTCGCGGGCTGCTCGGGCGGCCAGGGCGCGGCGGGCGGCTCGTCCGCGGCGGCGGGTTCGGCATCCGACGGCGGTGCCCGCACGCTCCGCGTCGCCATGGAGCTCGCATACCCGCCCTTCGAGACCAAAGACGATGCGGGCAACCCCTCGGGCGTCTCCGTCACGTTCATACAGGATTTCGCCGATGCGTACGGGTACGACCTCCAGATCGACAACATCAGCTTCGACGGTCTCATCCCCTCGCTCCAGACGGGCAAGGCAGACGCCGTCATGAGCTCGATCACCATCACGCCCGAGCGCGAGGAGGAGGTCGACTTCACCGACCCCTATGCGGTGGCGCAGCTCGCGATTCTTACCGGTGCGGGCTCGGGCGTTGAGAGCGTAGAGGACCTCAACCAGGCGGGCAGGACGGTAGCTGTTAAGACCGGTTCGACGGGCGACGTCTATGCGACCAAGAATCTTCCCAATGCGGAGATTCTGCGCTTGGCGGACGAGAGCGCCTGCGTGACCGAGGTTGCCCAGGGGCGTGCGGATGGCTTCTTCTACGACCAACTCACCATCTACCGCAACAACCAAGCCAACCCCGATACCACGCGTGCGGTCTTCATTCCGTTCCAGGATCCCGAGTACTGGGGCGTCGCCGTTGCCTCGGGCAACGACGAGCTGCGCGAGGAGTTGAATGCCTTTATTGCCGAGAGCAAGGAGAAC
>CAUGVQ010000147.1 GCA_959602875.1 uncultured Collinsella sp. | reverse complement strand
TCCACGCCTATCTCGATGCCTTCGGCAAGTGGGGCGATGCCGCCATCCAGAAGCTGACCCAGGCCAAGGATACCGCCCAGTCCAAGGCGGCAGATGCCCAAACCGCCCTCGACCAGGCGAACGTCAAGCTCGAGGCGGCCAAGCAGGCCGTCGCCAACGAGCAGACCCGTCTCGATGCCGCAAATGCCACCGTTCCCCAGGCAGAGCAGAACATCCAAGACGCGAAGGCCGCTCTCGCTGCAGCCCAGGACGAGTACGACCTCATCAAGTCCATCGCGGACTCCCTGCCCCAGTATCGCCAGAACCTCGATAATGCTCAGCAGAAGCTCGAGCAGGAGCAGACCGCCTATACCGCAGCCGCAAATGCCTACTACCAGGCCCAGGTCGCAGGCACCGCGACCGAGGAAGAGCTGACCTCCCTCATGGATGCGGTCAACGCCGCCCGTGACACCTTCCAGCAGGCACAGGACATCTACAACGACATCAAGGTCGCTGTTGACGAGCGCGAGGCCCAAGCCGCCACGCTCGGTGATAAGCAGGCCGCGGTCGATGTTGCCCAAAAGGCAGTCGATGCCGCGCAGGCCTCCTACGATGACATCGTGAACAACTACATCCCGACCTGCGAGGCACAGCTCAAGACCGCCAAGGATGATCAGGCGGCCGCACAGCAGGCCGTCGCGGCCGCGACCGACGCCAAGGCCGCAGCCGACAAGGCCGCCAAGGATGCGTCCGATGCGCTGGATGATGCCCTGAACCATGCCGGCGATCTCGAGCAGCTGAATCAGGCTCAGCTCGAGGCGAACAAGGTCTTTGCCGATGCTTCCTCCAAGTATCAGGGCTTGAAGCCTGGCGTTGAGGATGCCGCCGGCGTCCGCGACCAGGCGAAGGCCACCGCAGACGAGAAGCAGGCCGCCTACGACCAGGGCGCGGATGAATTCGATGCCGCGCATGACAAGACCGCTCAGCTCCAAGGCCAGCTTTCCGATGCCCAGACCGCCTTGGTCGAGGCCCAGAAGTCCCTCGAGGATGCCGTAGCCGTGATTAACGTGAAGAAGGGCGAGCGTGCCGCCGCGAAGGCCGCCTACGAAAAGGCCTTGGGTGACTACGAGGATGCGGTCACCGCCGAGCAGAAGGCGCTGGATGCCAAGGAGGCCGCCGATGCCGACCTGGCTGCGGCCCAGCTCGCATATGACGAGGCTGAGACTGCCTACCAGAAGGCCGCCGTGGCTGCCGCTACCGCTGCCGCAGGCAAGGACGAGGCGGAGCAGAAGCTCGCCGAGCTCAAGGCCGCTGCCGACAAGGCCAATGGCACGTTGATCGAGGCAACCGCCGCCGTCAAGCTCGCTCAGGGCGATGTCGACACCGCTTCCGCCGCCGTGGATGAGGCTCAGGCCTACTACACCGCAGCCGCCCAGGACTACAAGAACCTCTCCGATGCCTACGAGGCTTCCAAGACCGAGAATGGCAACGGCACCACCGCCGGCGGCAGCGCCGAGACCGGTACCGAGGGCGGTAACGCCAACGGCACCGGTGGAGCCGGAACCGACCAGGCTGCGGGCGCGAACGGCAAACAGGCTCAGGGCGAGCAGGCTCAAGCCGCTACCGCTTCCGACCAGAAGGCCCTGCCCCAGACGGGCGACTCCACCGCGCTCGAGGTGAGCGTCATCTCCGGCATGGGCGCAGCCGCGATTGCCGCAGCGGGCATCGCACGCCGCCGTGGCCTCCATGCTGCACTCTAGATCCTAGCGGTCTAGACCCCAAGCCCTTTCCCCTTGAGAGGAGGAGCCGCCGAAATGGCGGCTCCTCCTTTTTGCTTCACTGCGTAGCTACACGTCTACCGAGCTATCTTGCTACACACTACGGAACTACAGAACCATTCGGCTACGCCGCTGCCACAAGATTGCATTCGAGGAGACTCCCTCATACCAGATGATCACTTTTCTTATTCTTCTTATTCTTTTCCTCATTCGTCTGGACAATCGTTTGGCAATCTCGTCTATGCTGCTATGTATCTACGTGCCTACAGGGCTACCGAGCTACATAGCTACACGTCTACTGAGTTGCGTGCACACATGCAGACCGTTGACAAAAAAGAGCGCCCCGGAAGGCGCCCTTTGAATTCAGCTGGAGTTCCGTCGTGATGTCTAATTCTTATCGGCCGCCGCGATGCGCTTGCCGATCCACCTCATGACGGGAACCGCCATGGAATTGCCGATGGCCTTGTAGCGCGGCCCATCGGGGCATTCCTCGGCGGGCTTGCCCTTCCATCCGATAAGCGTATGCCCATCGGGGAAACCCTGGAGGCGTTCGCACTCGAGCGGGGTGAGCCTGCGGACGAGCATGGGATTTGCCTCCATGATCTTGTCTGCGGTTTCAGAGGCAACCATTGCTCCATCGCCACCGCACTTGAGGGTCGGGCAGACGTTGCGGCAGATTGCCGTGTGCGCATTGAGGTCGCCCATGGCGATAGGTTCGCTCCCGCTGCCGGCGGCAACCATATGCGGATGGTTCGCCATCAGCGTGAAGGCGGGATCGCCGTCCGCACCGATTCCAAGGGCCGTTCCGCGCCCGAGCTTCTTGTGACGGGTTGCGACTTGCTCATTGATGGGATAGGTGCCGCCCGTGCATACGAAAGTGGTCTGCTTCATGCCGGGTCTGGCGGCAAGCGCTCCGCTGATGGTCCCGTCGCCGACGAAGGGTGACACGACGGCTTTTTCGCGGGCCCAGACGGCGGGGCCGGATGAGGTGTCGAGCGTTGGGAAGATATCGGACTCGCCGACTCCCAAGCCGTTGCTGCCCGAATGGGCGGCCTCACAGACATACGTCTGCAGGTTCGAGCCGTCCACCACCACGGGCGCATCGTCCTTGCCCATGTGCGCGGTCAGGCATCCGGCAATCTCGTCGCTGATATGGCAGTGAGCCTGCGTGCCTGTCATGCAGACGATGTTCTGACCCCTGTTGGCACAGGGGGACGAATCGCAACGAGCCGTCAGGTACCCCGCGATCTCCGTGCCGTACTGCGACAAGGCCATACCCTGTCGGTCAGCGCAGTTCAGTGGTAAGACTGCCGGTGCATGCCAATCCGCGGTGAGCGTGTTCGCC
>CAUGVQ010000146.1 GCA_959602875.1 uncultured Collinsella sp. | reverse complement strand
AAGCGCAAGATCATCGGCGCCGAGTTCATTCGCGTGTTCGAGGAGGAGGCCCGCAAGGTTGCCGACGACGTCGCGTTCCTCGCGCAGGGCACCATCTACCCGGATATCCTCGAGTCCGACGGCGTGAAGGCCCATCACAACGTGGGCGGTCTGCCTGAGGATTTGCAGTTCGAGCTCTGCGAGCCCGTAAAGCTCCTCTTTAAGGACGAGGTGCGTGTGGTCGGCCGCGAGCTGGGGCTCCCCGAGTCCATGGTCGAGCGCCAGCCGTTCCCGGGCCCGGGCCTGGGCGTGCGCTGTCTCGGCGTCATCACGCGCGATCGCCTTACGGCGCTGCGCGAGGCCGACGCGATTCTGCGCGAGGAGTTTGCCGAGGCGGGGCTTGCCGGCAAGGTCTGGCAGTACTTCGTCGTCGTGCCCGACATGCGCGCCACGGGCGTGCGCGATGGCAAGCGCGCCTACGAGTGGCCGGCGATCATCCGCGCCGTCAACACGGTCGACGCCATGACCGCCACGGTGCCGGAGCTCGACTGGGCGCTCATGAAGCGCATCACCGAGCGCATCCTCGCCGAGGTGCCGGGCATCTGCCGCGTGGCGATGGATCTCACGCCCAAGCCCATCGGCACCATAGAGTGGGAGTGAAATTTGGGAATTGCATTCCCAAATTTGACCGCTTTAATACAACGTGAGAAAATGGCCTCTCGGAAGGGAGGCCATTTCATGTATATAAGACGAGAAATCGAGCCGACGATCGACAGGCTGCTGAAGCAGGGCAAAGTGGTGCTGGTGACAGGCGCCCGCCAGGTCGGCAAGACAACGGCCCTCAAGGAACACCTGGGCGACTCATTCGACTACATCTCTATGGAGAACCCCCGCGACTACCTGCTCGCAAAGCAAGACGCCTCCTTGTTCTTCGAATCGAGGGACCTCCCGCTTATCATCGACGAGGTCCAGCGCGTGCCCGAGCTCTTCTCGCCCATCAAATGGGTGGTCGACCAGTCCGACAAGAAGGGACGCATCGTGCTGTCGGGCTCGCAGACGTACCACCTCATGAAGGGCGTGAGCGAGTCGCTGGCAGGCAGGATTAGGATCGTAGAGCTTCCGTCCTTGAGCCTGAGAGAGCTGACTGGACGCGCCGGCAGACCTCATCCGTACATCCCCGCCGCGATCAAGGAGTGCGAGAAGCCGCTCGGCCTCGATATATGGGCATCCATCCACAGGGGGTCGATGCCGGAGCTGCAAGACGAATCCATCGACTGGGATTCGTTCTACTCGGACTACGTCTCCGCCTACCTCGAACGAGACGTCCGCGATCTTATCAGCGTCAAGGACGAGGCCAAGTTCTACAGTTTCATGGTCGCGTGCGCCGCAAGGTCGGGGCAGCTGTTCAACGCATCCGACATCGGTAACGCCATAGACGCCGACCATAAGACGGTGAAGGCGTGGGTCTCCGTACTCCAAGCCTCGAACATTGTCCGTCTGCTGCAGCCCTTCTGGCCCAATATCGGCAAGAGCCTCACCAAGACACCCAAGCTCTACTTCATGGACACAGGCCTCGTGTGCCACCTCACCCGCTGGACGACCCCCGAGCAGCTGCGCAACGGGGCGGTGGCGGGCCACGTGTTCGAGACCTTCATCGTCTCCGAAGTCCTAAAGAGCTACATGAACGCCGGCGCCAACCTGCGCGACGTGTGGTTCTACCGCGACTCCAAGAAGCGCGAGATCGACCTAGTCATACAGGAAGGACGCGTCCTTCATCCCGTGGAGATAAAGACTGCCGCAACGGTGAAGCCCGACGCAATCAAAAACTTCAAGTGCCTGGAGGGTATGGAGGGCTACGAGGTGGGGTTCGGACACGTCATCTGCCAGACGCCCGAGCCGTACTACGCGACCCGGGACGTGCAAGCGGTTCCCGTCTGGGCGATATAAGAGAAGCGTAACCCGCCCAGCAAAGGGATGGCATCATCCATGCCAACATTCCCGAGTTCATGCAGGAAGATTGAGTGTTCTAGGGAGTGTACGTCTATACAGGCATGCTAAACCTGAATCAGCCCAATAGCTGCACCGCTTAAATCGGGACCCAAAGAAATGTTCGAATGACCCGAGAAGCCGTGAAAACCCGCGGTTTCATTATTATGCAGGGGTGCACACAGAAAGACTTACGCCCCGTCGCACCTTCCGCCTACCAGTCTGACGACGGAACCTCGTCGTTGCGATGGGCCTCGCCCCAGAGGCAGAGCTCGTCGAGCACCGGCATGAGCGACATGCCGCGCTCGGTGAGCGAGTATTCCACCTTCGGCGGCACCTGGGGGTGCTCGACGCGCTTGACGAGTCCATCGGCGACGAGGCCCCTCAGCGCGGAGGTGAGCGACTTATAGGTGGCGGGTGCGAGCTTGCGCTTCAGCTCGTTGTAGCGCGTCGTGCCGTCTAGGTACAGGCAGAACAGCACCGGCAGCTTGTACTTGCCCTCTATGAGGGAGAACGCGTACGCGAAGCCCGTGTTCTCGATGCCGTCGCGCGCGAACACGACCCCCTCTTTCGCCCCTGCCATGGAGCCCTCCTTAGAACTCTACTTCAGTAGTGTACCTATCTTAAAGGTGCGTACTCGCACCTTTAACAGGTATCGAGCATACTACATGATGATCCGGAAGAAAGGCGGAACCACCATGAAGCATCAGGTGAAGATGACGGTAATCGACAAGAAGCTGTTTCCCGAGCTGCAGGAGCGCTACTGCGCGGACAAGCAGGCGGGGGCGTGCCCCTGCTACAACGTGGGTGACGAGTTCCTGTTCGAGCGTGACGGAGACAGGGACCATTTCTGGCAAGGGGGCCTTGGCACGCTGACGAAGACCGACGCCGATCCCGACACCGTCGCCGGCGGGCCGACGCGCCCCCACTGTTCAGAGACATGGGACGCCGTCTCGCGCTACATCTACGCGGGCCTGCAGGGCGGCTCGATCATGCGGGGATGGATGGAGCGGGAAAACGAGATGATCTGCTGCTGCAACGACGGCACGCGCCCGGTGATCTTCAAGCTCGAGCGCATCGACGTGACAGAGGAGGGCGAGTAGCATGAAGGTCGCCGTCCTCAAGGGAAGCCCGCGCGGCAAGCGAAGCGATTCGTCGAGGATTGCCGACGCG
>CAUGVQ010000145.1 GCA_959602875.1 uncultured Collinsella sp. | reverse complement strand
CTCAGAACTCTCAGAACCCTGCTTCGGCTCGTTGCGCTTCTTCTTGCGGCCGCGCACGCGCTTGCGGCGGCGGAACTCGTCCTGCGGGGCGACATTCTCGGCCGTACCGCCGTGCTTTGCCGCATCGAGCGCCTCTCGCGCCTTCTTCTCGGCCCACTCGTTCGGATCCGTGGAGAACAGCTCATAGAGGTGGTTGTCGGTCGGGAACTCGCCCTTGATCGGCACGCGGGCCGAACCGAATACGAGAAGGCCCCAACCGCGGGGGGCGCCCTCGTCGATGCAGGCGACCTCGAGCGGCGACAGTCCCAAGGCGTCCGCCCAGTAGTCGCGGTCCTCCTTGGACTGCTTGAGCAGCATGATGAAATCAGAGTTCTTGACGATCGCGTTGGCATCCTGGTTGCGGATCATGGATTCGGTCGACTGCGTGATGCCCGTCAGGTACATGCCGAACTTACGGCACTCGTTGGCGAATCGGCGGAAATAGTTGAGTACCGAGGGGTACTTGAACAGCGACTCCATCTCCTCGATGTAGAGCCATGTCCTGCGTCCCTGGTCGAAGTTGCTGTACATGATGTTTCGCACCGTCTCGCAGAATGAGATGAGCGCGAAGACGAGCATCGAGTCCGGCACGTCCTTGAAGTTCAGGCCGACGGTGCGGGCCGTGAGGTCGATATCGGTCTCATGGTTGAAGAAGTTGGAGTACCCGCTGACGAAGCGCTCATAGCGCAGGGCGATGTTCTGCGCCATCGGCTCGGGCTGGCGCTTCAGCTCCTCGTAGAAGTCCTCGAGGATGGGCTCGCGCCCGCCCTCCATGTTGTATCGCCGGAAGATATTCTCGACGCAGCGCTGAATGATGGAACGCTCCTCCTCGGAGAATACCGTCATGGTCTCGTTGGCCGCGGCCGCCGCCTGCGCGATCATGGCATCGGCCTTGAAAGCAACCTGCGTGCCGAAATCCTCGGATTCGCGTCGCTTGTCCATGCCGAGCGGGTTCAGGTGCGCGTCGAGGCCGACGCCGAAGGACGCATAGGTGCCGCCCGCATGCTCGACCAGCAACTTGTACTCGCCGGCGCGGTCGAAGATGATTACCTGGTCGTCGGGTTTCGAGAGCAGCGTTCCCTCGATCTCGTTCTTGGCGAAGAATCCCTTGCCCGATCCCGTCTTGCCGGAGATAAAGCCGACGGGGCTTGCCAGGTTGGCTCGATTGCCGAACACGAGGTTGTTCGACAGCTTGTTCTGGTAGTACCAGCTACCGCCCTCCTGCTCGAGCTCCTGGGTGGCGAAAGGGACGAAGATGCACGCCTCCGACGTGGTGAAGGGTCGCGAGATCTCGATGTGGTTGAGGCCGAGGGGCAGAATCGAGTTCAGGCCCTGGCGCTGGCGGTACTCGAGGGTCTCAACCTGCACGCCCGCAGAGGACGCGACGTCGAGGATCTGCAGCACCTGCTCGGTCAGCTTCTCGGGGGACTCCGCCCACGTGAAGATGAGGCCGGAGAACATGAAGAGGTGCTGCTGCTGGCCTTGGAGCTGCGTCAGCAGATCCTCGGTCTCCTCGCGGGAGTATCGCAGCTCAGAGGGCAGGATCGAGTAGTCGTAGCCCTGCTGCACGGCCTTCTTCTGCTCCTCGATGGTCTCGGCATCAATCCACGCGCGGCGGGTCTTGACGAAGTTGATCGCCTTGGACTTCTCCATGGGCTGGAGATACCAAGTCACCTCGATGGGCATCGACATGTTCACGAGGTTCGCGACGACCGTATCCTCGAGGGGGGAGTCGTACTTGCGCATGACCAGGACCTGGCAGTACTTGTCATCGACCTTGAAGTACATGTTCGAACCGTCGGGCTTGAAGTTGATGCTCATCGGCGCAATGAAGTCCTTCGAGCTGTCGGGACTGTAGATCGACAGGTCGCGCTCGTAGTCGAACGTGAACTTGCGGTCGGGGCGCAGCAGGGACTGGAGGACAGACAGGCGCTCGAGACCTGTCATCGGCGTGACATCGCAGCGGATCTGCTCGAAATTGCCCGTCAGGTCGGTGTTGATGCGCGAGAAGCGGGTTCGTGCCTCGATGGGGTTGTTCGCGTGGATACCAATGGTCATGTAGCGGGACCGCTTGATGTTCGAGACGCCCTCGGCGAGCTTGTCGGAGAGGACCTCGTTCATCGTCTCGGCGTCCTCCTTGAGGACGTCGTTCGCCTGGCGCGACGGGTCGTAGAACTGGCGGTCGCGGATCTGGTCATGGCGCAGCGGCGTGTTGATGACGGAGAACTGCACCGTGGTGTCGGCGGGGAAATAGTTGTAGATATCGCACATCGCCGCGAGGATGGTCTTCTGGTCGTCGTCGCGGGCGTTCTGGTAGGTGATGTCGTCGAAGGAAAGGGTCTCGGAGTAGTAGCCGTCCTCGACCTCGCAGATGCCGTTCTCGAACATTCGGTTATAGCCGATGGCATCGACCACGTTCTTGGCGTTGTCTCGGCGATGTCGCTGCTCGGCGGTGAGCTTATCGCTCTTGGAGCTGCGCTCCTTGAGCTTCTTGGTCACCTCCGCGGCGCTTTTCGCCTGCGTGCGCTCCGCCTCCTTCGCCGCGGCGCGGGCATCGCGAATCTCATGGCGCTTGCCGGCAAGCTCGCGGTCGAGCTCCCTATGCACCTTCTTGACGTAGCG
Source organism: uncultured Collinsella sp. (assembly GCA_959602875.1). Classification (GTDB taxonomy): domain Bacteria; phylum Actinomycetota; class Coriobacteriia; order Coriobacteriales; family Coriobacteriaceae; genus Coprousia. The sequence continues at coordinate 580 of CAUGVQ010000145.1, read as the reverse complement.
CTTGCGCTCCCGCTTGCTCATCTTCGCAAACTCGGGGTCGAGTTCGAAACCGACCTCACCCGGGCGGCGGAGACCCTCGGCGAGCGTCTCCATGTTCTTGAAGCTCTCGTCCTTGTTTGCCATTAGTCGCTCCAAAATTCTTCGATCTGTCTCTTGTTGGGGGCTGTGGTGTTCATCGGCTCAAGCGGCCCGCCCGGTTCCCACATCTCCAGGCCGTTGGTCTTGTAGAGTTTCGTCAGCACCTTGCTGCTGGCTTTCTTGCGCTCGTCCGCATATGCCCGCTCGAGGTCATCTGCCTCGGCCTTGAATTCTCCGCGGTTGCTGGCGCTGACGTAGACCAGGCACTGCTCGTTGAAGTTGTGCGCGAGCCACAGCGGCGCGAACTTCTCGAAGTTCATACCGTGGGGCGTATAGAAGCCGATCAATGCGGCAGGCGCTGCGGCGAGCCAGACGAGGTAGATGACGTCGTTGATGTCCACATGGAACACGAATGTGCAGAGCATGCCGAAAGCCAGGGCGCAGCCCACCGCCGCTCCGATGCAGATGATCGTGCGTGCGGTGAGGCCGCCGATAACCTTGG
>CAUGVQ010000144.1 GCA_959602875.1 uncultured Collinsella sp. | reverse complement strand
TGGACGGTGCCCGCGGCGCCAGCCTCGGACTCCATCTCGATGACGTTCACCTTCGTGCCAAAGATGTTCTTCTTGCCCTGAGCTGCCCACTGGTCGACGTGGTCGGCCATCGGGCTGGACGGCGTAATCGGGTAGATACCCGCAACCTCGGTGAATGCATACGATACGTATGCAGCCGCCTCGTTGCCGTCCATGGACTTGAACGAACGCGCCATATACCCCTCTCCTCTCGTGTAGGTATACAGTCCCCCGACATGCTCCCTTGCATGCCGGACAATCAACGGCGCTTGCGGGGTTTCTGCAGGTCAACAACCCAAACGGGAAGGTGGCAGCACGACGTCGGCGAAATCGTCAGGCGCGGCCTGGCAGCAGAAATCCGCATGCAGGATTATTGTACCGCGACGGCGCCGGAATAATTCGCTCGCGTCGCAACGTTTTGGACGAGCGGGGCCCGGCCACGGAACAGTCGCGAATCGTTCGCCGCGGCAAACAGGGAGCGCGCACCTAGCTACTCTATACCAAAAAGTTGTTTGCTCCTGAGATGCGTAACATCGACGGTAGACCCCGTAGGCGTTGTACAGATGCACCAAATCGCAGCGCCCAACGAAGACCAGAAGCGGCCGCCTTCTCAGTCTCGCTCTCCCGCGTACACCCGTACCGCCGCCCCTGGTCGAGCGATCAATTGCTAGCTCGGACCTGCCGTTATGCCGACGGCTGAAAGACATCCAATATACGTTCGGACGCCCTTGACGACAAGTAAGACTTTGCCCCCACGGCAGCTTGGCTCGTTGCCGGTCGTGTCGCACTCGACGGGCACCCCGAAGAACGCGACGTTCCCCACCCCGAACGCCGACAGATGTTCTACCACTCATCCTGGTCAGGCAAACGGGCCGCTTGTACCCTCGAAGTGGATGGCGACTTGTCAGCAACGCATCACTCCCCCGCGCTTTTCGCTTGTGCAGACACGCCTACAGCTCCTCGGAGAGATGCGCGCAGAAGGGGCATCTCAAACGTGACGTATCCCCGGGGGGCATCGATAGCGTCCTGATCGAGCAGGTGCGTGCGATAAGGGCCTTCGATGCGCATAACGGCCTCCCTCTTGGCGAGCGCATCCCATCGCAACAGCAATGGGTCCCTTTTTCTTTTGCTCTTTTGTGTTAGTGCAGGTGATAGGGGTAGTCTCTTCTGCGCAGTGCGTCTGCGGAATGCGTCGAGATTTTGTGAAAAGGTCAGCGACCGCCATCAGCCGACCGCGAAGCGCCGGAGGTCCCATCCGCGGCGCTCGGCCTCGCGGATGAGATCCAAGGGGCTGGCGTCCTCCAGCGCCGCCACGTCGACGATGGCCCAAGGCGAGCCCGCAAACGCCGCCGGCCCCGTCTCGTTAACCAAGGCATCGCGCAGGCGCTCTACATCGATAGTAATCCGCTCGTCCACACCCATCACCCCTTTAGGCGCATGCTATCAGATGCATAAGTTGTACCCGTCCCCACGTATGCCCATCATTTGTACCCGTCCCCACGGATGCCCACGGATGGCTTACGCGAGCACACGCATGTTGCCGCTCACGGTGTTGATGGTGATGCGCGATGCGCCGTCGCCGTAGATATAGGCATCGCCCGACTGCGCGCTCGCTGGCCGGTCACTCGTGAACCCACCCGAGATGCTCGAAACCCCCACCGTGGCGCCGGCGTCCGCCGGCATCTGAAGCGAGACGTCACCGCTCACGGTGTCGCAGGACACCTGCGGCGGCAGCGCGCCCGTAAGCGCGAGGTCCTGCACGCCTGAGACGGTATCGACGGCAAGATCTGCCGACACGCTGCCCGCCAGCTTGACGTTGCCGCTCACCGTCGCAAGCTCTGCCCGCTCTGCCGCAAGGTCCGCAACCGCCAGATTGGAACTCACGGTGTCGACATCGAGCGCGGCGCAGGCAAGACCATTGAGGTCGAACGTCGAAGAGGTGCTCTGGATGCTCACGTTGCGGAGCTTCCAGCCCTCGCGCACCGGCACCTCGATGGTGAGGCGCATGTCCGGATAGTCGTAGCCGTTATCCGACTCAGGCAGACCGTCCGCGATGGCGAGCGTGCCGCCGTTGAGCTCAAACGTCGCCTGCGTGGGGTCCATCCGATAATTGCCCGCGGCGACCTCCTCGCGCACCACGACCTCCGCGCCCTCTGTGGGCACGATGCGCACTGTGCCGCCACGCCATGTTACGCGCAGGTCGGTCACCTCGTCGGTGCTATACGCGTTCGTGGTATCGATGGGCTCTGAGAGGGTCGTGGGGTTACCCGGATTGAGGCTCCACGAACCGAGGCTGAACGATATGCCGGGAATGACGCGGAGCACACCGCCGAACACCGCAGAGGTGCACGAGGGCAGCACCGCACCGAGCACGAGCGCCGCCATGAGGGCGACGCCGATTCCGACCTTGATGGCCTCGCTGCGGGTGAGGCCGAAGCGGCGCCCGCCGGTGGCCGCCGGTACCTGCGGCGCCCCGGGACGCCGGTTGCTCTTGACCGCCATTGCCCCTATCTCCCCTCTTCGTCGGCGCCATCGATATCGTCGACGCGCAGCGGGGTTGGCGTCGCCGCCCCACCATCGGCCACGCGCTCGCCGCGGGCGCGCGCCGCGGCACCGTCCAAGATGCTCGCCACCCAGCGGTAGATCGGCAGGGTGAGGAAGATGAGCCACGCCGTCGCCCACGCGTGGAAGAAGAATCCGAACACAAAGAAGAGGATGACGGTGAACGTCGCATACGGGAACGACCGCCACGCGCCGCGTCGGTGCGCCTCTGCCGCCGACTCGCTCACCCGTGTCGCCTGACTGCTCGCGCGCGCCGCAGCCTCCGCCGCCTGCGCCGCAGCCCGACTCGCCTGGGCCGCCGCAGCCGCCGCCTGCCCCGCTGTCTCGCGGTCTGCCGCGCGAGCCGCATCGTCCGCGGCGGTCTTGTCGGCGCGCTCGGCGTTCTCAAACGCGATGTCGTCCGCTATGTCGGCGTCGACGCTCAACAGCTCGTCCAGGCTCACCCCGTAGAGGCGCGCAAGCGCGATGAGGTTCTCGGTATCGGGCGAGCTCTCTGCCCGCTCCCATTTGCTCACCGCCTGCCGCGAAAGCCCCAGCTCCCGCGCAAGCGACTCTTGGCTGTATCCTTTGGCGCGCCGGAGCTCGGCCAAGCGCTGAGCTATCTGCACGTTCATGCTGCATCCCTTCTGCTGTTCTACGACTGGTGCACACGCGGATCCGTTAGCCTCAATCTACGGAAACAGCGCAAG
>CAUGVQ010000143.1 GCA_959602875.1 uncultured Collinsella sp. | reverse complement strand
CATGAAGGGGTGGCGCAGAATCGAGTCCACCTCGTTGAAGGTGAGCCAGTACTTGACCTTGCCGGCAAAGCGCCGGGTGATGGCGTCCACGTAGCGGCAGAAGAAGTCGATGGAGCGACGGTCGTACCAGCCGTTGTAATCGCGGCAGAAGGCAAGCGGCGGCTCGTAGTGGCTCATGGTGACGAGCGGCTCGATACCGTGCTTGGCGCACTCGTCAAAGACGCGGTCATAGAAGGCGAGACCCTCCTCGCAGGGCTCCTGCTCGTCGCCCCGGGGGAAGATGCGGCTCCAGGCGATAGACATGCGGTAGACCTTGAAACCCATCTCGGCGTAGAGGGCGATGTCCTCGGCGTAGCGGTGGTAGAAGTCTGCGCCGCGGCGCTTGGGATAGCGCGTATCGTCATCTGCGGCGAGCGCCTCTTCGATATCGGCGTCGGTCACGTCGCAGTTGGCGTGAATATCCGCTCCGCTCGTGGCGTTGTTGGGGTCGCGAAACGCGAATACGTCGGCGGCAGAGACGCCCTTGCCGCCCTCGTTCCAGCCACCCTCGCACTGGTTTGCCGCCGTGGCGCCGCCCCAAAGGAAACCCTCGGGAAACGCCGTGCCATGATGCGTATCGGCCATGGTCTCTCCTATCGCTCGCTTGTATACGCCCTGCTGCGCTGTACCCTACCAGGTGGCGCCCATGAACGGGTTAGTGGCGAGCTCGCGCTCGACCGTGGTGGAGGGGCCGTGCCCCACAAGGCAGAGCGTCTCGCGCGGCAGAAGCTCGCCCAAGCGCGCAAGAGACGCCTGGATGGCGCGCTCGTCGCCGCCGGCGAGGTCGGTGCGGCCGTGGCTCCCGGGGAAGAGCGTGTCGCCCACAAAGGCTATCGCGCCACCCTCGGCAGCGCAGAAGAGCACCACGCCGCCCGGCGTGTGCCCGGGTGTGGCGATGACCTGGAGCGTTGCGGCACCAAAGGGAATGGTGTCGCCCTCGCCGATAAGGCGGTCGGGCGTGCCCGGGTCCTCGGTCTCGATACCCCAGGCGCTACGCTGGTGCGCGATGTTCACCGCGGGCATCTGGGCGTCGTCTGCCGGCAACAGATAGGGCACCTCGGGTCCGAGTGCGCGACGCATACCCGCCGCGCCGCCCACGTGGTCGGCGTGGCCGTGCGTGCACACGATGGCGACGATCCGCACGCCGGGGTGCGCGGCGGCAAAGCTCTGAGCGAGTTCCTCGCCCTCCCACGCCGGGTCGATGACGACGGCCTCGTCGCCCGAGATCGCAAAGTAGGTGTTGGTCTCGAGGGGTCCGTTCACCACATAGGAGACATCGACCGGACCGCAGGGCGTCAAATCAAGCTGCATAGGGAAAGTCCTTTCCTGCTAGACGGAGGGCAAGGGAGCGGAGCACCTTGCGTGGCCGACCGCGCCTTTGACAGCGAGCCGGGGCATATCGCCCCGCGCGCAGTTCGCACAACGCGCGCCGTCTGAGCACGGGACGATATGCCCCGGCCGCCCAGGTTAGTCGATGCGCTTCATCTGGCTCGCACCCTCGCCCGGCTTCAGACGGCGCGCGTCGTAGACGCTGTCAACTCGGCTGATAGCGGCGAGCAAGGGATCGAGCCCGCTCGCGTCAGAGATCTCGACCAAGAAGCGCAGCACGGCCACGCCATCGCGGTTTGTGGAGGTGGCGGCGGAGAGGATGTTCGCCCCCGCGTCGCCGATGGCGATGGTGACGTCCTTGAGAAGGCCCATGCGGTCGAGGCACTCGGCCACAATCTCCACGCGGAAGGCGGCGTCCGCCCGGGTGTCCCAGCCGACCTCGATCATGCGCTCGGGGTGCTCCATCAGGCCCTTCACGTTGGGGCAGTCCGCCCGGTGGACCGAGACGCCGCGCCCGCGGGTGATAAAGCCCACGATGTCGTCGCCCATAACGGGGTTGCAGCAGTGCGCGAGGCGCACGAGCAGGCCAGAATCGGACGAACCCTTGACCACCACGGCAGAGCCGCCCTTGCCACTCGTCTGCGGGCGGCGATTGCTCCCCCGCTCGGGCGCCACCGGAACGCTGGCGGCCGCCATGGCCGGGAGCTCCGGCTTGGGGTCCAGAATCTGCTGGACACGGTTGCCCACGAGGCGCGCGGTCTGCTTGCCGGCGCCGATGGCGGCAAAGAGGTCCTCCAGATGCTTGTAGTTGAGCTCCTCGCACACCTGGTTGAGCGCGCGCGTGGAGCGCTGGGTGGAGATGCCGTAGCCGCGCTTGCGCAAATCGCGCGAGAGCATCTCGCGGCCGGCTGCGGCGTCGTCGTCCTTGGTGGCGGCGGCAAAGTAGCGGCGGATCTTCGAGCGCGCCGAGGGGGTCTTGACGAGCGCCAGCCAGTCGCGCGAGGGCTTGGCGTTCTTGTTGGTAAGGATCTCGACCCGGTCACCCATCTGAAGCTCGTGGGTGAGCGGCGCCACCACGCCGTTGACCTTGGCGCCCACGCAATGGTTGCCCACCTCGGTATGGATGGTGTAGGCAAAGTCGAGCGGAGTGGAGCCCGCGCGCAGGTTCATGATCTCGCCCTTGGGGGTGAAGACAAAGATCTCCTGGTCGTAGAGGTCAACCTTGAGCGAGTGCAAGAACTCCTTGGGGTCGTCGATCTCGTCGGAGGCGGCCCAGTCGAGCGTGTGCTTGAGCATGTTAATCTGCTCGTCCAGACGCTGCTGGTCGCCCGTCTTGGTAGCGCTCGAGCCACCCGAGCGCTTGTAGAGCCAGTGCGCAGCGATGCCGTACTCGGCCTGCTCGTGCATCTCGTAGGTGCGGATCTGGATCTCGAGCGGGCGTGCCGTGGGGCCAATGACCGTGGTGTGCAGCGACTGGTAGTTGTTGAGCTTGGGGTTGGCGATGTAGTCCTTAAAGCGGCCCGGCATGGGGTGCCAAAGCGCGTGCACCGCGCCGAGCGCCGAGTAGCAGTCGCCCACGGTATGGCAGATGACGCGCATGGCCACGAGATCGTAGATCTCGGAAAACTCCTTGCCCTTGCGGCGCATCTTCTGGTAGATCGACCAGTAGTGCTTGGAGCGGCCGTTGATCTGGAAGCCCTCGAGCCCGGCGTCTTTGAGCTCGTCAGTGAGCGTCTTGATGGTCTCGGCGAGGTAGCGCTCGCGCACCTCGCGACTCTCGGCAACCATGCGGGCGATGCGCTGGTAGGCCTCGGGCTCCAGGTAGAAGAACGAGAGGTCCTCGAGCTCCCACTTGATGGAGCTCATGCCCAGGCGGTCGGCGAGAGGGGCGTAGACATCCATGGTCTCGCGCGCCTTG
>CAUGVQ010000142.1 GCA_959602875.1 uncultured Collinsella sp. | reverse complement strand
TCTATTGCCCGGACGAGGGCCTCGGGCATGTCGCGCCTGATCACGGACTCGCCGAAGGCGCGGGGCCGCGCCACGAGCGCCGGCACGAGGGAGAGCGGGTTGCGCACGGCGGGCCCGTCGCCGAACGCGCGCTCGAGCACCGCGACCCGCCGCCCGCGGTCCGCCAGGATCTCCACCGTGTCCGCCCGGACGCCGCAGAGGAGCTCCCGGGAGTGCCAGGCGGGACCGGCGAGGTAGCCCCGGCCGTCGATGGTCACCACGCCGCGCTTGTCGGCGCGGCACCTCGCCCAGCGCACGGCGTCGAAGGGCGACGACGGCAGCGCGAGCATGGCGGCCAGGTCCTCGGCGAGCACCTCCGGGGTCGGGCGGCCGTCCCGCGCCCGCGAGGCGGCGTTCAAGCGGTCGCACCCGTCCCTGATCAGGTCGTTCAGCTCGGCGAGCGAGCCGACCGCGGGCACGGGGACGAGCAGGTTGCGGCGGATGAACCCGACCGCGTTCTCCACCGACCCCTTCTCGTTGCCCGAGTACGGGTTGCAGTAGCGGCTGCCCATGCGGTAGTGGGCGCGGAACAGCGAGAAGAGGTGGGATTCGGTCACCTCGCCGCGCAGGCGCCTCCCGGCCTCGGTGGCGTTGTCGAGCACGAGCTCGCGGGGCGCCCGCCCGATCCACCCGAAGACGCCGGCCAGCCCCGCGCACATGCACTCGGCGCGCTGGGACATGCCGGCGACGGCGTAGCGCGCATTGGAGTGCGGAAGGCATACGACGAGCAGCTTGAGGTGCAGCCTCTCCCCGGAGACCACCGCCTCGAAGTTGCCGTAGTCCGCCTGGGCGGTGCCGGGCGCCCACTCGAGCTCGAGGTAGCCGTCCCCCGCGCCCGCCGCCCGCGCGAGCCGCCACTCGCGCACGTGGCGCTGCACGGCGGAGTAGGAGCCCTCGTAGCGCCTCTCCTCGACGAGCCTGTCGTAGATTCTCTTGGCGGTGTGGCGCTGCTTGCGCGGGGCGCCCAGGTCGGCTTCGAGCACCCCGTCGATCCAGGCGGCGTGCGGGTCGATCGCCGGGTGCGGCCTGTCTGCGGGCGCGGGGGGCTCCGGCGACAGGTCCTCCATGTCGGCGTACTTGGCGACGGTGTTGCGGCTGAGCCGGAGCCTGCGGGCTATCTCGGCCCGCGGCACCCCCTCCGCATCCATCGAGCGTATATCATTTCTCACATCCAGGGGCACGGTCATCTCCTCCATCCTTCCCGGGCGGTCTCGCCAAAGCACGCGCCCGGGACAACCATACGGCGGGGGCCGCGCCCCTGGTCCAAGGGGGCGCGGCCCTCATGCTCAAACTGCTCATTTTTCGGTGCACGCGTTGCTCAGAAACCGGTGCTCATTCGGACCATTTCTTATTGCACATCAACAGTTGACGCCTACCACCATCACGGCCACGTTCTCGTAAGAGCCGCCCCACGACCTCTTGAGGTAGATGCCGTCGACGCAGGCGTAGGGGTACGCCCGGTCGAGCGGGCGGTTGCGCCACTCCTCGACGGACGCGAACGCCCTCTCGTTCAGGTTGGAGACGGTTGACGCCGACACGGACGATCCCCACAGGATCTCGGAGACGTCCTCGATCCTGCGCGTCGAGACGCCCGCGAGGTACATCTCGATCATCGCCTCCTCGACCGAGGTCTCGCGGCGGCGGCAGCGCCCGGTTATGGCCGTCGCGAACCTCATGCCCTTGAGCTTGGGCATGCGGATCGTCACCTCGCCGGACGACGTGGTCAGGCTCCGCTCGTAGTGGCCGGCGCGGCAGGCCTCGCGCTCGGCGGTCCGCTCGTAGCGCTCGGCGCCGACGAGGTCGCCGGCTTCCTCCTCGAGCAGGCCGTTGAGCATCTCCTCGACGGCTCTCCTCACCAGCTCCCTCAGGTCGCCCTTCAGGGCCCTCCCGTTCAATGTTACGATGAGTCCAGGCAGGCTCTCCTCCAATGTGACTCTTGTCTCGACAACTCGAATCATATCGGGGCGGGTCGTGCTCTCCTTCCTTGTCTGGACGCTATTCCGCTGTCAAAGTGCGCAAGAAATTGTACGTTACCTGAGCGGTCCATTCAGTTATTCTTTAGCAGCCCTCCTTACGCACTTTCGCGCAGCTTGGTCCTTAGATCTTCCTTGTTCAGCACAGCGATGGGCTTAGGCGTGGCTTCCAGCAACCTGATTGAATCCTAGGCAGCTCGAAACATGTTGGAACGACTGTGTCGCCCCCCCCTGATCCGACGCTATTCCTCTATTCGAAATGCGCAAGAATCTTGATGACTCTAGGTTGATTAGTACCTCGTTTTGTGGGCAGCGAGAGCCTCAGGTTTATTGCCGCACACCACGGCGTGGGCCTCTCTTTCGGTCGAGAGGCCTGGTCTGGGGTGGCGTACGAGTATATTGTTGTCCACGGGCTAAAGGTCAGTCTGGAAACGTTTACTTCTGGCCCTTGGGAGGAGGGTATCATTCTACATATTGGAGCGTTTTGGACCGCGGGCTTAAGTGCTGCGGTCAGTACTGAGTCGTCAACCGAGTGGAAAAAGCCGGCACGTTGCGCGTAACCCATGAAGCTTCGGGTCTTATGGGATGTCTGTGCCATAATTGCATACGGCATATGCTACGAGCTTTGAGATGGGTTGGAGGGTTTATGAGGAACATCTCTAGACCGATTATTGCGGGGGCTGTCGGCGTCTTGTTGCTTACGGCGGTAACAGTGCCTGTTTGTGCATTTGCCGAGGGGCAGAACGACGCCGTGACTTCACAGCAAGATGAAGCTGCGGCCGTTTTCGATGACGTTGCTGTCACTGCTGACGATGACATAATGGCTGTTCAAGGTGATTCTTCCGCTGCAGATGAAGGCACCCAGCAGGAGCCAGAGCAAGATGCTTCGGGCGCCTTTGCGAATAGCTTCCGCTTCGTTGACGGTTATCTCATCGACGGAGCAAGCACTGAGACTTCGCCCGAGGATGTCGGCATTTCCACTGCTGCTATCGATTTCAGCAAAGGCGGTAATACGTGGTCGAATGCTGGTGGCGGAACGTATGTGGCTACGGGTACTGACGGTTCCACTGGTATGACCGTGACGGGTGCCAAGGGTTTTGGCATCGACGTTTCGTCGTGGCAAGGTACGATTGATTGGGCCATGGTAAAGGCATCGGGCATTGTCGATTACGCGATTATCCGATGCGGTTGGGGAGACAACTATCGTTCTCAGGATGACCGAGAGTTTCTTAACAATGTGCGTGGTTGCCTGAACAACGGAATACCCTTTGGTATTTATATTTATTCGTATG
>CAUGVQ010000141.1 GCA_959602875.1 uncultured Collinsella sp. | reverse complement strand
CGCGGCGCAGGATCGAGCAGATGCGCGCGTGCGCGTACTGCACGTAGTAGACCGGGTTGGCGTTGCTCTTCTCTTTGACGGCGTCGATATCGAAGTCGATCATCTGGTTGGACGAGCGGGAGATGAGCGTATAGCGCGCGGCGTCGGCGCCGACCTCATCCAGCAGCTCGCGGAAGGTGACCATCGTGCCGCGGCGCTTGGACATACGCACCGGCTTGCCCGAGCGCAGCAGGTTCACGAGCTGGCCGAGCAGCACCTCAAAGCGACCGGGGTAGCCGAGGGCGTCGCACACGCAGCGGACGCGCTCGATGTAGCCGTGGTGGTCGGCACCCCAGATGTCGATGACGTGATCGACGCGCTGGAACTTGTTCCAGTGGTACGCCACGTCGGAGGCGAAGTAGGTGTACTCACCGTTGGCCTTCACGAGCACGCGGTCCTTGTCGTCGCCGAGGTCGGTCGAGCGGAACCAGAGCGCATCGTCCTTCTCGTAGAGGTAGCCCATCTCGCGGAGCTTGGCGAAGGCACGGTCGACGGCGGTCTGGCCGTTGGCATCCTTCTCGTAGAGCGTGCGCTCGGAGAACCAGACGTCAAACGTGCAGTTGGCGTCCTCACAGGTGGTGCGAATGTCGTCGAGCATGCGGCGGTAGCCGTTCTCACGGAAGGCGGCGATGCGCTCGTCGTCTGCGACCTCTGCCCAGCGGTCCCCATCCGTCTCCACAATGTGTGCGGCCTCGTCGATGATGTAGCCGCCACCGTAGGCGTTGCCGCCGAGGGCGTCCATAAAGGCGTTCTGGAAGGGATGGGTCTCGGGGTGCGCGCCCTCTTCGTCGTCCACGAAGGCCACGCGGTCCGCCTCAAGGGCGTCGTGGGCGGCGTCGAGCGTGAGCCCGCGCTCGTTCATGAGCGTGAGAAGCTGCAGATAGCGCACGGAGAGGGAGCTGCCAAAAACGTTCATCTGGCTGCCGTGGTCGTTGATGTAGTACTCGCGCTCCACGTTGTAGCCTGCGTGCTCCATGACGCGGCAGAGCGAGTCGCCGATGGCAACCCAGCGGCCGTGGCCAACATGCATGGGGCCCACGGGGTTTGCGGATACAAACTCAACCTGGACCTTCTGCCCCTCGCCAACGTTGGAACGGGCAAAGCTGGCACCCTGCTCGCGCACCTCGGCAAAGACGGCATTCTTTGCCGCAACGGAGAGATAGAAGTTGATGAAGCCAGGGCCCGCGACCTCGACCTTCTCGACGGCGCCGCCGAGGTCGATATTGTTTGCGATCGCCGTGGCAATGTCGCGCGGCGCGCGGTGGGCGAGCTTTGCGGAGCGAAGCGCCACCGTGGAGGTCCACTCGCCGTGGCTGGTGTCCTGGGGGCGCTCGATGCCGCAGTCGGCAACGTCGAATGCGGGCAGCTCGCCCTTCTTTTGCGCGGCGGCGAGCGCTGCGCGCACCAGCTCCTCGATCTTGTCGGGCATGGATCCTCCTCATATGTCGCACCGCAGGCGGAATCGCGCAAGTCCGGGGCGCAGAATCCGCAGCTTACGGCCTATAACCGTACACGGAAGAACACTCTAGCACATATCGTGCGCCCTCACGCAGGTTACAGAGGCAAAATCGCCCGTCAGACGGGTCGCTACGCCACCGCGGCGGGGGAGCGCGGCGCCGCGAGCGTCACCCGCGCGGTCTTGTGCGGACAACGCTGAAACGTTTGCGCAGTTAAATTGTGCTGAGTTTGTGTAGTGAATCAACAAAAGTGCACGTAAACGTGCTATTCTTATCTAACTGAGCTTATGAGACGGAGGAAGCATGTTTCGAATCGGAGAGCACGTTATCCATCCCGGGCAGGGCGTCTGCACGGTGACGGGGTATGACGAGGGCGGGGCGGCACCGATGCTCGTTCTCGAATCCAAGCAGGGGCATGCGCGCACCCGCATGCTTTATCCTGTCGCGCAATCCGACCGGCTGCATGCGACCGTCTCGCGCGAGGAGGCCGAGCGCCTGATCGCGGGGTATCTCGACATGGAATGCGACTCCTTCACGGAGCGCAACAGCTCGCTGGAGGAAACCCACTTCAAACAGCTTCTCAAGCGCGGTATGCCCGATACCATGCGGGTGGCCAAGACCATGCGGCACCGCATCCGGGAGGCGGAGCGCCTGTCAAAGAAGCCGAGCAGCTACTATGCGCGCGTCCTCAAGGAGGCGCATCGCCGCTCGGTGGAGGAGCTTGCCGTGGCGCTCGAGTGCAGCGAGGACGATATCGAGGCGCGCTTTGAGCGGATGATGCAGGTGCAGCCGAGCGACAACTAATGAGCGACAACCAATCGTTCACCCATTGATTTGCCCATACTGACCCTATGCGGGCAGGGGGTTGTGCTACAATCACGTGCGTGTTTTAGCTACCCCCTTGTACAGTCGAATCTTTGCCGCTCGTTTTTTCTCACCCAGTGCGTGTAGCCAAACTCTCAAGCGATATCAGATGGCACGACGCAGAGGCCTTGGCAATCGAGGCGACGGGGTACGAACACGCCAATCGGTTTGTATCGGCGCGCTGCGCATGCCGCGCCGTGGTAGGTTCGTCGGTCACACCAGCACCGACCGAGAGAAAGTAGAGCAGCTAACGTGGCAGATGAAAACGCATCCGCAGAGATGAATGCCGAGGTTCCCGCGCAGGCGGCGCCCACGCCCGCAGCTGAGGGCTCTTCTAGCCCGGAGCCGGCGGAGAAGCCCCGTCGCCGCCGTACGCGTAAGGCGCCCGCGGCGGAGGCTGCGCCCGCAACCGAAGGTGCCGAGGGTGCCGAGGACGCTCCCAAGCCTCGTCGCCGTACGCGCAAGACCGCTCCCGCTGAGGATGCCGCGGTATCCCCGGAGGTCGCTCAGGCGCGCGCCCTGGCTCAGGTGTCCCAGGCATCGGTTGCGCGCCGCCAGCGTCGCGCTGCCGAGCAAGCAGCCGAGATGATCGGTGCCGGCGACGCAACCGCCCCGCAGCAGGCGGATGCCCCCGCGGCTCACGGCGCCGCAGAGAGCGCTGTCCCGCTTGTGGACCCGGCGCTCCGCCCGCATCGTCGGGGCCGCAAGCCCAAGGCCTACATCGAGGCGGAAAAGGCCGCCGCGGCCGCACTAGCTGCGCAGGCGGCCCAGTCGAGCACCGAGGCCGCTGAGGCAGCTGCTCCCGAGGGCGATGCTGAGGGCGCCTCTGACGTCCGCCCCGGCCGCAGCCGCCGCACCAAGGCAAAGGCCGAGCGCCCCCGCGCCGCAAAGGACGCCCCGGCGCCTAAAGCTGCCAAGGACGCGCCGGCGGATGCCTCCGACACCCCAGCGCCCGAGGCCGAAGCCAAGGACACCAAGCGCGAGGGCGACGACGCCCCGGCACGCACCCGCGGTGCCCGCCGCACGCACGCCGCCCAGGATGCGGCGCAGGGCGCGCAGGCACCCGCTCACAACGACCGCCGCGATAAGCGCGAGAAGCGCAAGCAGCGCAACAACCGCTACAACGTTCCC
>CAUGVQ010000140.1 GCA_959602875.1 uncultured Collinsella sp. | reverse complement strand
CGCCGGGGGCCACCCCCCCCCGCGGCGCTCGAAGTCCTATTCGGTATCCCCCGGCTTGGCCCCGTGAGCGAGCGCATCCTGATACCGGCGCATGGCGTGCATGCGCGCCTTCGGTTTCAGACGCTCGAACATGGTGATGCCGTGCAGGTGGTCGATCTCGTGCTGCAGGCACACGCACATGAGGTCGCCCTCCGCCTCGTAGCGCATAAGATCGCCGTCGAGGTTCAGCGCCTCCACGACCACGCGGTCGGGACGTTCGATCTCGCAGGTGAGACCGGGAATGGAGAGGCACCCCTCGTTGAAGGGGACCAGATGCTCGGACTGCTCGACAATAACGGGATTGATAAGGACGTACGGGTCGTAGTCCTCGGCCGAGGTGTAGTCGACATCGATGATGACGAGCTGGATGAGCTCGCCCACCTGAGGCGCCGCGAGGCCGCAACCCGTGTTCTCGATCATATCGGCCTTCATGCGCCCCACAAGCTCGCGAATCTCGGGCGTGATCTCCTCGATGGGCGCGCACTCCTGGCGTAGGCGCGGATCGGGCGAGATAACGATGTCGTTCATCTCCATGGTCTAACAGCCTTTCTTACAGCAGACGACGCGGGATGCGTCACATGAGGTCGTAGGCATCGACGTCAACGCTCACGCTCACGCCCGCAGGTGCGGGCCGCGCGTCGAGCACCGCCGCGATAGTATCTGAAATATGGTACCCCAGCGGGGACTTTATCACCACGTGAAAGCGCCAGCGGTCCTTAGCGCGGGCGATGACGCAAGGCGCGGGGCCTAAAACGACCGGGCGCACGCGGGCGTCGGCAGCGCTCGCAATCGAGGGCATCACGCCCGATGCCGGCTCCGGCAAGACGCCGGTGCCCGCACCGGCGGTTGCCTCGATAAGGCGCCTGAGGTCACGGGCAAGCTCCTCTGCATAGGAGTGCGCGGCGTCCTCGGCGGCCGCCCAAACGGTCACGTTCGAGAGCCTCACAAAGGGCGGGTAGATCGCCTCAGCGCGCTGAGCGCGGTCGTGCTCGGTAAAGATGGAGCGATCATGGGTCGCCACGGCGCGGATGACCGGGTCATGGGGCAGGTAGGTCTGGATGATGACCTCGCCCGGACGCTCACCGCGCCCCGCACGGCCCGCCACCTGCTCGAGGAGGTCAAAGGCGCGCTCGCCGGCGCGAAAATCCGGCATCTTGAGGGCGTAGTCGGCGTTCACCACACCCACGAGCGTCACCTCGGGAAAATCGAGCCCCTTCGCAATCATCTGTGTACCGAGGAGCACGGCGCACTCCGCGGCATCGAACGCCTCGAGCAGGCGCTGGTGACCGTCTTTTCCCTTAGTGGAGTCGGCATCCATGCGGATGACCTCAACGTGCGGGGGCAGAAGGTCGCGCAGCGCGTCCTCCACCTGCTGGGTGCCCATACCCATCTTGGCGAGATAGCGGCTCCCGCACTGCGGGCAGGCGCTTCCCGGGGCGGGATAGGGTCGCACATGGTAGACGGCGCCGCAGGTGTGGCACTCGAGCGTGTGCGTGCGCTCATGATAGGTGAGCGCCGTCGAGCAATGCTTGCAGGTGGGCACACAGCCGCACTCCCGGCACATGAGAAACGGGGCAAAGCCGCGGCGGTTGTGGAGAAGCACCGCCTTCTCGCGGCGCTCGGCCACCTCAAGGAGCGCCCGCTCCAGCGGGGCCGAGAACATCGAGCGGCGACCGGCGGAGAACTCGCGGCGCAGGTCGGCAACGGTGACCGTGGGAAGCGTCGCTCCCCCGGGTCTCTCGCGCATCTCCACGCGCTGCCACCTCTGGCCCGCCCACTCCCCTTTTCGCGTGCGTTCGAGTGCCTCGGCGGAGGGCGTGGCCGAACCCAGGACGAGTGGAATGCTCAGACGGCGCGCCATCTCCGCGGCGACCTCTCGGGCATGGTAGCGGGGACTCGACCCCTGTTTGTAGGACTGCTCGTGCTCCTCGTCGATCACCATGAGGCCGAGGTCGCGGAAGGGGCAGAAGAGCGCCGAGCGGGCGCCCACGACCACGCGCGCCGCGCCTGTGCGGACCATGTCCCACTGGTCGAGCCGCTCGCCGGGAGAGAGCCTCGAATGAAAGACCGCCACCGCGTCGCCAAAGCGCGAACGGAAGCGTCCGACCGTCTGGGCGGTGAGCGAGATCTCGGGCACGAGCACGCAGGCGGAGCGGCCGTCCGCGAGCACGCGCTCGATGGCGGCGAGGTACACCTCGGTCTTGCCCGACCCGGTCACTCCGTCAATCATCACAACGTCGCCGCGGTGCGCATCGAGCGCACATCCAATGGCGGCGAGCGCATCGGTCTGCCCCTGCGTAAGCTCAGCGGGAGCGGCGGCACGAGCAGAGGAGAGCGACGTCGTCGCCTCCGTACCGCGCCAGGCGCGCCGCTCCGTCACGGAGACGACGCCCTTTTTGGCAAGCGCACGCACCGTGGCGGACATGTCGGTGTAAAGCGCCCTGAGCTCGCGCGTGGACACGGGGCCGCAGGCGAGCGCCTCGATAAGCTGGCGCTGGCGGTGCGCGTTTTGGGGCGGACGGTAAGACAGGCCATCTGCGGTGAGGGCAACCACGCGCTCGTGCACCTCGGGGACCGCCTGACGCTCGACGCGGTAGGTTCCGTCCTTCCCACGCACGAGCCGAGGTGTACCCCCGGGCGGCAGGAAGAGACGCAGGCACTCAGCGAGCGGCGCCACGTACTCCCTGCTCATCCAAAACGCTATCTCACCGGCAAGGTCGGCGCACGAGGGCGGGGCGAGCACGGCGCGAATCGGCTTTACCCGAACAGGTGCCAAACCATCGGTGCCGGGGATGTCATCGAGGGCGTCCGCGAGCGCTACCACGTAGCCGAGCGCCATCTGCCGCCCGAAGGCGACGAGCACCGTACAGCCGAGCTCGACCTCGCCGGCAAGGCGGGCGGGAACGGCATAGGCAAAGGCGTCCGCGATGGCGCGCGCGGGGATGTCCACCACAACCGACGCGTATCCCGCAATAGGCTCCCCTTTTGCGGACGATTTTCCAGCGCGGGCATCCACCACAGGAATGGCGCAGGCACCGTCTTTTGCCTCGGGCTCTGGGAACAAGGAAAGCTGCTCGCTCATCTACAACAGCGCCCCACTGCACAAGCTAGGCGATACCGCAGGCGGCGCGCAGCGCGTCCACGCGATCGGTACGCTCCCAGGTGAAATCGGGGTCGTTGCGGCCAAAGTGGCCGTAGGCGGCCGTCTTCTCGTAGATGGGGCGGCGCAGATCAAGGTCGCGGATGATCGCTCCGGGGCGCAGGTCAAACACCGAGTCGATGGCGCGCTCGATATCCTCTACGGCCACCTTCTCCGTCCCAAAGGTCTCCACCATGATGGAGAGCGGACGGGCAACGCCGATGGCGTAGGCGAGCTCGACCTCGCAGCGATCGGCAAGGCCCGCGGCCACGACGTTCTTGGCCACCCAGCGCGCGGCGTAGGCAGCCGAGCGGTCGACCTTGGTGCAGTCCTTGCCCGAGAAGGCACCGCCGCCGTGACGGCCCA
>CAUGVQ010000139.1 GCA_959602875.1 uncultured Collinsella sp. | reverse complement strand
GCATGGCGATGCATTCCTTCTTGCTCATCGTGTGTTCCCTTCAGATTCCGTGCTAATGACCTTTCTAGCCCGGGCGCAGCGTCCCGGGTAGTTACCAAAACCTCGTCGCCTGCCTGTCCTTACATCACGCTCCCCAGATCTCGTCGCGGTACTCGCGGATGGTGCGGTCGCTCGAGAACCAGCCCGAGCACGCCGTGTTGTGGAGTGCCCTGCGGTTCCAGTCCATGTGGTCGGAATAGCTCTGGGTGAGCTCTTCCCATGCCTGGACGTACGAAGCGAAGTCCTTCATAACGAGGTCATGGTCGTTGCCGTTCATGAGCTCGTTGAAGATGCTCTCGAAGTCGCCCGAAAGCCCCGCGAACGTGTCGTCGGTGAGTTCGTCGATCACGCGGCCCAAACGCGCGGGGTCGCTGTTGTACATATCCCATGCGAAGTGCATGCCGCTCGCGCGGAGCTCGTCCACCTCGGGCGCGGTGAGGCCGAAGATCTTCTCGTTCTCGCGTCCGGCGAGGTTCACGATCTCGATGTTCGCGCCGTCCATGGTGCCGAGCGTGATGGCGCCGTTCATCATGAGCTTCATGTTCGACGTGCCCGAGGCCTCCATGCCCGCCGTGGAGATCTGCTCGGAGATTTCCGCGGAGGGGTAGATGAGCTGGGCGTTCGAGACGCGGAAGTTGGGGATGAAGCAGACCTTCATGACCTCGTTCACGCGCGGGTCGTTGTTGATGACATCAGCGACCGAGTTGATGAGGCGGATGGTCTCCTTGGCAAACGCGTAGCTCGACGCAGCCTTACCCGAGAAGATGAAGGTGGTGGGCGCCACGCGGAAGTTGGGGTCGGCGAGGCGGCGGTTGTAGATGTCCATCACCTTGAAGATGTTCAGCAGCTGACGCTTGTAAGCGTGGAAGCGCTTCACCTGGACGTCGAAGATCGAGTTGGGGTCGATGTCGAGGCCGCACTCGCGCTTGACGTACTTGGCGAGGCGCACCTTGTTGGCACGCTTGGCCTCGCCCACACGCTCGAGGAACGCCGGGTCGTCGGCGAAGTCCTTGAGCTTCTCGAGCTCGGCGGCGTCATCGAGCCAGCCGGTGCCGATGGCCTCGTTGATGAGCTTGGTGTAGGAGGGGTTCGCCTCGGCGAGGAAGCGACGGTGCGAGATGCCGTTGGTCTTGTTGTTGAACTTCTGCGGCGTGAGCTCGTAGAACTGCTTCAGCGTCTCACGCTCGAGGATGTCGGTGTGGATTTTAGCCACGCCGTTGACGGAGTGCGAGCAGATGACCGAGAGGTTCGCCATGCGTACCTCGCCGTCCCAGAGGATGGCGGTCTTGCGCAGACGGTTCTGCCAGTCCTCGGAGCTGCGGTCGAAGCTGTCGCT
Organism: uncultured Collinsella sp.; assembly: GCA_959602875.1. Taxonomy (GTDB): domain Bacteria; phylum Actinomycetota; class Coriobacteriia; order Coriobacteriales; family Coriobacteriaceae; genus Coprousia. The sequence continues at coordinate 2,188 of CAUGVQ010000139.1, read as the reverse complement.
GTAGCGGCGGTTGATCTCGTCGATGATCTGGTAGACGCGCGGCAGCAGCTTGGAGAACGTAGAGATGGGCCACTTCTCGAGCGCCTCGGGGAGGATGGTGTGGTTGGTGTAGGAGATGGTGTTGGTCACGATCTTCCACGCGACGTCCCACTCGAGCCCCTTCTCGTCCATGAGGATGCGCATGAGCTCGGGTCCGCACATGGCCGGGTGGGTGTCGTTGGTGTGGATGGCGACGTAGTCGGGCAGCTGCTCCCAATTAGTGCCGAAGTCCTTCTCAAAGGTGTCGAGCAGGCTGTAGATGCCCGCGGAGACAAAGAGGTACTCCTGCTTGAGGCGGAGAAGCCGTCCGTGCTCGCCGGCGTCGTTGGGGTAGAGGATGGCGGAGATTGCCTCGGCCTCGGCGCGGTGCGCGTCGGCGCCGGCGTAGTCGCCGCGGTTGAAGGCCTCGAGGTCGAACTGCTCCTCGACGGGCTCAGCGCTCCAGACGCGGAGCTTGTTGACGGTCTTTCCGCCGTAGCCCACGACGGGAATGTCATAGGGGACCGCGAGGACGTCCTGCGTGCCCTCGGTATGGAAGACCATGCGGCCATCCTTCTCCACGCCTACGACGTGGCCCCCGAAGCCGATGCGCACGGCACGGTCGGGGCGGCGAACCTCCCAGGGGTAGCCGTGGGAGAGCCACTCGTCGGTCGTCTCGTGCTGGGCGCCGTTCACGATCTCCTGCTTGAAGAGGCCGTAGCGGTAGCGCATGCCGTTGCCGTAGCCGGCGATACCCTCATGGGCCATCGAGTCGAGGAAGCACGCCGCAAGACGGCCGAGGCCGCCGTTGCCGAGCGCGGGATCGGGCTCAAAATCGCAGAGCTCGTCAAGGTCGGCGCCGAGGTCGGCGAGGCCCTCCTTGACGATGTCGCGCACACCGAGGTTCAGCAGGTAGTTGTCAAGCAAGCGACCGATGAGGAACTCGATGGAGAAGTAGTAGACGCGCTTCTTCTTCTCGGTAGAGACGCGCTTCTCGGTAGCGGTCTGGATGGCGCGGGCCTTACCGGCAATGAGCTTTGCGAGAGCAGTGAAGCGGTCAAGGTCGCTCGTCTTCTCAAAGGGCTTGCCCGAGAGGGACATGATCGAGGCCTTGTAGCCCTCGATGAACTCCTCTTTGCTGTCGAAGATCTTATTCATGGGGTCCTTTCTGTCGGCAGACGCCGAGTTGCTAGGCGAACACAACTTCTCCATTATCGCGCAAATCGGGTTCATGGTAAAACGTTACGCCTTCGTTTTCCGGTCAGCGGCGGCGTCTTTGGTCACGCGCGGCTTTGCGGCGGTCTTCTTGGCAGCGGTTTTGGCTGCGGTCTTGGCAGCGGTTTTGGTTGCGGTCTTCGCAGTGGTCTTGGCAGCGGGCTTCTTCTTGGGCTTCGGCGGCACGTAGGAGCTCTTGCCGATGCGCTTCAGCACGATGCCCGAGAGGCCGGGGAGCGCGAGCGTGATGGAGTTGTCGCAGCCGTTCCACGGGTAGGGCTCGCTCGAGCACACGGCGCCCTCGAGCTTGTCGAGCATGTAGCCGCTGCCGCCGAACTCCGGCTTGTCGGAGTTGAAGATGACCTGCCAGTCGCCCTCGCGCGGCACACCCATGCGGAAGGTCTCATACGACGCCGGGTCGAAGTTGATGATCACCACGACGTCGTCCTTCTTCTTGCTGCCGTGGCGCGTGAAGGAGATGATCGACTGATCGTTGTTGTCCGGGTCGATCCAGGTGAAGCCATCCTCGGTGTAGGCCTTCTCCCAGAACGCGGGCTCAGAGAGATAGAGGTGATTGAGCGCGCGCACGAACTCGCGGTGATTGCGGTGTGCGTCGAACTCGTCGGCGAGGAACCACTCGAGCGACTCGTAGTAGCGCCACTCGATGAAGGGCGCGATTTCGTTGCCCATGAAGTTGAGCTGCGCGCCGGGATGGGCCATCTGGTAGAAGGCGAGGGTGCGGAGCCCCGCGAACTGGCGCCATTGGTCACCAGGCATGCGGCCCATGAGCGAGCACTTGCCGTTCACGACCTCGTCGTGGGAGAGCGGCAGCACGAAGTTCTCGTTGAAGGCGTACATGAGCGAGAACGTGAGGAGCCGGTGCGCGCCCGGGCGCCACGGGAAGTCGGTCTGCATGTAGTGCAGGGTGTCGTTCATCCAGCCCATGTCCCACTTG
>CAUGVQ010000138.1 GCA_959602875.1 uncultured Collinsella sp. | reverse complement strand
AGTACCTTCTGCGCTCCGAGAGAACCGGACGAGGTTCCCGTCTCCGTCGAGGAATTGACCTCCCAAGACCCGCGTCCCAGGCGATATCCGACAACGCTGATATTCACCGAGGAATCGCCCAGTTCCGCACTCGCAGATTGAATGGTGTTTGATTGACCGCTCTGTATGCTTGCTCCGCAGCCAGCGAGACCCGCACCAAAACCGAAAACGGCGACAGCCGTCATTGCGGAAACGATAATTCGCTTCATGTCTTCATCCTGTCTATCTCGAAAGCCGCTTGGGGTACGGCCTATGACACAATGATAGCACGGCGATAAATTGCAGTAAGATTATCGGCTCGCCGTCGGAAATGCCCACAAGATCTATCGCTAGGCGAAGTAGGTGAGAACCAAGCCGAGAACCAGACCCGTCAGGTTGCAGACACAATGCGCGATGATGCTCGAGCCGATCCTGTCGCGCTGACTGAGACCGCCCAAGACCAAGGCGCAGACAAGGGCATATGCCGACTGCACGACATTGAAATGGAAGCAGGCGAACAGCACGGCTTGGATGAGGTTCGCAACCCAGAACGGCAAGCCGCACCGCCCCAATGCCGCCAGCGAGACGCCGCGAAAGCACAGCTCCTCCGCAACCGGATCGATAACGCAAAGCCGTAGCAGATAGGGGAGTGTGATGGCGACCGTCGCCGCAGTATCGATTTTAGAGACTATCGCGATAGTGCCGATCGAGACGGCTTGCAGCAAGACCCCGGCACTGACAGCGGAAAGCACGGCAACGACCCCGAGACGGTTGAATCCAAGTCCGAAAGACCGGTACAGCCATGCCATGGCCGCAAGTGCGACCAGCGATGAAACGGCATGCGCGATATCCTCGGGCAGACTCGCCGAAAGGGTCATCAGCCCCGCGCCGAGAAGCGAGACATCGAACAGCGCGGGCGCGATGAAGGCAAAGCGCAGAGGGATACCGTTACCCTCGGACTCGGCTTCGACTTGGTTCACGCGAGCCTCCTTGCAAACAGATGCCTGCCGATGGCGCGGATGCCCTTCATGCCGGTAAGGATGCCGCCCGCCACGACTGCCGTACCCGCGACAAGTGCGACGACCCCGAGAGCGACCGCGCAGGCATCGATTGGCACCTCGTCCTCGAGGACTTTCTGTGCGATATAGCCGGAGAACCCCAGAGACCCCAGGCATGAGAGTCCCGCCATGATGGCATCGCGCTCCGTGCCGTTCCATGATTCGGTGCGAGGGCGAATGGAGAACAGAAACCCGTTCGCCAAATTGGCGAAGTCGCCGACATCAAGCCCGTTCGTCTCGAACAGGGGGCGGACGAGCCGAAACGCCTCGCCGTTATCCACATGTCTGCCGCAATCGGGCTTCCTGAGCACGATTACCGTGACCTCATTCGCTCTACCCATTGCACCCCTCGTGTCGCGGCACCCTAATTCACCGTTCATTTCCGTTTCCTCTTCTCATCGAACACGAACTCGACCTTGCCCGACTTATCTGCAGCCAGCCTGAGCTTCGCACTGAATTCCTTACCGGTTTTCGACTTGAACCCCGAGATCTTCCCGGTCGTACCGCCCTCGAGTAGCTTGCCCAACTGAGCCGCCGTCAGCTTCTTTCCCGCCACGCTCTTCCAAATCTCGAATCCGCACCCTTCGGTTTGGACCCATTTGCCGCACTTATCGCGCTTCCCCTTGTTGGAGGAGCAGCTACACGTCTTGGCCTTGGAGCCGCGGTCGATGACGTCTGCACCGCATCGCGGGCATTTCCCGACGACCTTGGACCCAACGGGTCCCAAGCTGCCGAGCTTCTCGCCGTTTTTCTTCATGACCTCGATATCGTGGACAACCATATCGGTGACGGAGTTCACCACATCGTTCGCATCCAACTCGAACCTGCCGACAGCCTCCATCTGGTTGAAGAGCCTCTCGGTTGCTTCAGGCGACGCTATCTGACATCCTCCGAGCAATTTGTAGGACACCACGCCGCAATCGGTGAGGGACAGCGTGCCCTTCTTCTCCCTCATGAGGGCGCGGTCCTCGTCCTTGGTGATCTCGGCGAGCGTGCTGGTTCGCGTGGCACCCGTGCCTACGTTGTACTTCTCGAGGCGCTTCGTGAGCCATTTCATGGTCGGCTTCTGCGGGCGCTTATTGGCGCCTTCGAAACAGAAAGGCGTGGCGGTCTTGCCGAATTCGGCGGTATTCTCCTTCTCGGCACCCTCCTGGGCTTCCTCCTGCGATGCATCGGAATCGAAAATCGCCTTGAATCCCCGCGACAGCGGTATCTGCGTCGAGCCCGTGAACTCGGGAAAATCTTTCACGTGCGCCTTTACGAGCTCATACTCATAGTCCTCGGCGAGCATAGACAGGTAATTCTTGGCGAGCACGACGTAGATATCGCGGGCGCATTTGCCGTATGCATCGAGCGCCCCAAGGGCAGCGGGGACGTTCGGACCGGGTCGGTTGGCACCGTGAGCGCCGCCCTCCTTGACGTGTGTCTTGCGGGCGGTCCTGTGGGAGCAGATGTCTGGATCGACCCCGACGACCGCGCAGATCCTGTCCACGAGGGGCAACAGCTCATTGAACTGCTCGGGCGTGATCTGCTTGTCCTCGGTACGCGGATAGCTGACCACCTGGTCCTCATACATTTTCTGGTAGCAGGCCAAGACATCGGCGGGCTTGTGTCCGCGGCGGGCGAGGATGCCCGATAGCCCCGCAAGGTCGAGCAGCTTGCCGGGTGCGGTATGCTTCTTCGCCCTCGAGTCCTCGACCACGGCCGACTCATGGAGCGCGGCCAGATCGACCTTCTCGGCGCTATCGAAACGCCACTCATCCCCGTCCTCGTAGGTACGCGCGAAGACATTCCCGTTCTCGTCGCGGAATCGCGCCTCGAAGAACGGTTTCTTGACATAGCCGTTGTACGCCTCGAGCTGGTCGCCCGTGAGCTTCACCATGACGGATTTCAGGCGCCCCTCGCGCACGACCGTATGAAACCCGTGGTCGCGGGCGATGCAGGTCGCGGCACGCACGAACTGCATAGATGCGAGGTCCCAGCGCTCACGCACGTGGGCCTTGACGAAGTCTCCGTCCTCCTCCATGGCCCCGAGCATCTTACGGCCCTTGAAGGCCTTCTGGACGCTCGCGGGAGCCTCGTCGGTGAAGTACATGCGGCTCGTCTTGCCGTGCCAACCGCACTTCTCGAGCGCCTCCCATGCCAAAAGCTCACCCTCGCCGGAAGGGTCCACATCGGTCGCGATGCAGACCTCGTCCACCCCGGCAAGCTCCCGCTTCAACTCCGAGATGACATCGGAGCAGCCCTTGAGCACGCCCTTCTTCCAAGCGAATTGCCCGAGGTCCCAGGGCAACCCTTCCAGCGACCATTTCTGCATGGCCTCGGACTGCTCGGCAGGCACCTGCTTGTCGGGCGGAAGCAGCCCCATGACATGACCTCGGAGGGCGCAGATTTTATACTGCGACCCGCCATAGGTTCCAGAAGTCCCATCAAGGGCCTTAGCGAAGTTGCGCTTAGCACTCGGCTTCTCTGCGAGTATGAGAATCATCGAGGCTCCTTTCAGAAGGCAGTTGGGCGGTCTTGGAGGTTTTGTTTTTCCAAGCAGCGTCGATTTCCCTAGCTTTCAGCACGGAGCGCAGCATCGGCCCCTCATCGCTTCCCATGAGCCA
>CAUGVQ010000137.1 GCA_959602875.1 uncultured Collinsella sp. | reverse complement strand
AAGGCGCCGGCGCGCGGAGCGCCCGTGGGGTTGCCGACGATAAGCTCGTCGTCCTGGATGATCAGCGGGGCGGTCTCGCAGCAATAACGGAAGCACTTGGCGCGCAGCTCAATCTTGGGCATACCCGGGTTTTTGCGGGTGAACTCGGTGACGGCGCGAGCGCGATAGGTGGTAATGGAGGGAACCTGCTTGAGGAAGTTCTGCTTCAGGCGAACATGGCGCTCGGTGGGGCCGTTGGGCACCTCGGTGCACTCGGTGTGGGCAACGGTGCTGTCCAGCGGACGGTCGAGCTGGTCGGCGACCTTGGTGAACATCGCGCGGACGTTTGCACGCTGCTCTTCGCTCATGTCCTTGGTGGCGTCGGACAGCTGCTTGGCAAACTCTTGAATATCCATCAGTACTCCTTTTCTTCTAATCGGTCATGTTTTTAAGCAGGCTTGCAAACCATGTGTTGTCCTGCGGGGCAACTTCTGTTGCAGGCTGCTGTTCGGTCATATGTGCGACGATCTTCCGATCCGGCACCCGGTTGAGACCGGCATCCTCGAGAAGAGAGAGGTCAGAAGACTCGAGGCTGCACCCAACCTGGCGCCGGCGGATAAAGTCGCGATAGGTCACACCCAGATTCGAGGTCGTCGCGCTTTCCCAGCCGGTAACGGTGAGGGTCTTGGGCAACGTGGAATGGCAGCCGGTGGCTCCCATGCCGGTGCCCACGTTCACGAGGATGCGTCCCACCGGCTTTTTGAGCACAAACTGACGGACAACTTCGCCATCGCGCGAGAAGATCGAAAGCGCATTGCCCGAGCCGCTGTTCAAGATCAGCTCGATGCACTTCTCGCAGGCGTCACGCCAGTTTTCCTCCACGTAGTAAGACAGCACGGGGCCGTACTTAGTGCGCGAGAAAAAGCTGCGCTCGGAGACATAGGGCTTCTCGGCCACGAGCACGCGCGTAGAGGCAGGCACCGCGATGTCTGCGCGACGAGCGAGGTCGCACGCCGATTTACCAATGAGCTCACGGTAGGTGCGCCCGTCCTCGCGAAAGCACACGCGGTAAAGACGCTGGCACTCCTCGTCGGAAAGGAAGTAGCAGCCGCGGTGCTTGAGCTCGGTCTTAAAGGCCTCGTCCACGGCTTGCTCGACCACAACCGACTGCTCGGCGCCCGGCAGCATCCCGTAGCAAAACGACTTGCCGTACACAACTTCCTCGGCGCACAGGGCCAAATCGGCGGTTTGCTCCACAAAGACCGGGTTGTTGCCAATCGACGCGCAGTACACATCCTTGCCCGTGGTATCGGCCACGTGGATGTGCTCGCACTCGCGCGAATCAATAAGCACGCGAACGGTCGGCTGAGCCGCCAGCCACTCTTCACCCTCGGGGGCATAGAGCTCCAGATACGTGAGGGCGTCGAGCGGATAGTGGCACTCGGCGGCAACATGGCGCACGTCCTCGATAACGGCCTTGCAGGTGGCATGTGTACGCTGACGAGCCGAGAAGATAATCGGGCTCTTGGATGCAACGGCACACACAAGCTGCGAAAGCATCGTGGGGATGCACAGCCAGTCGGGCAAAAGCGAGACGACCGTACCCTTAGAGATGCCCACCTCGACGGAATGCGTGGCACTGCGCGAGTAGAGCTCCTGCGTAGGCATCTGGGCGTACACGTCGTCCAGAAGCTCGGTGAGCACCCACTCGATGAGGGCCTGCTCGTCCTCAGCGTTGCCGTAGTCGCTCTCGTCTACGGCAAGCTGAGCATACGAGGCAGCATGCGGAAGCAAGCGCTCGCGCAGAGCCTCCAAAAATCCGTCGACAAGCGTGCCGGGCAGACCCTCGAGGACTTCCCTCGACTCCTCGGCGTGCTCCAAAAGGATGCGCGCCTCCTGAACGGAGCGAAGATCGGTGTCAACAAGGGACATGGCACACCTCCTTAGTAGGGAAGCAGGTTCTCAAGACGGTAGCGATCGGTGATCTTCTTCAGATCGGGATGCGGACGCGGGATGACAACCGAGCTGTAGACCTCGGCGCCCAGGGCCTCGACGGCCTCGACACCCGCGTGAACGGCTGCCTCGACGGCCGAGACATCGCCCTCGACAAGAATCGAGATGTAGCCGGAGGCGGTGTTCTCGTAACCAATCAGGTTCACATCGCCGGCCTTGCACATGGCGTCGCCGGCCTCAAGTACCCACACGAGGCCGAAGGTCTCGATGGCACCGAATGCGTTGCCTTTGCTTTCAGACATCAGGACCTCCTAAAAATCCACGTCGTGGACGGAAACAACATCGCCGATGGGCGGAACGGGGCGCTTCATGACGTTTTGCGCCGTGACCTTGCCGATGGCCGATGCGGCCTCGACGCCTGCCTTGACGGCGGCCTCGCATGCGGCGACATCGCCCTTGACGATGACGGTGACGAGCGTGGAACCAACGTTCTCGTAGCTCACGAGCTCGCAGTCGCCCGCCTTGAGCATCTTGTCGGCGGCTTCCAGAGCCGGAACCATGCCGAGGGTCTCAATGAGGCCGATGGCCTCTTCGCCGGTATAGCGCATGGGGTAGCTCCTTTCCTATTTGATGTAGGAATTGATGGTGTCGCGCTGCTCTTGATCAGCGCTGTAGTAGACACGGACCTCGCCCGCGCCGTCCAGGTCAAAGCGGGACTCGCTGATCAGACCGTTCTTCTCGGCGGTCATCAGGGCCTCCTGCATCTTGGGCTTGGTAAAAGCGGTAAACGAGGAGTACTCGCCCTTGAGGGCCTCCATGACGTCGTCGGCGCAAGCCTCGTCATGGCAGGTAAAGTACTTGAGCATGGCATAGTTCAAAGGCAGCACGTTACTCACCGTCCTTCTTCAGGAGGTCCATCGGGTTCACGGCGATCAAGAAGATGCCGATAAGGTTGACGATGGCAGCGACCCAGGCGATGGGAGCCAGTGCGTAGCCGTCAAAGCCCATGACCAGGCCAAGGATGATCCAGGTGGCAAACGGAGCAGTGAATGTGTAGGTGCCGTTGATGGCCATACCCAGGGCGGTGCCGCACATGGCATTGGCGCGGTACCAGCTCATAAAGGAGAGGTAGGCAGCGGCGCCGGAGACGGCGAAGAAGATGACGGAGGAGCCGTCGGTGAACGCCTGGGCAACATAGGTGTAGCTCTGGGCAAGGGTGCCACCGCACACGAGGGTGAGGATCGGCAGAACGATGATCAGGTTGCCGATGCCAGAGACGAGCTGACGGATATTGATGGCGATCTGCGAGTCGATCATGCAGGTAGCGTAGCCGCCCACGCAGCCTTCGATACCCCAGCACAGGGCGGCGAGAAGAGCCAGGCCCAGGCCAAGTGCCATACCCGGTGCAGCCTCGCCGGTAAGGCCGGTGCTACCGATCATGACGCCTGCGATGACGCAGATCACGATACCTGTGATAACACGGGGGCCAAGCGGCTGCTTGTAGAGGATGCGAGCGAGGATCGCGCCGATTGCGGGGTTTAGAGCCGCGATGGGCACGGCAAGGGTGCCGGCCTGAGAAAGCGCGATAACGTAGGCAGCAGAGGCAATGGGACCGCCGATGAAGGCAGCGAGGATCACGATGCGACCGGGCTTGGAGGCGATGCAGCGGCCCAGGTCGGCGATCTTGCCCTGTTTGAGGGTAACGAGCGTGGCCCAGATGGCGCTCAGGGTATCGTTGATGCCCGAGGCGATCGTAGGCAGGATGAAGATGACGACCAGGCTGGTAGATGCGAGCGCACCAAACCAATTGCCCCAGACGCCAAAGAGCTGACCGCCGGTAACGAAGGCAGTGTACAGCG
>CAUGVQ010000136.1 GCA_959602875.1 uncultured Collinsella sp. | reverse complement strand
CCCGCCGATGAGTGGCGGTTTTTGAAACGTAACGGCTTGAGAGGGACGAGCCTTGCGTCGATAGTCACCGCTCGAGAGCGGACTGGCTTCAAATGAGTGGCGGCTTTTCTAACATTTCCGAATGAGTGGCGGTTTTTGAAACATCCTGGAAACGAAATCTGCTGTAGGGTGCACGATTATCCGCCACTCGTTTCAAAATGAGTGATTTACCGCCACTCGTTGAGGGATATGGCGAGGACGGAACGCGGCGAGCGAGGACGGAACAGACTGCTCGGCGCATCTGCAGAGCGGGGGCTGATAGACGCAAGTTTGCCAGCGCGGTGTAAAAAGGCATCGGCCCAAAGGGCCGACGCCTAACACTGCAATCGATGTGCCGCGAAGTGCTTACGCGAAGTATGCCACGCCGCTCTCGAAGACGGGCATCCATGCGTTGCCCGGAACGTTGGCATAGAGGTTATCGCCGCGACGCTCCACGTGACCCATCTTGCCAAACACGCGGCCGTCGGGGCTGGTGATGCCCTCGATAGCGGCAACGGAGCCATTGGGGTTCACGCCGAGGCTCATGCTGGGCATGCCGGCCTCATCCACGTACTGCGTAGCGACCTGGCCGTTGGCCACGAGCGTGCGGAGTACCTCATCGTTGGCGACGAAGCGACCCTCGCCGTGGCTGATGGCCACGGTATAGGAATCGTCCATCTGGCACTGGGAGAGCCAGGGCGAGAGGTTGGACGCGATGCGCGTGCGAACCAGGCGGCTCTGATGGCGGCCGATGGTGTTGAACGTCAACGTAGGCGCGTCGGGCGTGGCGTCGACGATATCGCCGTAAGGAACAAGACCCAGTTTGATGAGTGCCTGGAAACCGTTGCAGATGCCGAGCATCAGGCCATCGCGAGCCTGCAGCAGGTCGCGAACGGCCTCGGTGACCTCGGGGGCGCGGAAGAACGCGGTGATGAACTTGGCGGAGCCGTCGGGCTCGTCGCCGCCGGAGAAGCCGCCGGGGATCATAACGATCTGGCTTTCGCGGATGCGACGTGCGAGCTCGTGGGTGCTTTCGGCAACAGCCTCGGGCGAGAGGTTATTGATCACAAAGGTATCGGCCTCGGCGCCGGCGGTGCGGAAGGCGCGGGCGGTGTCATATTCGCAGTTGTTGCCGGGGAACACGGGGATGATAACACGCGGACGGGCGATCTTGGCGCCGCTGAACACGTGGATGTCCTTGGCGGTAAAGTCGATCTTTTCGACCGGCTGGGCCTCAAGGTCGGCTGCGGCGTGACGATAGCTAAATACGCTCTCGATGCCGCCTTCCCAGGCTTCCTGCAGTTGCGCGAGGTCGATTTGCTCATTGGCGGTCTCGAGCACATAGCCCTCAACGGTGGTGCCAAGCGGCTCCACGACAACGCCCTCGGCGACATCGCCAAGCTCGGCGTCCTCGGAAAGCTCAACGATAAAGCTGCCGTACATCGGGGAGAAGAGGCTCTCGACATCCACGTCGTCGGCAAGCTCGAGGCCAAGCTGGTTGCCCACGCACATCTTGAAGAGGCTCTCGGCGCCGCAGCCGTAGCCGGGCGTGGAGATGGCCAGCGCGGTGCCCGCGGCGGTCAGGCTCTCGACAAGCTTAAACACGTCGATGAGCTGAGCTGCGTCGGGACGATAATCCTCGCCGTAGACAGCCGGCGCGATGCGTGCCACGCGGTTGCCAGCGGCCTTGAACTCGGGGGAGACGGCGCGCGCGGCATGGCCCACGGCCACGGCGAAGCTGATGAGCGTCGGCGGGACGTTGAGCTCCTGACCGTCCTGCTCAAAGCTTCCGCTCATGGAATCCTTGCCACCGATGGCGCCGGCACCGAGGTCGATCTGGGCCATCAGGGCGCCAAGAACCGCGGCGACAGGCTTGCCCCAGCGCTCAGGCTGGGTGCGCAGACGCTCGAAGTACTCCTGGAAAGAGAGGTATGCCTTCTCATGTTCGAAACCTGCGGCAACGAGCTTGGCCACGCTCTCTACGACGGAGAGGTAGGCGCCGGCAAACTGGTCTGCCTCCATGAGGAAGGGGTTGAAGCCCCAGGACATGGCGGATGCCGTGGTGGTTTCGCCGTCTACAGGGAACTTGGCGACCATAGCCTCGGAAGGCGTGAGCTGCGTCTTTCCGCCGAAGGGCATGAGCACGGTGGCGGCACCGATGGTGGAGTCAAAGCGCTCGGCGAGACCCTTGTTGGAGGCGACGTTGAGGTCGGTGACGAGCGAGGTCATGCGCTCAGCGAGCGTTGTGCCCTCCCAGCTTGGCTGCCACACGCTGCGGGCGACCACATGGGCCTCCTGATGCTTGGGCGCGCCGTTGGAGTTGAGGAACTCGCGGGAGAGGTCGACGATGGCCACGCCGTTCCAAGCCATGCGCATGCGCGGCTCGGCAGTGACCTCGGCGATGACAGTGGCCTCGAGGTTTTCCTCGGCGGCATAGCCCATGAACTCCTCGACGTCCTCGTCGGCCACGGCACATGCCATGCGCTCCTGAGACTCGGAGATGGCGAGCTCGGTGCCGTCCAGGCCGTCGTACTTCTTGGTCACCATGTCGAGGTCGACGTACAGGCCGTCGGCAAGCTCGCCCACGGCGACTGAGACGCCGCCGGCGCCAAAGTCGTTGCAGCGCTTGATGAGTCGGCAGGCGTCGCCGCGGCGGAACAGGCGCTGGAGCTTGCGCTCGACAGGGGCGTTGCCCTTCTGCACCTCGGCGCCGGAGGTCTCGATGGAGTCGGTGTTTTGCGTCTTGGAAGAACCGGTGGCGCCGCCAATGCCGTCACGGCCGGTGCGGCCGCCGAGCAGGATGATCTTGTCGGTGGGTGCGGGGCACTCGCGGCGCACGTGGGAGGCCGGAGTGGCGCCCACGACAGCGCCGACCTCCATGCGCTTGGCGGTGTAGCCGGGGTGATATAGCTCGTTGACCTGACCGGTGGCAAGACCGATCTGGTTGCCGTAGCTGGAGTAGCCGGCGGCAGCGGTGGTCACGAGCTTGCGCTGTGGAAGCTTGCCGGCAAGTGTCTCGGACACGGGGACCGTGGGGTCGGATGCGCCGGTGACGCGCATGGCCTGGTACACGTAGCTGCGGCCGGAGAGCGGGTCGCGGATGGCGCCGCCCACGCAGGTGGCAGCACCGCCGAAGGGCTCGATCTCGGTGGGGTGGTTGTGCGTCTCGTTCTTGAAGAGGAAGAGCCAGTCCTGGTCCTCGCCGTCGACATCGACCGTCACCTTGACGGTGCAAGCGTTGATCTCTTCGGACTCGTCAAGGTTCGTGAGCTGGCCGGTCTTCTTGAGGTACTTGGCGCCGATGGTGCCCATGTCCATGAGGCAGACGGGTTTGGCGTCGCGGCCCAGCTCGTGGCGGATCTCCATGTAGCGGTCGAAGGCGGCCTGCACGACGTCGTCGTCGATGGCGACGTTATCGAGCACAGTGCCAAAGGTAGTGTGGCGGCAGTGGTCGGACCAGTAGGTGTCGATCACGCGAATCTCGGTGATGGTGGGGTCGCGGTCTTCCTCGCGGAAGTACTGCTGGCAAAAGGCGATGTCCGCCTCGTCCATGGCAAGGCCGCGCTCGGCGATGACGGAGGCAAGACCCGCCTCGTCAAGCTCGCGGAAGCCATCGAGCACTTCGACGGGAGCGGGCTCGGGCACATCGACTTTGAGGGTCGCGGGAAGCTCGAGGCTCGCGAGGCGCGCCTCGACGGGGTTCACCACGTAGTGCTGGATGGCCTCGACGTCCGCCTGCGCAAGGCTGCCTTCAAGCGCATAAACCTTGGCGGAGCGCACGTTGGGACGCTCGCCCTGGGAGATGAGCTGTACGCACTCGCTTGCAGAGTCTGCGCGCTGGTCGAAC
>CAUGVQ010000135.1 GCA_959602875.1 uncultured Collinsella sp. | reverse complement strand
ATGCTCCGACTTGGCATCGCCGGCTGCCGGGGGTACAACTTCGCCCCGCTCGCGCGCTGCCGCCGCCTCGACCTCTGCCGCCCAGCTCTGCTCAGCAGTATCCACCTGAGTACCTCCAAACGTTATGCGCGCCCAAGGCGCCCATATCAAGCGTGATAGCTCGCTTGATGGTACGCGTCCGAGTTCAGGCAGCTGAAAGAGACATGTTAGGGATGTGTAAGGCGCACCATCCTGCGTTATACTGAAGCGGATTTGCCGTGCATGCGACGTACGGCCCCTGCGACAGATTGGTTCACGAGGTTGCGTATCCGCTAGACATCTCTCACCTGTTCCCCAAGCGTTCGGCGCGCCCCTCGGTGCGCGGCGCTCACGTTAGGAGATGCCCATGCAACTCGTGCTTTCCCATATCACCTACACCTATCCTTCCGCCCCTACTCCCCTCTTGCAAGACGTATCGGTCACCTTCCCCTGCGGTTGGACGGGGCTGTTAGGCGACAACGGCTGCGGCAAGACAACGCTCGCGCGCATCGCCACGGGCGAGATTGTGCCCGAGCGCGGAAGCGTGACTGCGGGGCTTGTCTCGGTGCTCTGTGCGCAGGAGGTCGATGACGAACCAGACGGGCTCTTCGATTTTGCCGCCGACTATGGCCGCGCGGCTCGCGAGCTGCGCGAGATCTTTAGGATCGAAGACGATATGCCCTGGCGCTTTGCCGAGCTATCCTGCGGCGAGCGCAAAAAGATCCAGATCGCCGTGGCGCTTTGGCGCCGTCCCGACGTTCTGGTGGCAGACGAGCCGACCAACCACCTCGACGGCGACGCCCGCGACGAGCTTACCCGGGCACTCGCGCGCTTTAGGGGCATCGGCATCTTGGTGAGCCATGACCGCGCCCTTCTGGATGCGCTCGCCGAACGCTGCGTCTCGTTTGAAAATGGCGGCATCGTCGTGAGGCCGGGCGGCTACACGGCAGCGCACGCTCAGGCGGCGCTCGAGCGCGAAAGCCTCACCCGAGAACGCAAGAGCGCTAAAGACGAGCTGGCCCGCCTAGCGCAGGAGCGCGACCGCCGCGAGCATGAAGCGGCGCGCGCAGACGCGCGGCGCAGCAAGCGCAAGATCGACCCCAAGGACAAGTCGGCAAAGGCCAAGATCGACCTCGCCGTCTACTCGGGTCAAGACGGCGCCCGCGGACGCCTCTCCGCCCAGATGGGGGCGCGTATGGAGGCCGCGCAAAAGCGGGTTGCCGCAGCGTACGTGACCAAGCGCTACGACGGCGACCTCTGGCTGGACGCCCGCCCGTGCCCGCGTAAGACCCTCGTGCGCATCGTGCCCACGGACATCCCCTGCGGCCCAAGCACGCTCGAGATCCCTGAGCTCTGTGTAGGCAACACCGACCATATTGCCATCGTGGGGCCCAACGGCGCCGGCAAGTCGACGCTTCTTTCGCACATCCGCACGCTCCTTGCACCGGACCTCACCGTGCTCGATATTCCGCAGGAGCCCACGCCCGCAGAGCGCGAGCGCGTGCTCAAGGGCATCCGGGCGCTCTCCCCCGGCGCGCGCGGACAGGCGCTCTCTACCGTGGCGCAGCTCAACTCAGACCCCGACCGCATCCTCACAGGCGCGCGCACGAGCCCCGGCGAGCTGCGCAAGCTCATGCTCGCCGCAGGAATGCTCGACCACCCTGTTCTCATCATCATGGATGAGCCGACCAACCACCTTGACCTGCACTCAACCGAGGCGCTCGAACGCGCGCTCGCCGCCTACCCTGGCGCACTTTTGCTGGTAAGCCATGACCGGGCGTTTCTTAACGCTTGCACTACGCGCACGTGGGAGGTACGCGGAGGCCGGGTGCGCGAGAGCCGCTAACCCATCCAGTCGAAGAGCGCGCTCGCCACATCCTGTCCGACGCGGCGCGCCACAATACCGGCGAGGTTGCCAAACTCCTGCGTGAGCACATCCCGCTCGTCGGGGTCGAGCTCGCGCAGGGCACGGGCCGCCGCCCGGCCGAGCTCAGGCCCGCCCGCAAAGATCTCCGCCGCGCTCTTGGCCCCGCTCACGGCAATGGCGGCAAAAAGCGCCTCCACCACCTGCTCCTTACGGGCGTCGTCCATGCTTGCGAGCCACTCGGCAGCCACCGCGCGGAGCGCCTGCGAGGCGTCGCTCACCCGCTCGCGCGCCACAAAGTCTTCGCCGCGCGTCTCCCACGAAAAGACGGAATGCTCATCGAGCCCCGTAGCAAAACTCTCTACACAGCGCTCGCCACCATGGTGCTCGAGCAGCATCCCCACGATGGAGTCCTGCGGCACGATACGCGTGATGCGGCCCTCGAGCGGGCGGTAGGCGTCCTCGTCAAACGCCCCCGCTTTGAACCCCGGCGCATCCAGCGCCCACACATGCTCGATGCGGGACTGCACCTTGGGCGCGGCGGTAAGCGCAGCAAAAAGCGCAAGGTTGCCACCCTTGGAATGGCCGCACACCACAAGGGGGCACGGCAGGTGCGCCGCCATGGTCTCCAGATAGGAGCGCGCAAGGCGCTGCGCGCGCACCACGGGCTTGTAGGTCATGTCAAAGTTCTCGCGCCAGCCGCAGAATGAGGTATCGGTCCCACGGAAGGCAACAAGCGCCAGGCTGTCGCGCCACAGATACGTCGTCGCGGAGAACTGCGTGTGCGTTGTCTCGTCAAAAGTCGCCTTGTAACCTATGAGCCGCATGTCGCGGAAGCGCGGACTCGCAATGAGGGCAAAGAGGAGTTTCTTGAGATCCTCGGGCACAAACCCCGTAAACATCGTGTCGAAGCGCTCGGCACGCGCCAGGTCCTCAAACCGCGCGGCGCGAAGCGCGGCGGGTGCCACCAGCGTGCGCAGCCGCGAGAGCGCGGCAGGCGTGCGTGGGACAAAGGGTACGATACCCGCTCCGTCGATCATGGCTGCCTGCGAGAATATGGCAGCGTCGATGGCATTCACCGGTCGCTCGTCAAATGAAGCGAGCTCGTAGCCGAGATATTCAAAGACATTCGCCACCGACAGAGACCTTTCGACAAACACCGTGCGCTTGTAGCCGCTTGTACCCAAACACGCGCGGGCAGATGCAGCGCGCTATGCCGGCAGGACAATGATGAACACGGTGTGCTCGGGCGACGATTCGCAGGAGATGGTCCCGCCGTGCGCCGCCACAATCTCCTTGGCAATGGCAAGCCCCAAGCCAGCCCCGCCGTGGTTGGTGGCACGCGCAGCATCGAGACGATAGAACTTCTCGAAAATCACCTTGAGCTTGGGAGCGGGAATGGGGTCGCCCTGGTTCTCAAAGCGAATCTCAACCGGCCCCTCGGCATGAACAGCTGCGCCAGTATTGCCCGACGATTGCGAGGTGGAAGCCGCGGCCGACGCTGCGCCCAAACGACGGGCACTCACGCGAATCGTCGAGCCCTCGTAGCTGTAAGCGATGGCGTTTTTCATGACGTTGTTGAACACGCGCGCCATCTTGTCCGCATCGACCAGCATCGAGAGTTCCTCCGGCACATCGACCTCGGCATCCTTGTTCTGGGCGGAAAGCGTTGGGTAGAACTCGTCCACCACCTGCGCGAGCAGAAGCGAGAGGTCCACGTAGCCGCGCGTGAGCACCATATCGTGGAAGTCGAAGCGTGTGATATCGAAAAACTCCTCGATAAGGGCGTCGAGGCGCCGCGCCTTCTCGAGCGCTATGCCGCAGAAATGGGCGCGCTGCTCAAGCGGCAGATCGGGCGCTTCCTCCAGCAGCGAAAGATAGCCCACCACACTTGCAAGCGGCGTCTTGAGATCGTGGGCGAGGTAGGTGACGAGGTCGTCTTTGCGGGCGGCATCGTCGCGCAGCGCCTGCTCCGCCTTGGGGGCGCGCCCGCGCCCGCGGGTGTCCGCGCTCACCCCCCCCCGGAAGCACCCCACCAGCGCGGACCACCTGGCGCGGGGGTCAAACAC
>CAUGVQ010000134.1 GCA_959602875.1 uncultured Collinsella sp. | reverse complement strand
CGAGGAGCACCACCACGTGCGCTACACACGTGCTGCCATTGAGGCGGCCGCGAGCCTGTCTGCTCGCTACATCCAGGACCGCTACCTGCCCGATAAGGCGATCGACCTTATCGACGAGGCGGGCGCCCGCGCGCGCATCGCTAAGAACCGCGCGCCCGAGGACGTCCGTGCCGCCGAGGCGCGCGTGGCCGAGCTCGCGAGCCAGGCGGAGGATGCCACCGAGCATGACGACATGAATCGCGCCGCTGAGCTCAAAGAGGAGCAGAAGACGGCCGAGATTGCCCTCTCCGAGGCGCGTGCCGCCTGGACGGCCGAGATGGACGCGAGCCCGCTTACCATCGACGTGGCCGAGATTGCCGACATCGTGTCCGCCACCTCCGGCGTGCCCGTCTCGTCGCTTACCGAGGACGAGAGCCGTCGCCTTCTGCAGTGCGAGAGCGTCCTCAAGACGCGCATCATCGGTCAGGACGAGGCCGTCGCCGCCGTGGCGAAGGCCATCCGCCGCAGTCGCTCGCCGCTCAAGGATCCGCGCCGCCCAGGCGGCTCGTTCATCTTCCTCGGCCCCACGGGCACGGGTAAGACCGAGCTTGCCAAGACCCTCGCCGAGTACCTCTTTGGCAGCAAGGATGCGCTCATTAGCTTCGACATGAGCGAGTTTGCGAGCGAGTACGAGGTCTCCAAACTCATCGGCTCGCCTCCGGGCTACGTGGGCCACGAGGAGGGCGGTCAGCTCACCAAGGCCGTGCGTCGGCACCCGTATTCGGTCGTGCTCTTCGACGAGATCGAGAAGGCGCACCCGGATATCTTCAACATCCTGCTTCAGGTGCTTGACGAGGGACGCCTGACCGACGGCCAGGGCAAGACGGTCGACTTCCGCAACACGGTCATCATCATGACCTCCAACGTGGGTGCGCGCGAGATCGCTGCCACCTCAAGCGTGGGCTTTGGCACCACGGGCGAGGCGGGGCTCAGCTCGGGCGAGATCAAGAGCCGGGCGATGGGCGAGCTCAAGCGCCTGTTCCGTCCCGAGTTCTTGAACCGCGTGGACGACATCGTGGTCTTCCAGAAGCTCTCGGGCGAGAGCTTGACCAAGATTGCAGAGCTCCTCGTCGACGACTTGCGCCAGCGCCTCATCGCAAACGGCATGAACATCCGTCTCACCGACGCGGCCATTGCCAAGATCGTCTCCGAAGGCACCGACCTCACCAACGGTGCGCGACCGCTGCGCCGTGCTATCCAGCGCCTCATTGAGGACCCGCTTTCTGAGGAACTCCTGGCAGGCGAGTGGGGAGCCGGCGACACGGTCGTTTGCGATGTGGTGGACGATGCGTTTGTGTTCACCCATGGCACAGGCGAGATTCCCGCCCCGCGCGAGCATGGTGCGCTTGGGGCGAGCTTTGAGCCCGCACCGCGCTCCGGCGGCGGTGCTCCCGCACTTGCAGCCGGCGGCTCCGGCGGCGCCGTTCAGGCGGGCGCCGGATCCCGATAAAACTTTTCGATAAAACGCCCTCGTGCCGTTTCGGCCGGGGGCGTTTTCATGCGACAATACAAATAATAGTGATGTTTTACGTATGAGATGGGAGTAGCACGTTGGATAAAGAAGAGCTCAACAAGCGTATGGACGAGGCGATTCGTCTGACCGCCCCAGGGCAGCCTATCCGCGCCGCCCTCGACATGATTATTGCCGGCCACCTTGGCGCCCTTATCTGCGTGGGCGACGAGGAAAGCGTGCTTGCCGCCGGTAACGACGGTTTTCCCTTAAACATCTCGTTTACCAGCAACCGTCTCTTTGAGCTCTCCAAGATGGACGGCGCCATCGTCATCGACGGTGACGTGACCCAGATTTTGCGCGCAAACTTCCACCTCAACCCCGATCCGTCGCTCGCCACGAGCGAGACAGGCATGCGCCATCGCACGGCCGCCCGCATGAGCGTGCTGACCGATGCGATTGTGATCTCGGTCTCGTCGCGCCGCGCTGTAGTGAACGTTTACGTGCACGGCAAGAGCTATCAGATCCAGACCGTGCCCGAGATTATGAGCTCGGTGAACCAGCTCGTCTCGACGCTGCAGACCACGCGCACCCAGCTCGACCGCAAGCTGCTGCACCTGACGGGCCTCGAGCTCGACGACTATGTGACGCTCGCCGACATCACCGACATCTTCTCGAGCTTTGAGATTCTCCAGCAGTCCAAGGCCGAGCTCAAGCGCTGCATCGTCAAGCTCGGTACGCAAGGCAAGATCGTGCGTATGCAGCTTGAGCAGCTCGCCGGCGAATCGATCGACAACGAGTACGACCTTATGATCCGCGACTATGCGCGCGACTCCTCGGAGGAGAACGCACACCGCATTCGCGAGAAGTTTGCCGACATGACCCCGCGCGACCTCACCAACCCGCAGCGCGTGGCCGAGGTGCTGGGCTACGACGACCTCGACGAGGACTCGGTCATGACGCCCCTGGGACTGCGTACGCTCTCCCAGGTTTCGGTCGTGCGCGACGGCGTGGCCGAGCGCATCGTCGACGAGTACGGCTCGCTTCAGGACCTTATGGACGATATCCGCACCAACCCCGAGCGTCTGGTGGACATTGGCGTCAACAACCCGACGATTCTGGCTGACTCGCTCTACCGCATCCAGGGCAAGCGGGGGAACGCCTGATGGAGAGCGTCGGCACCGCTCCCGTGGCGGATGGCGCCGCGTCGTGCATGCGTGATGGCGTGCCGGAGGGTGTTGCTTGTGCGGTGATTGTTGCCGGGGGTTCGGGCACGCGCTTTGGCAACCCCGGCGGAAAGCTTTTGGTCGAGGCGGCAGGCAGGCCGCTCATCGCTTGGACGCTTGCGGCGTTTGACCGTGCGCGTACGATCGGCCATATCGTCATCGTCTGCCAGCCCGCGCGCCGCCAAGAGATGCGCGAGGCCGCCATCGACCCCTATCCGCTCGCGACACCGGTCGCCTTTGCGGACGCGGGTGCCGAGCGGCAAGATTCAACTGTCTCGGGCGTTGCAGCCGTTCCTGCGGGATATGACGTTATTGCCATCCACGACGCCGCTCGACCGCTTATCAGCCCGGCAACCATCGATTTGGCGGTGGCAGAGCTTCTACGCGACCCGCGCCGCGACGGCGTGGTCTGCGGACAGGCCGCCATCGACACGTTGAAGACGGTCGAAGAGCAGGAGGTGGGCGCTCGCTTTGTCGATACCCCGCCGCGCTCGCGCTTCTGGTGCGTGCAGACACCGCAGGTGTTTCGCGCTCGCTCGCTTTCGCAAGCTATCGATTGCGCGGCGGCGGACGGCTTTGTGGGAACGGACGACGCCTCCCTTGTGGAGCACGCGGGCGGGGTCGTTGTGGGCGTCGAGGCGTCGCGCGACAACATCAAGGTGACCGTTCCCGAGGACCTGCCGCTGGTGGAGGCGCTGTTGCGGGCGCGCGCAAGCTAAAAGGAGGATTGCCGTGCTGAGCATAGGACACGGATACGACGTGCATCGTTTGGTGGAGGGCCGCCGCTGCATCATTGGCGGCGTCGACATTCCGCACAACAAGGGGCTTCTCGGCCACTCCGATGCCGACGTGCTCGCTCATGCCCTCGCCGACGCGATCCTCGGCGCGTGCCGCGGGGGTGATATCGGCAAGCTCTTTCCCGATGATGACCCGGCTTATAAGGGGGCAGATTCGCTTGTGTTGCTCAGCCGTGTGATGGCCTATGCCCGTGAGCGCGGCTATACCTTTGTGGACGCGGACTGCACCATCGCTGCCCAAGAGCCCAAGATCGGCCCGCATCGCGAGGCAATGCGCGAGAACCTGGCACGTGCCCTTGGTGTTTCCGTTGAACAGGTGGGCGTGAAGGCCACTACCACCGAGCGCCTCGGCTGGGAGGGCGAGGGCGCCGGCATTGGCGCATGGGCCGTATGCCTGCTTGACCACGCGTAGCTGCACATTTGGGCACACATTTGGGGACGGGGTCAAAACGTGCGGGGCAAAACGCGTAAGAAAACGTTTT
>CAUGVQ010000133.1 GCA_959602875.1 uncultured Collinsella sp. | reverse complement strand
TCGTCGGCCACATGGCGATGCGCGGCTCCGAGCGTACCGCCGCTGCCGAGGCCGAATCGCACGACTACGCTGCCACCTCCACAAGCCTGTTCGGCGATGCGGACGAGGCCGATGTCGAGCGCTTCTTCGGTGGCCGTCGCGCTCCCAAGGGTGTTCCTGTGATCGCGCGCGCCCAGGGTGCACCCAGTGAGGCGGAGGCGTGGGCAGAAATCGACTCTATGCTCGACGAGTCGTCACCCATCAGCTGCGACCCGCGCTACTCCAAGGACATCTACGAAATCGCGTTCGAGGAGCTCAAGCGTGAGAGCGAGCGCGCCGAGAACGCCGCTGCCGCGCCCGCGAGCGAGCCGGTGGCGGATTCAACCGCCGTGTTCATGGCCCTCGCCGGCGTGGCGAGCGAGCCCGAACCTGCGCAGACCTCCGAGATCGCTGCGGACGACGCCTACGATACCGATTCTGCACGCCTTGCCGCCATTGCCTCCCTCGATAGCATCGATGGCGAGGAGCTTGCCTCAAAGCGCATCTCGCGCGATCCCATCGAGGTCATGCACCATGAGGAGGCCGAGACCGTGCCCACGGTCGAGATGGCCGATTACTCGGGTCATGAGGATATGTGGGCATCCGCCCTCGCCATTCTCGCGGAAGAGGCTGCGCCCGACGCGGAATCCACGGGCAACGTCTACATGGGCAAGCACATGCGCCCTACTGCGGCGCTCACCCAGCCCACGGCGGTTCCGCCGAGTCCCGAGCGCGCGGCAGCGGTAAACGAAGGAGCTCTTGCCACGGAGCGTCATATGCACGTCAACGAGCTCATTGAGGATGAGTTCGACCACGTGTCCTCCAAGAGCGTCCGTCGCACGAGCCGTGAGTACCTGAGCGTCATTCAGGGCGGCACGGCATCTCTGCCCCGTCTGCGCGCGGAGGCCTAAAAGTCGTGCGCGGAGTTTCGAAACCCTGGCTCGTCGCAACGCTCGTCTTCACGCTCTTCATCTGGGGCAACTCACTTGTTCCCGGAGGGGGGAGCGGAAGCCTCAGCCTGTTTGTGGTCGATGTGATCCGCTCGGCCCTTGACGCGGTCGGCGCGCCGTCCGCATGGGTAACGAACTTCCTCGTGCGCAAGACGGCGCATTTCACCGAATACCTTGTGCTGGGGGTGCTCGCCTCGAGCGCGTTTTGCGTGACGAGGATCGCGTGGCGGATTGACTTGCTCTACCTTGCAGTCTTTCTGGTGATGGTGCCCTCGATCGATGAGACGATTCAGCTATTCGTTCCGGGGCGGTCCGGGTTGGTGACCGATGTCGCCATTGATTGCTGCGGTGCGCTGACGGGTGTTCTCCTGTCGTGCGCGGTAAGCTGGATTGTTGACCGCGTTCGCGCGGAAGCGTAGCTCCATCACGTAAGAAACCGTGGTCTACCTGCGCATTTCACAAGAATCCTAAAGAGAAGAATTTTCTTCAAATTGGGGCTTGCGCGCGCCTGCGAGGACTGCCATAATAGCTAAGCGCACTGCGCACGGAGACATGGTGGGTGTAGCCCAGTTGGCTAGAGCGACGGGTTGTGGTCCCGTAGGTCCAGGGTTCGAGTCCCTGTACCCACCCCATCAGTTTCCAGACATATTGGACCGTTAGCTCAGCTGGCTAGAGCAGGGGACTCTTAATCCCAAGGTCCAGGGTTCGAATCCCTGACGGTCCACCACGATTTACCTGCGGAAACCATGAATTTGGTTTCCGTTTTTCTTGCTTGCTGTCCGGTTTGGGCGCATTTGAATCCTGCTGAAACGCCCCCTTGACCGGACACAACCGGACAAAGCCGGACATAACCAGTAATTGAAGTCAGTCCGTGATTTTTCGAAATATGCTCTCCGGGTGCAAGAGGTTTCGCCTAGTTTCTCCTAGCGTGCGAGGCTGATGTCGACAGTCGGACGGCGATCGGCAAATCGAAGTTCTTATTCTGCTCGGGAAAGTCCGCCCGAAAGTGCGCTCCGCGGCTCTCCGTGCGCGTAAGCATGGCGGTAAGCATTGCCCGGCCGAGGAGCAGCTGAGCACCCAGCGTTGCGGCCTGCGCGTGGGTGTTGGCCAGCGTCTCGCTTGAGAGCCCCGTAGCCCCGCAATGACTATCTTGCGCCCTCAAGAACCTCTCTAGCTCCTCCAGATCGACCAGGGCGCCGGTAAGACCCTCTGCGGTTCGCGGAAGCATTGCAGAGCGCTGCATCGTGCGGCGAAGCTTGTCGGTCATCGCGGCGGCGTCAACGCTCGTAGGCAGAGGGAGGCGGACCATCTCAGTAGAGGACCAATCGCTGGCATTCTGTGGATATGAGACGGCGTGCGGCGCGCCTTCTGCTTCGTCGCCGTCGATGCTCAACGCGTATGCGGCAGCAGCTTTGCCCGCACGCCTGCCAAAGACGAGCCCGTTGGCGCTTGAGAGTCCGCCGATGCGGTCGGCGCCATGCATGCCTCCTGTGGCCTCACCTGCGGCATAGAGCCCCGCAGGACCGCAGCCCCCGTCGCTATCAATGAGGATGCCGCCGTTCGATGCATGAGCGCAGAGCGCTATGATGAGCTCCTCGCCCGCGCAAATGCCCTGTTCCTCGCTAAGCCAAGAGCTGAATGTGCGCACGAACTCGGGGACGTTATGCTCGGGGAAGCGGTAGCGGACCTTCATGCCTCGCTCGCCGCAAGCTGCGATGGCAAGATCGACCTCGCGTGTTGCTAACCGTGCGGTGAAAGGTCCGTGGGTGCTTCGTTCGGTAAGGAGGTCGCGAGCGAGGGCCGGATCGGTGTCAGCGTAGCGAAACGACTTCTCGTTGAAGACGAGGTTGCGCTTAGGCGAGATGAGTCCGGGCATCATCTGCATGAACTCGATATTGATGAGGGTACAGCCGTGCGCGAGGGCGATGCCCTGAACGGAGCTCGTCACGTCGCGCGCGGTAAGGCGTCGTGCAAAAAGGCCGCTGGTGCCACCGGTGGCGAGCACGGTTGCGCGCGAGGGGAGAGCGACCGTGCGCTGGCATGCGCTATCGAAGAAGATGCCGCCGCGGATATGTCTGTCGTCGCGAGAGACGTTTGTGCTCTGTTCCCAAGGATCGGCGGTAAGGGGAGCGAGAGCATAAGAGCCGGAGGGGGAGAGCGGAGAATCCGAGTCGTCGATAAGGTCGATTAGCTCCCATCCAGTTCGTACATCGATGCCCAGGCGTTCGATCTCCTGACCGAAGGCGCGCTCCATGCTCGTGCGCGTGAGGCCGCGCCAGAGGCGATGCGTATGGTCGAAGCAGGGGATGAAGGCGTCCTCTTGAGCGCGCGCGGCATCCGCAGGCTTCTCGAGCGTGACGCCGAGCTCCTCAAGCCACGCCAAGGCAGGGCGTATTCCATGCACGAAGGTTTCGACGAGCTTGGGAATCGCCATGTCGCAACCCACCGCCTTGATGGTTGCGGCAAGGTCGCGCTCGTCCGCATCGTCTGTTGGGGCAATAAGGCCAAGCCCCCACGTGCCGGGAAAGAAGCTCGATCCGCCAAAGAGCTTTCCCTGGGTGGCGAGACAAACGCGCGCGCCTGCCCGCGCAGCTTCGATGGCTGCTGACACACCTGCGATGCCGGACCCTACGACGAGCACGTCGTAGCTGCAGTCGGTGCCGTGTGAAGCCATGGGATTCCTCTCGATTCAGGCGGGCGAGTCACTGTTGGACGGGCGAGCCCCTGTCTTGCCACCGTGGGCTGGCTGCTGTCACCGTGAGCTGACCACGGTTCTGTGGGCTGTCCGCTGCCCAAGGCGCGCCAGCATACCGCCCAAGCGTCGTCTGCTAACGAAAAAGCGCCGTCGCTCGGAGTCCCAAGCGACGGCGCTGCCGTTCAAGTTGCGTCTTGGACGTGCGTCAGATGCAACGTATCCTTACGCGTTCAGCGCGGCGTTCACGGCGACGGCGCAGGCGACGGTCGCACCGACCATGGGGTTGTTGCCCATGCCGATGAGGCCCATCATGTCTACGTGCGCAGGCACCGAGGAGGAGCCGGCGAACTGGGCGCTGGAGTGCATACGGCCCATGGTGTCGGTCATGCCGTAGGAGGCGGGGCCGGCAGCCATGTTGTCCG
>CAUGVQ010000132.1 GCA_959602875.1 uncultured Collinsella sp. | reverse complement strand
CTCATCGCGCGTCATGGTGCGCCCCCTCCACGTAACGGTAGATCTCCTGCACGGACGGCCACCCGGCCAGAAACTCAACGACGCGCTCGCGCCCGGCGTCCGTGATGCGGTAGTAGCGGCGCAGCCGCCCGTTGTGCTCCGCAGAACGCGCCGTGATGCACCCTGCTTTCTCCAAGCGCTTCAAGAGCGGATAGAGCGTCGACTCCGTGAGCCCCATGCTCGCCGGCACGTCCTTCACAATCTGGTAGCCGTAGGACTCCTCGCCCGAGACGGCCGCGAGCACGCAGGCCTCCAAAAAGCCGCGTTTCATCTGGGCCTCCATCCGCACACCTCCCTTCGCCATATACTATGCTATGCACACTATACGTCACATAGTATAAGGCGTCAACGGCATCTCTGAAGCTTTCTATACCTTGCTAACGGATCGAAGGAACATGGGCATAGCGGTCAACATCTGCGATTCAGCCGCTTATCAATCGCAAATGCCAGCGGGATTGATAAGACCACCGCTCCCACATCGCATCCTTTCTCGCTGTTCGCGATTGCTGATGTGGTCAAATCACCCTGCGAGGGGGCAAGCACGGGATATCGCAGGCGGCGATTGAGGTAGTGACGGGCGCTCTGCCGGGCCGGCCATCGCGCCAAAAGCCATTCTTTCCCGCTGGCGACCGTCCGATTCGCATCACCATACGTTCGCGACGGCCTCCAGATGCCCTCTCAAAGGGTGATTTGACCATACCGCTGCGAACGAAGCTCGTAAGTTCTTGTTTGCTTCTCAAAATGCGTCAGCGCACTGTAGGCCGGACCCTCTTCATCTCCAGCACCGAAGGCAGGAACCCTCGCCGCTCATAGAAGCGGCGCGCATCTTCATTACCCACAACAACCAACAGCTCCACTTGGCAGACTCCATGTTCGAGAAAGACGCCGTCGGCCCAATCCATGAGCTTCGAGCCTATCCCCTGCCCTCTGTATTCCGGCTTTACTACCAGCTCTTCGAGGTAGCCTCGATCACCAACGATGTCCACCTTGCAAAATGCCACGATTCCGCCATCCTGCTCGGCGACCGCCACAGAGGATTTACCGCTAGCAATATCTTCGGCGCATTCCCTTATCTGGTCCTCGACGGAAACAGAGGGGTAGCTTCCCTTGAAATGCGCCGATGCCTCATTGTGATGCCGCGCCAACTCGAGATAGAGCGGCTCAAGCAGGGGCGCCTCGGTTCGATTGATAGTACGAAGCTGAACACTCATGGCGCCTCCCCAAACAACAGGGCTACTCGCAGAATCGCTCTTGTCTGCATTTACTAAAGAAGGATGCCCCTTCTTCTCCCAACGCGGATATCATATGCGATAGAGAGCCGAATGTGACGAAGGAGAATCGCCATGGCGGTGTTTCGCTACGGAGAAATCGAGACATCGTGGCTCGCCTCGCGCGACCCCAAACTCGGCGATGCCATCGAGCGTATAGGACTTGTCGAGCGCGAAATCGATCCTGACCTGTTCTCTTCCGTCATGCACCACATCATCGGCCAGCAAATCTCTACCAAGGCACAGGCTACCATCTGGAGACGCATGTGCGAACGCTTGGGCGAGGTCACGCCCGAAACGGTACTCGCCGCGGGCGAGGGCGAGCTGCAGGCGCTCGGCATGACGTTTCGCAAGGCGGGCTACCTCGTGGAGTTCGCGCGGCGCATCGAGACGGGCGCGTTCGACCTCGCAGCCGTCGCACACATGCCGGACGAGGAAGCCATTCGCGCCCTCGACGAGCTCCCGGGCATCGGCCGTTGGACCGCCGAGATGATTCTACTGTTCTGCCTTGAGCGCCCAAACGTGCTCTCGTGGGACGACCTGGCAATCCAGCGCGGCATGCGTATGCTCTATCACCATCGCCGCATCACGCCACAACTGTTCGCCAAGTACCAGCGGCGCTACAGCCCCTACGGCAGCACGGCGAGCCTGTACCTGTGGGCCATCGCCGGCGGGGCGATTCCCGGCATGCGTGACTGGGCGCCCAAAAAGAAAAGCAAACAAAAGCAAGGCTAGGAGGAAGATTGCGTGAAACGCTCGATACCGTCGCTGAAGGAAAGCTACTCCTCGCCTCTCGGCGAGTTGACGCTCGCGGCAGACGCCAAAGGGCTCATTGGTACATGGTTCGAGCGCCAGAAGCACTACGGCTCCGTCGGATCGGCAGGCATCGCCTTCGATGCGAGCGCACACCCCGAAAACCTGCCGGAAACCCAGCTCTCCCCGAGGGAAGTCTCTTCCGCCCGCCTGGCCCTCGACGCGGCGCGGACGTGGCTTGACACCTATTTCTCCGGGCGCGACCCCGGCGCTCTGCCGCCGCTGCATCTCATGGGCTCTACGTTCCAACGTGCGGTGTGGGCGCGGCTTGTAGAGATTCCCTATGGTGAGACCACAACGTACGGCGCTATCGCCGGCGAGTTCGCCTCCGCAAAGCGCGCCGAGGCCGCATCGCGCGGCGAGGACCCTTCTGCAATCCGTGTTTCGGCGCGCGCCGTCGGCGGCGCGGTGGGGCGTAACCCCATATCGGTTATCGTGCCGTGCCATCGCGTGCTCGGGACAGGTGGGTCGATCACCGGATATGCCGGCGGTCTTGACCGTAAGCGCGCCCTGCTTTGTTTGGAAACTGATGCTGGACAGCCATCAAAAACGCAAACGCCATAATGAGCGGCTGCTAAATTGCCATAGAGCGCTAGACGGAGTCAGGGGCACCACACCGTCTTGGGCAGTAGGCTCGGCACGAAAAAAGCCAGAGCCGAAGCTCTGGCCTTACAATTCGTGGTGGGCGTTACAAGATTTGAACTTGTGACCTCTTCCGTGTCAGGGAAGCGCTCTCCCCCTGAGCTAAACGCCCGTTCAGGGTGCGCTCGCAAGCGCAAGGGATAATATACCGAAGCCCGCGCGCCCTGTAAAGCAAAAGTTTGAAAAAGTTTGGAGCCGCTCCCGATATCCAGCTCGCAGGCACTTATCGGAACCGCCTCGATCCCTCTCCGCGCGCTACTTTGCGGCCGGCGGGATATCCTCCCCGATCCTCATATTCTCAAACGTCTCCGCCATAAAGCGATCGTCGAAATGCGTGTCGACATACATCTCGAAGCCGTTGCGCGGCGGCACCCCCTCAAAACGCTGCCCGGCGCGCCAGAAGCAGGCGACCGTCATCGTCACATCGAGGGCGATGAACGCCGCCAGAAGCGTCACCAAGATCACCTGGCGGCGCGACGTGGGCTCCCCGATGCGATAGATCATCTCGGGCATGATGACGCGGCACCACACCACGCCTAAGATGCCCCACATGACCACAAAGCGCCACGCGACCCACTGGGTGATATGGTCCGGCAGGCCCAGATAGGTCCACGACTGCAGATGGGCGAAGTGCTCCATGCTCCAACCGGATACCTGCTCGAGCGCACTGCCCAGCACCGCTGAGATGAGAAAGACCTTCCAGACCGGCTCCTTGCGCAGGCGCCAGAGCACCATGGTGAGCAGAACCGCACCCGCACCGTAGAGCGGCGAGAACGGACCCCACACGAGCCCCACACGGCTCTCCCAAATGCCAAAGATCACAAAGGTGTAGATCGTCTCAATCACAAGACCCAGGACCGACGAGACGAGGAAGATGATGATGTATTGGTAGAGACCCGGCACCGTGTCGTCGAGGAAGTCCTCGCGCATCTCCAGGCGCGCCTGCAGAATCGCGTTGCGCTGCTCGTTAGAGATGCGGGAACGCACCTTGCGCGCCCCGGAGGTTGTGGCGGACCAGAGGGCATCGGCGTAGACCCCCGCCTCGAGCCTGCCTTGGGTGAGCATGCGCTTGAACGCGCGGCCCCGCGCCCTACCCTCGAGATAGCGCTGAACGCTCCCGATCACAAAACGAGCCAGAAGAAAGGCAAGTATGATGAAGAGCGAGATGGTGAGCACGTGAGTCCTTATCGTCCAAGCTGCGCGCCCTACCTGCGCAGACACTGTGTCAACGTAGGGTTCATTCTACCCCAGCAAATTTTTTCAAAACAATGCTTGCATTCCTTTGGAGAGTCCCGTATAGTATCTCCTTGCAAGCGGACATGGCTCAGTTGGTAGAGCACAACC
>CAUGVQ010000131.1 GCA_959602875.1 uncultured Collinsella sp. | reverse complement strand
GTGTCCCGCTCCCTTGCCGCCTGCGAGGGTGCGGTGCTCGTGGTCGACGCCACGCAGGGTGTGGAGGCGCAGACGGTGTCGAACGCCAACCTCGCTATGAACGCGAATCTCGACATCGTGCCGGCCATCAACAAGATCGACCTTCCCTCCGCCGAGCCCGAGCGCGTGCGCGCCGAGATCGAGGACGAGCTCGCTATCCCTGCCGAGGACGCCGTCTGCGTCTCCGGCAAGACCGGCGAGGGCATCCACGATCTGCTTGAGGCAATCGTCTTTCTCGTCTCTCCGCCTACCGGTGACGCCGACGCTCCGCTGAAGGCGCTTATCTTGGACTCCTACTTTGACGAGTACCGCGGCGTGGTGGCCACGGTGCGCGTCTTTGACGGCAGCATCAAGAAGGGCGACATGCTCACGATGATGCAGGCGCGCCAGTCCTTCCTCGTCGACGGCGTGGGCGTCAAGCGCCCTGCTGAAGTGCCGGTGGATGCAATCGGCGTCGGCGAGGTCGGCTTTGTGGTTACCGGTCTCAAGGACCCCGGTGCGGTCCACGTGGGCGACACGCTCACCTATCGCGACCGTCCCTGTGCGGAGGCCCTGCCCGGCTACCGCGAGGCCAAGCCGATGGTCTACACCGGCATCTTCCCGATCGATAACAAGGACTACGAGAACCTGCGCGACGCGCTCGAGAAGCTCCGCGTGAACGACCCGTCGCTCGTCTGGTCGCCCGAGACGTCTGTGGCGCTCGGCTTTGGCTTCCGCGTCGGTTTCCTCGGTCTGCTCCACATGGAGGTCGTGAAGGAGCGCCTCGAGCGTGAGTTCGACCTCGACCTCATCGCCACGAGCCCGTCGGTGGACTACCACGTCTACAAGACCGATGGGGCCATGCTCGACGTACGGAGTCCCCAGGACCTTCCGGACGTCACGCGCATCGACCATATCGAGGAGCCCTACCTCGCGGCCAAGGTCATCGTGCCGCCGGACTACACCGGTGCGGTGATGCAGCTCGCCATCGAGCACCGCGCGATGATGACCGACATGATCCATCTGTCGGACAAATCGGTCGAGATGCGCTTCGACATACCGCTCGCCGAGCTCATCCTCGACTTCTTCGACCAGCTCAAGAGCCGCACCAAGGGCTATGCCTCGCTCGATTACGAGTTCTCGGACTACCGTCCCTCTGAGCTCGTCAAGCTCGACATCCTGCTCTCTGGCGACGAGGTCGACGCGCTCTCCTTTATCGTCCATAAGGACAAGGCCTATCCGCTTGCGCGCGGTCTTTGCGACAAGCTGAAGGAGATCATCCCACGCCAGCAGTTTGAGGTGCCCATCCAGGGTGCGATCGGTAACAAGATCATCGCCCGCTCGACGGTGAAGGCCGTGCGCAAGGACGTGCTCGCCAAATGCTACGGCGGCGACATCTCGCGTAAGCGCAAGCTGCTCGAGAAGCAGAAAGAGGGCAAGAAGCGCATGAAGGCGATCGGCTCGGTCGAGGTGCCGCAGGAGGCGTTCATGGCGATCCTGAAGGTGGACGAGTAGTGGCCGTTACGGATGGGGCGCAGGTTGTGCGCGACCTGCTTGCCGAGCAGCCCTTCTTGCTCGCACCCATGGCGGGTGTCACCGATGCGGCGTACCGCATCATGTGCCGTCGCCGCGGCGCGCGCCGTGCGTACTCGGAGATGGTGAGCGTTGCCGGCCTCGCGTATGCGAGCAACAAGACCTGGCGTCTTGTGCTGCCGGAGGACGAGGAGCCCCAGATCTGCGTGCAGCTCTTTGGCAGCAAGCCCGAGCAGTTTGCCTCGGCGGTCGAGGCCGTCCAGGAGCGGGTAGGGGACAAGCTCACGCTCATCGACATCAATATGGCCTGCCCGGCGCGCAAAGTCATCACCAAGGGCGAGGGGTCGGCGCTTATGGAGACCCCCGAGCTCGCCGAAGAGATCGTTCGCGCCTGCGTGGGTGCCGCGTGCGTGCCCGTTACCGTGAAGATGCGCACTGCGTTTCGCTCGGGCGAGCGCACCGCGCCCGAGCTTGCGCGTCGTCTTGAGGCAGCGGGCGTATCCGCCGTCGCCGTTCACGGGCGCACCGCCAAGCAGCTTTACACCGGTAGCGCCGACTGGTCGGTCATCGACGAGGTTGCGCGCGCCGTCGACGTTCCCGTCATAGGTTCGGGCGATGTGTTTGACGCCGAGGCCGCGGCGCGCATGCTCCGCGAGACGGCTGCGTCGGGCGTGTTTATCGCCCGCGGCACCTACGGCAACCCCTGGATCTTTACCGACGCGCTCGCCTGCGCCCGCGAGGGGGCGCCCGCGCCGCAGCACGATGCGCTCGAGCGGCTCGACGCACTCCGGGAGCACCTTGGCCTCGTACATCGCTACCTGCCCTTTATGGCGCGTGCACGCACGTTTGCGACCTGGTACCTCAAAGGCATGCCGCACGCGGCCGCCTGGCGTGGGCGTGTGGTCCAGTGCACCACCTACGACGAGTTCATGGAGCTGGTGGACGAGATTCAGGCAGACGTTGCCAGCGGGGCGTAGCTGATGCCCATCCGCGCGCTCTACCTGCACATTCCCTTCTGCCACGCCAAATGTGCCTACTGCGATTTCGATTCCTCTGGTCTGAGGGGGCAGGCGCTTTGCGAGGCTGCCTCCGTCTACCTCCTGCAATTGGTCGAGCGTCTCGACGCCTTTGGCGTCCGCGGAGCGCTTGCGGGCGTTGAGACCGTGTACGTGGGCGGTGGCACGCCTTCGGTTTTGGGCGAGGGGCTGGTCCGTCTCGTCGAGCGGGTGAGGCGCTGGTGCGCGCCCATGGAGTTCACCTGCGAGGCGAATCCCGAGTCGTTTGACGAGGAGCTTGCCCGCGCGCTAGCACAGGCCGGTGCAACCCGCGTCTCTCTCGGCGTGCAGAGCATGGTGGACGAGGAGCTCGCCCGGATCGGGCGCCTGCACAACCGCTACGGAGCCCTGCGCGCCATCGCCGCGGCACAGGCGGCGGGTCTCACGGTCTCGGTGGACTGCATGTGCGGCCTCCCCGGGCAGACTGCCGCTTCCTGGGAGCAAACGCTCGAGGACGTCCACGAGGCGCAGCCGAACCATGTGTCGGTCTACCCGCTCGCGCTCGAGGAGGGCACGCCGCTCGCGCGCCAGGCGGAGCGCGACCCCAGGGTCGTGCCGGATGAGGACTTTCAGGCTACGTGTATGGAGCGGGCGCGCGACGTGCTTTCCGCTGCCGGGTTCGAGCGCTACGAGGTAGCGAGCTACGCCCGCGCCGGCCGGGTGTGCCGGCACAACATCGCCTACTGGACCGGTGTGGGCTACCTCGGTCTGGGGCGCTCCGCGGCAGGTATGCTCATCGGCGACGAGTTTCGCGAGCTCGCTGACCTATTCCCGTCGGCTGCCCTCGAGGGCGGGGACGCCTTTACCGACGATTCTCGCGTGCGCCTGGTTCAGCGCGACGATGCCGGAGCCACCTTTGAGGGGGAGGTTCTCAGCCAGCGCGAGGCGCTCGCGGAGGACCTCATGCTCGGCATGCGCATGACCGCCGGCGTCTCGGAGGCGCTCATCGCCCGTGCGCGCGACCTTATAGGCGCCGAGCGCGTCGACGCCGCCGTTCGCGAGGCGCTCGAGCGCGGCCTCGCACGCTGGACGGAAGTGCCCCTGCCCGGTGCGGATGCGTGCGGGCGGCGGCTCGTTCCCACCAATGAGGGATGGCTTCTTGGCAACGAGCTCTACGGTCTTTTCTGGGACCTTGCTGTCGCGTGATTGACGCTGGCGGCACTTCGGTACAATAGCACCCGTCTGAGGTGTGTTTCGGAAGGGTTTTTGCCTCTATGGCGACGATGAACGAGAAGGATTACTACGCGATCCTCGGTGTCTCCAAAGATGCCGATAAACGCGAGATTCAAAAGGCCTTTCAGCAGAAGGCGCGCAAGCTCCACCCCGATGTGAACAAGGCGCCCGACGCGGAGGAGCGTTTCAAGGAGGTCTCCGAGGCGTACGCCGTGCTCTCCGACGAGCAGAAGCGCGCCCGCTACGACGCCATGCGCTCGGGCAACCCCTTTGCCGGCTCCGCGCCAGCGAGCGGCTCGTACGGTGGCTACAGCGGAGGCTACGGTGCCTCGCCCTTCGATGGCGGTTTTCCGTTCGGTGCAGGCTTTGGCGGCTG
>CAUGVQ010000130.1 GCA_959602875.1 uncultured Collinsella sp. | reverse complement strand
CAGCCCAAGCTCGCCATCCTCGACGAGACCGACTCCGGCCTCGACGTCGACGCGCTCAGCGTTGTGAGCCGCGGCATGGACCTCTACCGCAAGACCTGCGACGGCTCGCTCATCATCATCACGCACAACACCCGCATCTTGGAGCACGTGGACGTTGACCGCGTGCACGTCATGGTCCAGGGCCGCATGGTGCGCGAGGACGACGCCTCCCTCATCCCTTGGATTGACGAGAACGGCTTTGAGTCGTTTGAGCAGGAGGCCGACGGTGAGTAAACAACGCACCGAGGTCGCGGACATCGACCGCAGCCTCTACGACTTTAAGGATTCTGAGGAGGGCTTTGAGCGCCTGGCCGAGGGCCTCACGCCCGAGATCGTGACCGAGATCTCCCGCCGCAAGGACGAGCCCGACTGGATGCTTGAGCTTCGCCTGAAGTCGCTCGAGATCTACAACGGCTTCCCCGACCCCACGTGGGGCCCTTCGATCGCGGGCCTCGACATGGACCACATTGCCACCTACGTGAAGCCCAACACCGACCAGTCCGCCACCTGGGAGGACGTGCCCGACGACATCAAGAACACCTTTGAGCGCCTGGGCATTCCCGAGGCGGAGCGGAGCTACCTCGCCGGCGTGGGCGCTCAGTACGACTCGGAGCTTGTCTACCACAACATGCAGGACACCGCCTCCAAGATGGGCATCGTCTACTCCGGTATTGAGGAGGCGCTCCACGAGCCCCGCTGGGAGGCGCTCATCCGCGAGAAGTTCATGACGCTCATCCCGCCGACGGACCACAAGTTTGCCGCGCTTCACGGCGCGGTGTGGAGCGGCGGCTCGTTTGTCTACGTTCCCGCCGGCACCAAGCTCGATTTCCCGCTGCAGAGCTACTTCCGTCTGAACGCCAAGGGCGCGGGGCAATTCGAGCACACGCTCATCATCGTCGAGGACGACGCCGACCTGCACTTTATCGAGGGCTGCTCGGCGCCCAAGTACAACGTGGCCAACCTCCACGCAGGCGCCGTCGAGCTCTTTGTGGGCAAGCGCGCGCACCTGCGCTACTCGACCATCGAGAACTGGTCGAAAAACATGTATAACCTCAACACCAAGCGCGCACGCGTGGATGAGGACGGCGAGATCGAGTGGATCAGCGGCTCCTTTGGCAGCCACGTGGGCTACCTCTACCCCATGAGCGTGCTCACGGGGGCCCGCGCCCGCTCGAGCTTCACCGGCATCACCTTCGCCGGCGCGGGCCAGAACCTCGACACCGGCACCAAGGTGGTCATGGCCGCACCCGACACCCGTGCGACCGTGGAGACCAAGGGCATCTCCAAGGGAGGCGGCATCCAGACGTTCCGCTCCTCCATTGTGGTGACGCCCGCGGCGGAGGGCGCGCAGGCGACGGTCAGCTGCCAGTCGCTTATGCTCGACGATAAGAGCCGCTCGGACACCATCCCCGCGATGGACGTGCGCGCCAAAAACGTCGACATCGGCCACGAGGCAACAATCGGCCGCATCGGCGACGACAAGGTCTTCTACCTTATGAGCCGCGGCATCTCTGAGGAGGAGGCGCGCGCGATGATTGTGAACGGCTTTGCGAACCCGGTTGCCAAGGAGCTGCCGCTCGAATACGCCGTTGAGATGAACAACCTCATCAAGCTCGAGATGGAAGGGGCGATCGGCTAGATGGACGCTCTCACCATACGCAACGCCAGCGCTATGCCCGCGCCCACGTGGGGCTGGCTCAAGATGAACAACGCCAAGGTCGCCATTCCCGCCGGCCTTGCCCCCGCCGGAGCCGTTGACGTGGACGCGCCGCAGGAGCTCTTTGACAACGCGCGCCCCTTTGAGGTCGCGGTGGCCGAGATGCAGGAACGCGTTGACGCCGCACGAGGCGACGCGGCGGATGACCGCGCCTGCCTGCGCGCTGCCAAGACCGGCGGCACGCGTGCCGATGCAGACGGGGACCTCGGCGACCTCGACATTCCGGCGCTCTCGCGCTACCAGGAGCGCGCCTGCCGCGAGGAAGCCGAGGGCGATATCGCCCGCGCCTTTGAGACGGGCATGGGCCATGATGCCCGCTCCTACCTGAACTTTCTCGCCGGCGAGCCGGTTGGCCTCGGCACAACCGAGGGAGAGCGCGCCCGCGCGGTCGTGCGCGTGGAGGGCGAGGAGTGCGCAGCCGCTGCCGTTGCCGTCGACGTGGTGGCCGCGCCCGACTCCGAGCTCGACCTTGTAATCGAGCTCGACGGCACCGACGACTTTGGCGATGCGGACGCTGCCGCCCTCATCGGTTCCGAGCTCCGCGTCTTTGCCGGTGCGCGCTCGCGCGTGAACGTCACTGTGTACGTGTGCGCCCTGCCCGCGACCGTGGTTTTGGACGATGAGGGCTACGTGCTCGACGAGGGCGCGCGGCTCACCGTGCGCCACGTGGTGCTGGGCGGCGGCACGACCTACACCGGCCTTGCGGCGGACCTCCGCGCCGACGGCGCCCGCGCCGACATCGACACGAGCTACCTCGCAACCGGCGCCGAGAGCCGCGACTTTGCCTACACCGTTCGCCACCGCGGGCGCAAGACCGTCTCCAACATCCTTGCCAACGGCGTGCTCGCCGGCACCTCTAAGAAGGTTCTGCGCGGCACCATCGACCTCGTCCACGGCTGCAAGGGCTCCGAGGGCACCGAGCGCGAGACCGTGCTCATTGCAAGCGAGGGCGTGGACAACAAGACCGTCCCGACCATCCTCTGCGACGAGGACGACGTCGCCGGCAACCACGGCGCCACCATCGGGCACGTCCGCCCCGACCAGCTCTTCTACATGATGAGCCGCGGCATCTCGCCCGAGGCGGCAGAGGCGCTCTTCCTCACCGCCAAGCTCGAGGACGCCGCGCTCACCGCTCCCACCGAGGGCTCCCGTGCTGCGGTAACGCGCCTGGCCGAACGCCTCGCGCCCGATTTTGACATCGACGAGGCCGACGAGGAGGAGGCAGCATGATCGACATCGCAGCCAATCCCCACAAGGCTGACTTCCCGCTTCTTGCCGGGCGGCCCGACATCGCCTTTCTCGACAGCGCCGCCACCGCGCAGCGCCCCGCCGTGGTGCTCGACGCGCAGAAGCGCTTCTACGAGACCATGAACGCCAACCCGCTGCGCGGCCTCTATTCGCTCTCGGTCGAGGCAACCGATGCCATCGCGCAGGTGCGCGCACGGATCGCCAAGCTCATCGGTGCGGTGGACGAGCGCGGCCGTGCGCAGGCCAACGAGATCGTCTTCACCCGCAACACAAGCGAGTCGCTCAACCTTGTCGCCAAGGCGTTTGCCCCCACCGTGCTTTGCCCGGGCGACGAGGTCGCCATCACCATCATGGAGCACCACTCCAACCTCATCCCCTGGCAGCAGGCCTGCCGAGCGGCAGGTGCCACGCTCGTCTACCTCTACCCCACCAAAACGGGCGAGCTCACCGACGAGGAGATCGCCACCAAGATTGGCCCCAAGACCAAGATCGTGGCCGCTACGCAGGTCTCGAACGTCCTTGGCTGCCGCGTGCCGGTCGAGAAACTTGGCCGCGCCGTTCACGCAAACGGTGGCTACCTCGTGGTAGACGCGGCGCAGTCCGTCCCCCACATGCCGGTGGACGTACACGAGCTCGGCGCGGACTTCCTCGCGTTTTCTGCCCACAAGGCCTTGGGCCCCATGGGCGTCGGCGTGCTGTGGGGACGCCCCGAGCTCCTGAATGCGTCCGAGCCCTTCCTCACCGGCGGGGAGATGATCGATTCGGTGACCGAGCAATCGGCCGTCTGGGCACCCGTGCCCGAGAAGTTTGAGGCGGGTACGCAGGACGCGGCAGGCATCTTTGCCACCGGTGCCGCCCTCACCTACCTCACCGAGCAGGTGGGCTACGACGCCGTCCAGGCACGCGAGCAGGAGCTTGTCCACTACGCCATGGGCCGCATGGCCGAGCTCCCCTACATCGACATCCTGGGTTCCATCTACGCCGACCGCCACCATGGCGTCATCAGCTTCAACGTGCGCGGCATCCATCCGCACGACGTCGCGAGCATCCTCGACATGCAGGGCGTGTGCATCCGCGCCGGCCACCACTGCGCGCAGCCGCTGCTCGCCTGGATTGGCTGCGAAAACCTCGCCTGTTGCCGCGCGAGCCTTGCCTTCTACAACGACGCATCCGATGTCGACCGCTTTATCGACGGCCTCACCACGGTTTGGAGCACCTTCAATGGCTAACATCTACAGCTCGACCACGTTCATGGAGCACAACGCCCACCCCGACTACAAGTACGAGATGGACGCCCCCACCCACACGCACGACGGCATCAACCCCAGCTGCGGCGAC
>CAUGVQ010000129.1 GCA_959602875.1 uncultured Collinsella sp. | reverse complement strand
AGCGCGGGCTTTGCAAGCCTGAGGTCAGGGGTTCGATCCCCCTAACCTCCACCATAGAATCGACGGCTCCGCGTTTGCGGAGCCTTTTTTGTATCGGGGTGCGATGGCGAGGGGCGAACGATGACCCACGACGAAGCTCTGCAGGTGCTCGGGCTCAAGCCGGGTGCCACATGCGATGAGGTGCAGGTTGCCTACCGCGAGCTCGCCCAGATGCTCCACCCGGATAAGTTTGCCGATAACAAGCGCCTGCGTGAGCGTGCCGAGGCACAGATGCGCTCCATCAACGAGGCGCGCGACGTGCTGCTCAAGGGTTTTGGACAGCGTGGGCGGTCTGCGGGTGGCCCCGCTGCCTCCGGCGCCCGGCCCTCTGCAGGCGCCTCGCGCACGCCGGCATCCATCGCCTTTGAGGCGGAGGCCCGGGCGCATGCCGCTGAGACGGCGCGCCTTGCCGTGGTGGCCCAAGCGCGGACGCTGCGCGAGCGCCGCGGCGGGATGCTCGCGCTCGCTGTGGTTTCGGCGCTCGTCATGCTCGTCACCATGCGCATGCGCGGCACCCTCGGCACGCTCATCTTCTCGGTGGCGTCCATGCTCACGGTGTGGGGGATCGTCGATGTGGTGATGATTGCCAACCAGACGCGCGTGCTCGATCGCCGCGCCAAGGACCTGCTGCGCCAGCGCGATAGCGCCGCCGACATTGCGCGCCGCGCCCGCGAGCTGTAGGCGGCCCGCGACCAGATACGTTTTGCGTGCTAGAATGGCCCTGCGAGAGAGAGGACCTGCGACATGACGAACCACAACCCAAATCCCAGCGCCGTGTCGCCGGAACTCGACGAGATGGTCTGCGACCTCATCGGCTATATGCTCGACGAGCTTGCCGAGGGGCGCGACCCCGGTACCGCTGCCTGCGCAGAGGATACGGCAGACGGCCGTATTGAGGCTGTCTTTACCGACGACGGCGAGGAGGCCTGCCTCGAGGCGGCGCAGGCGTTTATCGCGGATAACGCTCGCGGCAATGCCGAGGAAGGTCTGCGCGCCATCGACCGCTATGCCATTGCCTGCACGGGTGCCGTTGAGATTGAGGGTGCCTATCGCGATGCCGTGCTCGTGAGCTTTTACGAGCGCGCCCTGCCCACGGGCTATTCCGCCTACGTTCTGTAC
Organism: uncultured Collinsella sp.; assembly: GCA_959602875.1. Classification (GTDB taxonomy): domain Bacteria; phylum Actinomycetota; class Coriobacteriia; order Coriobacteriales; family Coriobacteriaceae; genus Coprousia. The sequence continues at coordinate 3,191 of CAUGVQ010000129.1, read as the reverse complement.
GAGAACCCTGGTGCAGGGGATCGCTTTGGCTGGAGCGACCCGGAGCCGGCGGGCGAGGAGCCCGCGCTCATCTAGGTGTGTGGAGCCGCCTTGCGTTTACAGAACGCAAACAACCGCTGACCGGCACATCGTTTACTATTAGTACCGTTTGCGCTAGAGGTGCCTTGGCCCCTATGACCTGTTGGTCCTGTCTGGTCGATGGTCCTCGCTGCGCATTCTGCCCGACACCGTCTACAACCCGGATCGCCCGGACGGCGCCTTCGCTTTGTGCGATTTCTGAGCCAAGCGAAGCTGGGCGCAAGGCGAAGGGCGCCGTCCGGGCAACCGCAGGGGATAGAAGAGGCAAGGAGATTTGCAAGTATGCGCGTCGAGAACCTGAGGAACATCGCCATCATCGCACACGTCGACCACGGCAAGACCACGCTCGTCGACAAGCTGCTGCGCGCCACGGACGCGTTCCGTGCCAATCAGCAGGTCGAGGAGCGCGTGCTCGACTCCAACGATCAGGAGCGCGAGCGCGGCATCACGATCCTCGCCAAGAACTGCTCCATCGAGTACAAGGGTGTGAAGATCAACGTCATCGACACCCCCGGCCACGCCGACTTTGGCGGCGAGGTCGAGCGCGTGCTCAAGATGGCCGACGGCGCGCTGCTTTTGGTGGACGCCTTTGAGGGCCCCATGCCCCAGACGCGCTTTGTGCTCTCTCACGCCATCGCGTGCGGCCTCAAGATCATGATCGTTATCAACAAGATCGACCGTCCGGGCGCTGAGCCGGATCGCGCCTACAACGACTGCCTCGACCTTATGGCCGACCTCGGCGCTACCGACGAGCAGCTCGAGTTTGCCATGGAGCACGTGGTGTACGCGAGCGCGGTGAACGGCTACGCGCGCCTCGACCCGCTCGCCGACGGCGACGACATGTATCCGCTCCTCGACATGATCATCCACGAGATGCCTGCGCCCGACGTTGAGGAGGGCGCGCCGCTTGCCATGCAGTGCGTGACCATCGACCACTCGAGCTACGTCGGCCGCATCGGCATCGGCCGCGTGTACTCCGGCACCATCCACAACGGCGACCAGATCCTCGTGGTCAAAAACGACGGCTCGAGCTCCACGGCCACGGTGAAGCAGCTCTACACCTTTGACTACCTCGGCCGCACCGAGTGCCAGGAGGTCCAGGCGGGCGACATCGCCGCGGTGGTGGGTATCGACCGCACCGATATCGGCGACGTCTACACCGATCCGGAGCACCCCGTGCACCTTGACCCCATCGAGATCGATCCGCCGACGCTGTCGGTTGTCTTTGAGGCGTCGACCTCGCCGCTCGTGGGCCGCGACGGCGACATTGTGGGCGCGCGCCAGCTGAAAGAGCGCCTCTTTGCCGAGGCCGAGAACAACGTGACCATGAAGATCGAGGAGCTCGAGGACAAGAGCGGCGTCGAGGTCTCGGGCCGCGGCATCCTGCACCTGTCGGTCCTTATGGAGACCATGCGCCGCGAGGGTTACGAGTTCCAGGTTGGTCGTCCGCGCGTCCTCATCAAGACCGACGAGCACGGCAACAAGCTCGAGCCCATCGAGCAGGCCGTGGTGGAGTGCCCCGATGAGTACGCGGGCAAGGTCATCGAGGTCTTCGGCAACGCCGGTGGCACCATGACGAGCATGAATGCGGGTTCGACTGTGACCCACATTGAGTTCCGCATCCCCACCCGCGGCATCATGGGTCTTAAGAACCGCATCCTGAACGTCAGCCACGGCGAGGGCGTTTTCTACCACACCTTCCTGGAGTACGGTCCCTTTGCGGGTGATTTGGGCGGGCGCAACAACGGCGCCATGATCTCGATGACGACCGAGAAGGCCGTTGCCTACGCGCTCGGCACGCTGCAGGAGCGCGGCCAGCTCTTTGTGGAGCCGGGCACCGAGTGCTACGAGGGCATGCTCGTGGGCGAGCGTAACAAGCCGGGCGACATGGTGGTCAACATCGCGCGCACCAAGAACCTCGGCAACCAGCGCAGCTCCACTGCCGACATTGCGGTGCAGCTCACCCCGCCGCGCACCTTCACGCTCGAGGAGGCGCTCGAGTACATCGCCGACGACGAGCTCGTGGAGGTCACGCCCAAGAACATCCGCCTACGCAAGCGCATTCTGAACGCGACCGACCGCAAGAAGGCCGCGGTGCGTGCCGGCCAGGTGAACAAGTAACGAGCAAGGCGCTCGACTCTTATCGGGAGGCCCCGACCGGGTTCCCACGCGAACATCTTCGGCCTTGCGGTCTGCGGAATGTTCGCTTAGGGAATCCCGGCCGGGGCCTCCACGCGTTAACAGCCCTGCGCGTGGGGGAAGATTCCGCCCGTCTCCTCCAAGTGGGTGGACGGTTTTTGCCCGTCGTGCTTGTTTCGATGCCGCTGTGCGGCAGACTGGGTTCTAAAGTGGGCATCAATTATTCGATTGCGCGCGGAGCGGCCTTTCTATCGGCTGAAAGCGGAGCAAAATCCGCAGGGGGTACTTTAGAAAGGTAAAGCGTACTTGGAACAAAACTAATTTGATGCCCATTACCGCATCGAACCTGTAACGCCCGTGTGGCTATGGGGCAAATAGGCTCATCATGCTTGTCGAAGCGACGAATCTGGTATCATCACGTGGCCAATTGCGGTTTGGCGCGTCGGGGCACGAAGCTTCGCGCGTGATGATGCCGCACTATAGCGCCCGGTTTTGCCGAGGAGGCGCGCAGCCATGGCGCGTAACCAACTCAGCTCGTTTGGAGGAGGAAGCCATGGGTATCATGCGCGCCCGACGCACGCAGGCAGATTCGTATAACAAATGGGCCGTGCTCTTCACGGTAGTCGTGATGTCGTTCATGTCGACGCTCGACAGCAGCGTCGTGAACGTTGCCCTTCCCGCCATGCAACGCGAGCTCGGCGTCTCGGCGGGCGATATCCAGTGGGTGTCGAGCGTTTACCTGCTGGTTTGCTGTGCCGCGGCCATTCCCTTCGGCCGGCTGGGCGATCGCGGCGGCAAGGTGCGCTACTTCCAGCTCGGTGTGGCGCTCTTCACGCTGGGTTCGCTTTTGTGCGGCCTCGCAACAACGCTGCCCGTGCTCGTGGCGGCGCGGGTGGTGCAGGGAATCGGTGCGTCGAGCGCTCTTTCTAACAACATGGGCATCGTCACCGAGACGTTCCCCGCGCAGGAGCGCG
>CAUGVQ010000128.1 GCA_959602875.1 uncultured Collinsella sp. | reverse complement strand
CGCCCGGCGCGGCGCTGGCGGCATCGGCGGCCCCCCCCTCCCCTGCCGGGCGCGCCCGCCCGCGCGCCGCAACATCCCCTATACGGTCTGCATCGGTGCCGCATCTGCCGATTGCATTGTGGGCGAGGACGAGTTTGAGGCCGCCGGGTCGCCGGTCATCTCCATCGCGACCGATGACGGCTCTGCCGGATACCACGGTTTTTGCACCGCCGCCGCCGAGCAGGTGCTCGAAACCGAGGGCGACGACTTCGATTACGTTGCCACCTGCGGTCCCGAGCCCATGATGGCAAAGGTCGCCGCCGCCGCAGAGCACGCCGGTGTTGCGTGCGAGGCGTCCCTCGAGCGCATGATGAGCTGCGGCTTCGGCGCCTGCGCTACCTGCGCGGTCGAGACCAAAAGCGGTATGAAGGGCGCCTGCATGTGCGGTCCCGTCTTTGATGCAAAGGAGGTCGTCTGGTGAGCAGCGTGTCCATGGCCGTCGATTTCGCCGGCATAAAGCTTAAGAACCCCATCAACACCGCTTCCGGCACCTTTGGGTTCGGTTGGCAGTTCCAGAACTTCTTCGACGTCTCCCGCCTCGGCGCCATCACCACCAAGGGGTGCGCCGCCGAGCCGTGGCCGGGCAACCCCAAGCCCCGCATGACCGAGGTCCGCGGCGGCATGATGAACTCCGTCGGCCTCCAGAATCCCGGCGTGCGCGGTATGGTTGCCGAGTCCGGTGAGTTCCTCGCCGACCTCGCCTCCAAGGGCACGGCCGTAATCTGCCAGGTGGCGGGCCATTCCACGGCCGAGTACGTCGCTGCCCTCGAGCTCTTTGAGGAGCTCTGCCCCTGGGCTGCGGCGTTCGAGCTTAACGTGAGCTGCCCCAACATCGACCAGGGCGGCGCCGCTGCCGGCTCCACCCCCGAGGGCGCGGCCGAGGTTATGCGTGCCTGCCGTCCCATCACCAAGCGTCCGCTTCTCGTCAAGATGGCACCGGTGCGCCTGCCCGAGATCGCCCGTGCGCTCGAGGCGGAGGGTGCCGACGGCCTCACGGTCATCAACTCCATCCCGGGCATGGCCATCGATGTCCACACGCGCCGCTCCAAGGTCTCCAAGCCCACGGGCGGTCTTTCCGGCCCGCTGCTCCATCCCATCGCCGTCCGCATGGTCTGGGAGGTTGCCCAGGCAGTCAACATCCCCATCTGCGGCGTCGGCGGCGTCACCTCGGGTGAGGACGCAGCCGAGTTCATTCTTGCCGGTGCAAGCGCCGTCTCCGTGGGTATGGCGAGCTTCCCCGAGCCCGATGCGGCCGTTCGCATCCTGGGCGAGCTCGAGGCATGGGCGGAGTCCCAGGGCGTACGCGACATCAACGAGTTGATCGGAGCCTTCGAATGCTAGAAGCAGATGCCCGCGAGCGCATCATGGTAGCGCTCGACTGCGACCGTGAGCGCGCCTTGGAGCTCGGCGACCTTCTCTCGGGCCGCGCACGCTGGGTCAAGATAGGCATGACGCTCTTCTATGCCGAGGGCCCCGCTATCGTGCGTGCGTTCAAGGAGCGCGGTTTCAAGGTCTTTCTCGACCTCAAGTTCCACGACATTCCGCACCAGGTGAAGGGCGCCGCTCGCTCCGCCGCTCTCACCGGTGCGGACCTGCTCACGGTTCACGGCCTCGGTGCCGGCGACATGCTCGCCGCTGCCTGCGAGGGTGCCCGTGAGGCGGCTGAGGCTACCGGATCTGAGCGTGCCCGGGTTATTGCCATCACGGTACTCACGAGCATGAATGCCGAGGCGCTCGCCTCCATCGGCGTTACGGACGATATCCCTTGCGAGGCGCAGCGTCTGGCGACGCTCGCACGCGAGCGTGGTGTGGACGGTGTGGTCTGCTCGCCCCAGGAGGCGCACGCCATGCGTGAACTTCTGGGTGAGGACGCGCTTGTGGTAACGCCGGGCGTTCGCCCCGCAGGAGCTGCGCTCGGAGACCAGAGCCGCGTTGCCACGCCCGCGTCCGCCATCGCCCAAGGAGCGTCGCATCTGGTCATCGGCAGGCCGATTACCGGCGCAAATGATCCCATGGCGGCGTTTGAGGCAATCGTCTCGGAGCTTGTTGAGACGGCGTGATCCGACGTAACAGGCACCTTTGCCGCCCCCGGTACCAGCGCTTCTTACGCGCAGGTTCTATGGAGCAAGGGTGCCTACCGGGCAAAATTCGGGCCTCTACGCTTGAACTTTGCCCGCCGTTCGTCTAAGGTATGTATCCGGTCGTTGGTTGACGTGCGAAAACGTTACGTTCAACCTGCTAAACGGTTTATTGTTCCACGATATTTTGGAGGTTCACATGGCGCTCCCTCAGCTCACCGATGAGCAGCGCAAGGCCGCTCTCGAGAAGGCAGCAGCCGCCCGTCACGCTCGTGCCGAGCTGCGCGAGAAGATCAAGAAGGGCGAGGTTTCCCTCGACTCCGTCCTCAACTCCGAGGATCCCATCGCTAATCGCATGAAGGTTTCGACACTCATTGAGACGCTCCCCGGCTACGGCAAGGCCAAGGCTGCCAAGATCATGGACGAGCTGGGCATCTCCGCCACGCGTCGCGTCCAGGGCCTCGGCGTCCGTCAGCGCGAGCAGCTGCTCGAGGCTCTCACCAAGTAAGTGAGCCGTTTGACGTCTAAACTGTTCGTCATCTCTGGACCGTCAGGTGCGGGCAAGGGAACGCTTGTGGCACGCGTGCGTGCCGAGCTCCCGAGCCTGGGCCTGACGGTTTCGGCTACCACGCGTTCTCCGCGCGAGGGAGAGGTTGACGGAGTCAACTACTACTTCCTCAGCAAGGAGGAGTTCGAGCGCCGCGTCAACGCCGGCGAGTTTGTCGAGTGGGCGCACGTCCACGGCAACTGCTACGGCACGCTGGTGAGTGAGGTGCGCGGCAAGCTCGATTCCGGCTCGTCGCTCATTTTGGAGATCGACGTGCAGGGGGCGCTCCAGGTCAAGGAGCGGTTCCCCGATGCCGTCCTCATCTTCATCAAGCCCCCGTCGCTCGCGGTTTTGCGCGAGCGTCTGGTCGGTCGTGGTACCGAGTCGCCTGAGATGGTCGAGCTGCGCCTTTCCAACGCGGAGAGCGAACTCGCTTTGGCAGATCGCTACGACGAGGTCCTCGTCAACGACGATCTCGACCAAGCGGTTGCAGAGCTCTCCCGTATCATTCGTTCGTATGAGAGGAAATGAGGTCCCGTGTCTGTTGTCAACCCGCCTATCGATGAGCTGCTCGAGAAGACCGACAACAATCGCTTCCTTCTCGCCGCGCTCGCTTCCAAGCGTGCCAGCGACATCAACAGCATGCTCCGCGGCCAGCACAACCGCGTCCTCGCGGTGACCGACATCGACGACATCACCGTGGCGCTGTCCGGCGAGGACACGATCTCGATGGCGATGGAGGAGATCGTCGACGGCGATATCTCCTTCAACGAGGACCGCTACGAGGCCGCCCTCGGCCACAAGGTGGCTGACGCGTAAGCCCATGGCCAGTCGAGTCTGCTTGGTCCACTACCATGAGGTGGGCCTCAAGGGCAAGAACCGTGCCCACTTCGAGCGTATCCTCATGGATTCCATCAAGGCGGCCTGTGCCGCCTTTTCCATCTCCTGCGTCACGCGTATCTCCGGTCATATTCTTGTGACCTTTTCGCGCGCGGAGGACGTGTCCTCCGCCTTTGAGGTCATCCGCAGGGTCCCCGGTGTGGCACGCGTGTCCCTGGCGTATCACACCAACCGCGAGCCTGATGAGTACGGGCGTGCCGCCATTCGCGCTCTGAGTGAGGCGGGGGATTTTGAGACCTTCAAGGTCGCCGCCAAAAGGTCGAACACCGACTACCCGCTTACCTCGATGGACCTTAACCGTCAGGTGGGCGAGGTGCTCTGCGAGGCCTTTCCCGACAAGAAGGTCAAGATGCGCGATCCCGATGTCACGGTGAACGTGCTCGTTGTGCAGGGCAGCGTCTACGTCTACGCCCGTTCCGAGCGCGGTGTGGGCGGTCTGCCCGTGGGCAGCGCCGGCAAGGTGGTCACCCTGCTCTCGTCGGGCATCGATTCGCCCGTCGCCACGTGGATGCTCGCCCGCCGCGGCGCCGTCTGCGTGCCCGTGCACTTCTCCGGCCGCCCTCAGACGGCGGATACGAGCGAGTATCTCTGCCAAGACATCATCGCGGCCTTTGCGCCCGCCATCCAGATTGGCAGGCTCTACGTCGTTCCTTTCGGCGACTGTCAGCGTGAGATCTCGCTTGCCTGCCCGAGCGATCTGCGCGTCATCATGTACCGTCGCGTCATGTACGCCGTTGCCGAGCGCATCGCCAAGATTGAGGGCGCGAAGGCCATCGTTACCGGTGAGAGCCTGGGCCAGGTCGCATCGCAGACGCTCGAGAACATCCAGTGCACGAATGCTGCGGTCTCGCTTCCGGTG
>CAUGVQ010000127.1 GCA_959602875.1 uncultured Collinsella sp. | reverse complement strand
GGCCCCACGTATATGAATACGATCGCGGACGCCGCTCTTACGGGGAGCCTTTCCGTTTCGGTGCACGGCGGCGGCACGGCCAACTCCGAGTTCGAGTTTCTCACGGGCAACAGCATGGCGCATCTCGGCGTCGCGTTTTACCCCTACAGCACCTTCAACCTCTCGGGCGTGAGCAGCCTGCCCAAGCAGTTCTCGGAGCTTGGGTACAAAACGACGGCTATCCATCCCAACCTCGCCAGCAACTGGAGCCGCGACAAGGCGTACGCCGAACTTGGCTTTGACGAGTTTATCGACATCGAGGGTTTCGAGGGCGCCGAGACATACCATGCGGGCGTGGCCGACGCGGCGACCTACGATAAGGTGCTGGAGCTCCTTCGCGAGGACGATTCTCCGCAGTTCATCTTTAATCTCACCATGCAGAATCACGGCGGTTATACGGTGGGTAATGTCGCCCAGAATCTGCCATGGTTTGATTTTCCCGCTGCGGATGATTCCCTCGACGCGCAGATGAACGAGTACCTTGCCTGCATCGAGCAGTCTGACTGGGCGCTTGCGGACTTCATCGAAGAGCTGCGTACCCTCGACCGTCCGGTGGTGGTTGTGTTCTTCGGCGATCACCAGCCAAGCATCAGCTCCGCTTTCAACGACGCGATGTATCCCGGTGAGGACGAGGTGACCCATGCGGAGCGCATCTATGCCACGCAATATTTCATCTGGGCCAATTACGATATCGCGGGTAACGATCAGATTTCCGCGCGTGACGACCTGAGCACGAGCACGCTCGGCGCAAGGCTGATGGAAGTCATCGGTGCGCCCATGACGAACTACCAGAAGGCGTCGCTCGCGGCACGCGCCGAGGTTCCTGCCATCAATTCAGTTGGCTATCGCGGGGCAGATGGGCTCTGGTACGACCTTACGGCAGGGGACCGCTCAAAGACCGTCGACGACCTCGAGTGGCTTCAGTACCTCAATTTGGGAAGCAAAGTGTAGCGACTATTCCGAGGAGCGCCTCGGTTCGCATCCGTTCGCTCGATTCTTGCCGTACTCCGTGTGCTTTGCGTACCCGATGACGGAGACGGCGCGCTTCATCTATAATCGGTTGAGCTAAGCGCCCTTAGCTCAGTTGGATAGAGCAGGAGACTTCTAATCTCAAGGTCGTGGGTTCGAATCCCCCAGGGCGCACCATCGCATTTGAGCGCCTGCCGCAACCGGTGGGCGCTGCTCGTTTAGGGTGGGGAAGTGCGACGCGTTGGCCGAGAGGGCGGACTGCCAAGCTGGGCGTGACGGGCGCCTCGTTTGGCTTTACGGCTACCGCTCACCGGCAAACGGACGCGCAAGTAGCATTTCTCGCAACAAAATCGGATGTATGGGGTAAACTAGACCCGTCGTTGTAACGTGTCCTGTCGCGCGGCGCGCGGCTGGCATGGTCAAAAGGAGTCAAACATGGTTTCTGAGAAGGTTACGCTCGTTAACCCGCAGGGTCTTCACATGCGTCCCGCCGGCCTCTTCGCCTCCACCATGGGCAAGTTCGCCTGCGACGTGACCGTTGTCACCCCCGAGAAGGAGGTCAACGGCAAGAGCCCCATGGCCCTTATGGCTGCTGGCATCCCCTGCGGCACCGAGGTTGAGATCCGCTGCGACGGCGCTGACGAGGCCGACGCTCTCACCGCTGCTGTCGAGCTCATCAAGAGCGGTCTCGGCGAGTAGTTTGGGCGTGGCTTCGCTGCGTTAAACCAGGTGTTGGTTCGGGCGTCCGCGCATGTGCGTGGGCGCCTGTTTGGTTTAAAGGAGAGAACCAAGATGTACAGCATGTTTGAGGGCGTTAACGCCTCCGAGGGCATCGGTATCGGCAAGGTTGTTCTGGCTGTTGAGCCCGACCTGAGCTTTGAACCGCATGAGGTTGAGGACGCCGCCGCCGAGAAGGCGCGTTACCAACAGGCGCTCGAGGTCTTCTGCCAGAAGACCGAGGCCCAGGCCGAGCGCATGAAGGTCACCGTGGGTGAGAACGAGGCCGAGATTATGAGCGGTCATATCATGCTCGCCCAGGACCCGGGCCTGGTCGACGGCATCAACACCGCCATCGACGGCGGCGCTTGCGCCGAGAAGGCGCTCGTGGACACGAGCACCATGTTCGAGAACATGTTCCTCGCCATGGATGACGAGATGTTCCGCCTGCGTGCGGCCGACATCGCCGACATCCGCACCGGTATCCTCGCCGAGCTCCTCGGCAAGGACGTTGTCGACCTGTCCGTTCTGCCTGCTGGCTCGATCGTGGTTGTGCACGACCTCACCCCGTCCATGACGGCCACCATCGACAAGGAGAACGTTGCCGGCGTGGTTACCGAGGTCGGCGGCCGTACCTCGCACTCCGCCATCATCGCCCGCGCGCTCGAGATCCCCGCGGTCCTTTCGGTCCCCAACGCCTGCGGTGCGCTTCTTAACGGCACCACCGTCATCGTCGACGGCATCAACGGCCACGTGATCAACGACCCCGATGAGCAGATGCTCGAGGATTACCAGAAGCGCGCTGACGCCTTCGCCGAGGAGAAGCACGCGCTTGAGGCCTTCCGCGGCAAGCCCACGGTCACGGCCGACGGCGACAAGAAGGTGCTCGCCTGCAACATCGGCAACCCCGAGGACGCCAAGGGCGCCGTTGACCACGACGCCGAGGCCATCGGCCTGTTCCGCTCCGAGTTCCTGTTCATGGACGCCAAGGAGCTTCCCTCCGAGGACGAGCAGTTTGAAGCTTACCGCAAGGTGGCGGTCACCCTTAAGGGCGCGCCGGTCATCATCCGTACGCTCGACGTGGGCGGTGACAAGGAGATTCCGTACCTCAAGCTCCAGAAGGAAGACAACCCCTTCATGGGCTACCGTGCCGTGCGCTACTGCCTCGACAACGCCGACGAGTACAAGGTTCAGCTCCGCGCCCTGTTGCGTGCCAGCGCCTTTGGCGACATCAAGATCATGGTCCCGCTCGTCACCTGCGTCGAGGAGCTCCGCCAGGTTAAGGCGCTCGTTGAGGAGTGCAAGGCCGAGCTCGCGACCGAGGGCTACAAGTACAACGAGAACATCGAGGTTGGCATCATGATGGAGACGGCTGCCGCCGCCAACATCGCCGATATCCTCGCCGAGGAGGCCGCGTTCTTCTCGATTGGCACCAACGACCTTACCGGTTACACCATGGCGTCCGACCGTGGTAACGACAAGGTCTCCTACCTCTACAGCTGGTACTACCCGGCGGTCCTGCGCGCCATCAAGAACATCATCGTCAATGGCGTCAAGGCCGGCATCATGGTCGGTATGTGCGGCGAGGCCGCGGCAGATCCTCTGCTCACGCCGCTGCTCATCAGCTGGGGTATGGAGGAGTTCTCCGTTTCCGCGCCGAGCGTGCTCAAGACCCGCAAGGCCATCAGCCAGTGGACCAAGTCTGACGCCGACGCTCTTGAGGCCAAGGTCATGCAGCTCAAGACTGCTGATGAGGTCAAGGCTGCCCTCGAGGAGGCCGCTCGCTAAGCGATTCGGTTAACGGAATGTAAGTCCGCCGCGGAAGTGGCTGCCACATGCGCGGCGGACGCGTATAATCATTCCGGTCGCATGCTGCATGGTGCCTGTGCGCCATGCAGTTTTCCCGAAGAAAGGAAGGGCACATGTTCTATACGCTTACGGCGAACCCCGCGGTCGATATGACCGTTCAGTCCACTCCGCTCATCCCGAACGAGAACGTTCGTACGGGCGGCGCGAGCTATACCCCCAACGGTAAGGGCCTCGACGTCTCGTTCGCTCTCAAGAAGTTTGGCCAGGACTCCTGTGCCCTCGGCTTCTTCGGTGGCTTCACCGGCAAGTTCATCGTCGAGGAGACCATGAACATGGGCGTGTTCTGCCAGCCGGTTTGGATTGACGGCATCACCCGTATCTGCGCCTACATCAACGACGGCGAGAACGAGTACGGCATCCTGAACCCGGGTGCTCCGCTCACCCCGCAGTACGAGCAGGAGCTCTTCAACATCATCGACGGCGCCTCCGAGATGGAGTGCCTCGTGATCTCTGGCTCGGTGCCTCCGCGCGCCTCCGCCGACTTCCTCGACAAGGTCGTCGCACACGCCAAGGCCAAGGGCGCCGACGTGGTGCTCGACCTCTCGAGCGATAAGCTCAAGACGCTCGCCTCCACCAAGCCGCTGCTCATCAAGCCCAACCATCACGAGATGCGCGCCATTTGGGGCGTTCAGATCGACACCGATGACGACGCCCGCCGCGCCCTCAAGCTCGCTCACGAGTCCGGCGTGCAGAACATCCTGCTCACCATGGGCAGCCGCGGCAGCGCCTACTTCTCCAACGGCGAGGACATCTGGTACGCCAAGCGCGAGTTCAACATCAAGCTCGTGTCCTCCGTCTGCGCCGGCGACTGCACGCTCGCCGCGTTCCTCCACAAGTGGTA
>CAUGVQ010000126.1 GCA_959602875.1 uncultured Collinsella sp. | reverse complement strand
GACATCGAGCTGCTCGACGGCGCGGACCACGAGTTCGACCTCGAGGCGGTGCGCACGGGCAAGCTGTCGCCGGTCTTCTTTGGCTCGGCCCTCACCAACTTTGGTGTGGAGCCGTTTTTGGTCGACTTTCTGCGCCTAGCGCCCGCGCCGGGTCCGCACACCGACGCCCTCACGGGCGAGGCCGTGGACCCCGTCGCAGATGAGTTCTCGGGCTTTGTCTTCAAAATCCAAGCGAACATGGACAAGAATCACCGCGACCGCATTGCGTTCGTACGTATCTGCTCGGGCAAGTTTGAGCGCGGCATGGACGCCTATCACGTGCAGGGCGGCCGAAAGATCAAACTCGCCACCGGCACTGCGATGATGGCAGACGACCGCGCTATCGTGGACGAGGCGTACGCGGGTGACATCGTGGGCCTCTTTGATCCGGGCATCTTTTCCATTGGCGATACCCTCTGCGCGGGCAAGCGCCGCGTGCAGTTTGCTGGCATCCCCACGTTTGCTCCGGAGCATTTTGCGCGCGTGAGCCAGGTCGACACGCTCAAGCGCAAGCAGTTCGTAAAGGGCATGGAGGAGCTCGCCCAGGAGGGCGCCATCCAGATCTTCCGCGAGCTCGGCGCCGGTATGGAGAGCGTGATCGTGGGCGTGGTGGGCGAGCTTCAGTTTGACGTGCTCGAGCAGCGCCTTAAGAGCGAGTACCACGTTGCGGTGCGACGTCAGCCGCTCGGCTACACCGATATCCGCTGGATTCAGGGGGAGTACGACGAGGACGCGGTCCGCGCGCTCAACCTCACGCGCGACACGCTGCGCGTCGAGGACATGCGCGGTGGCAAGCTCCTCCTCTTCACGAGCCCGTGGAACGTCGACTGGGCCAACGAGCACAACCCGGACCTCACGCTGTCGGAGTTTGGCAACGTTACGTTCTAGCTCGGGCCGCGCCGCGGTACGCCGCCGTGTGTCACGGTGCACCGCGGTGCTCTGCCGCAGTGCTCTGCCGTAGTGCTCTGCCGTGGGACATGTCGCGTGCATCCGTAACGCCCCGTGTGCATTTGGCACACTCCATGTGCATTCACATGTTCGGGTTCCGGCATACGCGTACGCGGTCTGCTTGAAGGGAGGCGATCGCCCCGTCGGTTACGTGACGGTAGGCGGTGGGGTTGCCCATGATCTGGGGTACGGGCTCAGGCACGAGTTCTGGCATCGCGGCATCGCAACCGAGGCGTGTCGCGCCGTAGTTGAGCAAGCGCGTCGCGACGGAGTGACCTTTCTCACCGCGACACACGATCGCGACAATCCTCGAAGCGGCGGGGTGATGCGCAACATCGGAATGTCATACTGCTATTCGTATGAGGAGCAATGGCAACCTAAAGACGTACTGGTAACCTTTAGGATGTACCAGATCAACCTCGACGGGGATGCGGACCGCGTTTTTCGGGAATACTGGGATGCCGCCGCCGTCCGCATGGTGGAGGATATGCAGGAGCACCGTCTGTAGGGAGGATGCATGGCGCGCGAGAACCGCTATGACGACGAGATCTTCTTTACCAAGTACAGCGAGATGGACCGGTCCCGCAAGGGGCTTGCCGGCGCCGGTGAGTGGCGTGAGCTCGAGCGCCTGCTGCCCCCGTTCGCGGGCAAGCGGGTGCTCGATCTGGGCTGTGGCTACGGTTGGCACTGCGCGTACGCGGCCGAGCACGGCGCTGCGCAGGTGCTCGGCGTGGACATCTCCGAGCAGATGCTTGCCGAGGCGTGCCGCCGCAACGCCGCGCCCGCCATCACCTATGAGCGCGCCGCAATGGAGGACCTCGAGTTTCCCGATGGGGCGTTCGACGTGGTGCTGAGCTCGCTCGCCTTTCATTACGTGCGCGATTTCGGCCCGTTGGCGGCAAACATCGCACGGTGGCTTGCTCCGGGCGGCGACTTCGTCTTCTCGGTGGAGCACCCGGTCTTTACGGCCGAGGGGTCGCAGGACTGGATCTACGACGAGGACGGGCGGATCAGCCATTTCCCCGTCGACAACTACTATTACGAGGGTGAGCGCGATGCGGTGTTTCTGGGCGAGCACGTGGTGAAATACCACCGGACGCTCACCACCTACATCGATACGCTCCTCACCTCGGGGTTCGAGATTATTCGTTTGGTTGAGCCCGAGCCGCCGCGCGATATGTGGGACATCCCGGGCATGGTTGACGAGATGCGGCGCCCGATGATGCTGCTCGTCAAGGCGCGGCGCTCACCCCACGTGTCACGCTGCGGTATGGCGGGTGTTTCGGCGCTCTCGTAGCAAGTAGGACGAGCTTTACTGCCATTTGCACGGGGTAGACGAGGTATCTCAATGTAGAGGTGCCTCGTCTACCTGCGGTTTTGCTCTCTTGACGTGCATGGCTACGTTGAGGGACTGCTGAAAACGGTAGATATCAGTACGATTGGGACACGGCGAGTCCTCCCCGCGGCAGAAGGCGTTGAGTGCGCCCACGCTCGAACGGATCATATTCTCCACGTCCTCGGCGGTGTAGAACGCCATGTGCGGGGAGACGATCACGTTGGGGAGTGCCATGAGGAGGGCTCGGTCTCGGTGTGGGAGCACGTCAAGGCTGCGATTGAGGTAGTAGAGGTCGGCCTCATGCTCGATGGTGTCGAGCGCCGCTCCGCCCAGGTGCCCCGTTTCGAGCGCCGCGATGAGCGCCTCGGTGTCGACGAGCGAGCCGCGCGCCGCGTTGACGAGCACGGCGCCCGGGCGCATGCGCGCGAGCTCGCCGGCGCCGATCAGGTGGTGGTTCTCGGGAAGGTCGGGCGCGTGCAGCGTCACCACGTCAGACTCGGCGAGCAACGTGTCAAGGTCGACGTAGGTGGCCCGCGCCCGCACGTCGTCCTTGGGAAGCGGGTCGCACGCCAGGATGCGGCAGCCAAAGCCTGCGAGCTGGCGAATCACGAACGCCCCGATGGCACCCGTGCTCACCACGCCCACGGTTGAAGAGGCGAGCGTGCGTCCGAGCTTTCCCTCGAGCGAGAAGTTCTGTCCCGCAGCCTGCGTGAGGACGAGCCTGGCGCGGCGCAGGGCCATGAGCATAAGCATGATGGTGTAGTCGGCAACGCCCTCGGGAGGGTAGGCGGCGTGCGCCACGCGGATACCGCGCTTGCGGGCATCGCCGGGCACCTCGCCGCCATCGCGGTGCCCACGGTGGGCCTTGCCGCCGCGCTCTCGGCGGCGGGGTTCGACTGCCGGCGCCAACCAGGCGGCCATGTCCGTTGTGGTCTGGGTCTTCGACCTCGGCATCGCCATCGCAGGCCTTCATCTGTTCTACTTTGGGCACATCACGCTTGCGCATATGCTGCTCGGGACCGTGCTGCTCACGAGCTCTTTCGGCCCGGTGCTCGCGCTTGCGAGCCTCGGCACGGGCCTTCAGCAGACGTTTGCGGCGGGCGAGCGCGTGCTCGGCATCCTCGACGAGAAGCCTGCCGTGGCCGAGGTCGCTGCAGACGAGGAGTCGGCGGGTGCCGAGGTGCGCGTGGAGGGCGTGACGTTTTCCTACGGTGGCTACCCCGTGCTCGACGATATCTCGCTTGACGTGCCCGAGGGCACCATCGTGGGCCTTGCGGGCAAGAGCGGCTCGGGCAAGTCCACGTTGCTCTCGCTCATCATGCGTTTTTGGGATGTCGACCGTGGGCGCATCGAGGTTGGCACGGCCGACGTGCGCCGGGCCTCGACCCATGGTCTTCGCCGGACGCAGAGCCTTGTCACGCAGGACACCCATCTGTTCAACGAGAGCCTGGCCGAGAACATCCGCATCGGCCGGTTGGACGCCACCGACGAGGAGGTGGTGGCGGCAGCCAAGGCGGCGCGCATCCACGACGTGATCGAGGCGCTGCCCGAGGGGTACGCCACGCGCGCCGGCGAGCTGGGGGATGTGCTCTCCGCCGGCGAGAAGCAGCGCATCGGGCTTGCGCGCGCGTTTCTGCGCGACGCCCCGCTCATGCTGCTTGACGAGCCCACCTCCAACCTCGACAGCCTGAACGAGGCGGCGATCCTCCGGGCGCTGGAAGATGCCCGCGCGGGCAGGACCGTCGTCATCGTGAGTCACCGCCCGAGCACGCTTGCCATCGCCCACCGCGTCGTCTCGCTCAAAGACGGACGTTTGAGCTAACGCCCCGTAAGAAAGGATGCCGTATGAAACGCGCGCTTCACCGTACCCTGCGCCGCACCCTCCTCGAGAAGGTTCTCTTCGTCTGCGCCTGGCTGGTGCTCACCCTGGGCGCGATCGGCGTGGTCGTACCCCTTTTGCCCACGACTCCGCTCGTCCTTCTTGCCTCGGCGCTTTTTGCCAAGAGCAGCCCGCGGTTTGATGCCTGGCTGCGTACCACACGCCTGTACAAAAGCTACGTGGTGCCCTTTCGCGAGACGGGAGGCATGACAGCGCGCAAGAAGGTTACGATGTTTGCCGTGACGGCGGCGACCTGCGCCGTCAGCTTCATGCTCGTTGACTTTGTGCCGGCGCGGGCGATTCTGGTGGTTGTGGTGTGCGGCATGGGCAT
>CAUGVQ010000125.1 GCA_959602875.1 uncultured Collinsella sp. | reverse complement strand
TATTATTGAATAATTGAAAAAGCAATCTCACCGCTTGGAGAAAGGCGCCGGACGTGCACGGGTATGCATGGATTTGAGGCGCAAACAAACGGCGCTACGCCGTTGAAGCAGGGGAGGGGTCATGACGGACAAGGTTTCTGCAGTAGAGCTGCTTGCCGGCGCGCACATGATCGGCGCTGAGGCGCCGCGCGGCCAGGCAATAGCTCTGACCTGCGATGTTGAGCTTGAGGGACCGGCTAGCGCCGTGACATCGGCGCGTCTGGTGGCGACGGCGCACGGCATCTACGAGGCGCGGGTGAACGGCGTTTCGGTGGACGACGCGGTGCTGAACCCCGGTTGGACCGCGTACGAGTGGCGTCTTGCCGTGCAGGAGGCGGACGTTACCGACCTCGTGCGTGCGGGCGGCCGTGCGGCAAAGATTGAGATTTTGCTTGGCAACGGCTGGTGGCGCGGCGAGCTCGGCTTCGATCTTATGAAGATCGATTATGGCGAGGAGCTTGGCTTTATCGGCGCCCTCGAGATCGTCTACGCCGACGGTTCGCGCCAGGTTGCGGTGACCGCGGCTGATGGCACAGCCCACGCCTGCGCAACGCCGATCACCGAGAACTCTCTCTACAACGGCGAGACTATCGACGCGCGCATCGACCCCGCCGAGCGTCCGCTCGAGGTGCGCGAGGTCGCCTTTGACCACGCGGCGCTCTACGCGCAGACGATGCCGCCCGTGCGCCGGACCGAGACGCTTCGTCCGGTGCGCGTCTGGCAGAGCCCCGCGGGCAAGACGCTCGTGGACTTTGGCCAGAACATCGTGGGCTGGGTGCGCGTGCGCGTCTCGGGCCCCCGCGGCACCGAGGTCGTCGTGCGCCATGCCGAGGTGCTTGAGCACGAGGAGCTGGGCACGCGTCCTCTGCGCGCCGCCAAGGCGACCGACACCTTCATCCTTTCGGGCGGTGAGGACGTCTTTGAGCCCACGCTGACCTTCCACGGCTTCCGCTATGCCGAGGTCACGGGTTGGCCGGGCGAGCTTAGCGCGGACGATATCGAGGCCGTGGCCATCAGTTCCGATCTCACGCGTACGGGCTGGTTCTCGTGCTCGAACGACGACGTGAACAAGCTCGTCGCAAACACGCTCTGGAGCCAGCGCGACAACTTTGTGAGCATCCCCACCGACTGCCCGCAGCGCGACGAGCGCATGGGGTGGACGGGCGACATCGCGGTCTTTGCGCCCACGGCGGCCTTCCAGTATGACTGCTCGGCGTTTTTGGGCGACTGGCTGCAGACGCTTATGGCTGAGACCGCGCACAACGAGCTCTCCTGCGTGCCCGTGGTGGCGCCCGATGTGGTCAAGTACAGCGATCACTTCTGGAAGACGGTGGGCGAGCTGGCGCTTTGGGGTGACGCGTGCTGCTGGGTGCCGTGGACGCTCTGGCAGGTCTACGGCGACAAGGACGCGCTCGCCGCGCAGTATCCCGCCATGGGGATGCATCTGCGTGCCGTGGAGGAGCGCCTCTCTGATACGGGTTTGTGGGACACGGGTCTTCAACTTGGCGACTGGCTCGATCCAGCCGCCCCGCCCGAGGCACCCATGGACGGAAAGACCGACAAGTACCTCATCGCGCAGGCGTGCCTCTGCCGCAGCGCTCGCATCGCCGCCGACACCGCGGAGATCTTGGGTCTTACCGAGGATCGCGCGCATTGGGAGGAGCTCGCGGAGCGCTCGCGCGCCGCATTCCGCCGCGCCTACGTGCTCGAGGGCGGGCGCCTTACCTCCGATGCCGTTGCGGCTTACGCGCTCGCGCTTCACTTTGGCCTGCTCGAGAGTGACAAGGTGGCGCCCGCGGCCGACCGCTTGGCCGAGCTCGTGCGTGAGGGTGGGTACAAGGTCGCGACCGGTTTTGCCGGCACACCGTATGTGACCTGGGCTCTTTCTGAGAACGGACACGTGGCTGAGGCGTACCGTCTGCTTTTGGAGGACGAGTGCCCCAGCTGGCTCTACCCGGTGCGCATGGGCGCAACCACCACGTGGGAGCGCTGGGATTCGATGTTGCCGGACGGCTCCATCAACCCCGGCGATATGACGAGCTTCAACCACTACGCGCTCGGCGCGGTGTGTGACTGGATTTATCAGGTAATCGGTGGCATCTCGCCGGCGGTGCCGGGGTACGCGCGCGTGCGCATCGCGCCCAAGCCGGGCGAGGGCATCACCTGGGCGCGCTGCGCCTTCGAGTCGGTGCAGGGGCGCATTGAGGTCTTCTGGCGCTGCGAGAACGGCCGCTTTGACCTCGAGTGCACGGTGCCGGAGGGCGTCTCGGCCGACGTGGAGCTCCCTGACGGTACGGTGTGCGCGGTTGCCGGCGGCACGCACCGCTTCGGCTGCGCTGCGTAAAAGAAGCTTGGTGACGGAGCGGGATGACGTGCTCGCCAGTTGTTCAAACGGCGTTAGCAAACAGTTCGTTTGTTAACGCCGTTCCCCGATTAACCTGCCCGTTTCTCTTTTTACGGACTGAAAATAGGGCGGACTGACGTAAGCTGAATAGAAGCGTGTGGCGCCCCTGCCGCACGGCACCGTTGATTGCGATTCTTGAGGAGAAAACAATGAAGCAGTACTTCGGTATTGACGTGGGTGGCACCGAGGTCAAGTGGGCCATCATGGACGAGGACTTCAACTTCGTCGGCGACCGCGGCTCCATCAAGACGGACTTCTCCTCTGCCGAGGAAGCGGTCGAGGCCTTCGCGGGGCTCGTCGAGCCGTATCGCGATCAGATCGCGGCCATTGGCATGAGCGTTCCGGGCTCTGTCATGGAGGACGACCCGGACGGCACCATCCACCGCGGCGGCGCCCTCACTTATATGGATCAGTGCCCGCTCGCCAAGCTCATGCGCGAACGCTTTGGCATGCCCGTCGCCGTTAACAACGACGGCAAGTGCGCCGGCCTCGGCGAGTACGCCGCGGGCGCCCTCAAGGGCACGCGCTTTGGCGTGACCATCGGCATCGGCACCGGCATCGCCGGCGGCATCGTCATCGACGGCAAGGCCCTGCGCGGTGCTCACTGCTTCGCCGGTGAGTTCAGCTTCCTCAACAACAACACCGCCGACCCCGTGACGCCTGGTACGTGGTTTGCCCAGACCGCTGGCTGGATGGCGTTGCGCGAGCGCATCTTTGAGGAGAAGGGCGAGCCGGTGGACAAGTCGGTCGACGGCCGCATCTTCTTCAAGTGGATCGAGGCGGGTGACGAGGCGGCCATTCGCGGCCTCGACCGGTACGCGCTCGCCTTCGACAACTGGCTCATCAACCTGCAGGCCGTGCTTGATCCCGAGGTCTTTGCTATTGCGGGCGGCATCAGCTGCCATCCGGAACTCTTCGACGCGTTCGAGCGCATGATGGACAAGGCTCTCGAGCATATGCTCCCCGGCTTCCCGCGCCCGGTTATCAAGCGCGCGGAGCTTGGCAACGACGCCAACATCTACGGCGCCGTGCTGGAGGCCAAGCGCCTCGCCGAGGCGTAATTCTCAGGCTTCCTTTGGGGAGGGCTTCTATCGTGCATTTTCAGACGGTGCGGGGCGTCACGAATTGGCTCCCCGCACCGTTTTTGCGCGCACAACAAGAGGGGAGCGGGACTTTTTCGTAGATTTGGTCGCGTAGCCCAAGTAGCAAAGGTAATCGAGAAAGCAAAACACCTGCTCAGAAGCATGATGCAAATTGCCTATAGAAACACCTCATGGGTAAATCTACGAAAAAGTCCCCGGAGAGGGATGGGAAGCTTATTTTGGGAGCCGAATGAGCCCCTCTGTCCTATCCCATGGTTATAGCGACCTGTGCATAGCGCGTGCAGGGGCGCTTGGCGGCGTCTTGGACGCGCAAGGTGAGGGCGATGCGGTCGCCCGGAGTAGCGTCGGCAGGCGTCGCGAAGCGCGCGGTCGCGCCCTCGGCGCGCCATGAGGCAAGGTCGTGCGTTCCGGTATAGGTGCTTGAGAGCGTGTCGACCGTCCAGCAGCAGGTGAGCATATCGCCATCGGGGTCCGATACCCAGGCGCCGACCTCAACGGTCTCGCCGGGCGCGGCGACCATGTCGGTCGAGACTCCCTCGATCACAGGCGCGTGGTTGCACGTGGCCGGCGCGTGTGCGCACCACTGGGCGCGTGCGGCAAAGTCCTCCTGGTAGGCGCGTAGATACGGACTGGGGTTGTCTTCTGGAGCGCGCCCGAGATCGGCAAAGTTCATGCCGTCGCCCGTGCCTTCGACGCAGTCGCGGAACAGCGGCCCTAGCACGGTCGAGAAGCCTTCTTCCGCAGCACCGCGCAGGCCAAAGGGGATGAGCGGGATGTAAGTCATCGAGTCGCCCTCGGCCATGAAGTCGCCGGGCGTGAAGTGGATGGGCTGCATACCGTCGAGCCCCCAGTCGAGCGTGGCATGCCGACCGAACTGGAAGCGCTCAGGCTCGTTCTCGTATACCTTGCCGTCGCCGTAGAGCATGTAGCGCGCCATGAGCGGGCCGTTGTTTTGGATGAGGTGCTCCTCCGGCCAGGGCGCACGGAAGA
>CAUGVQ010000124.1 GCA_959602875.1 uncultured Collinsella sp. | reverse complement strand
ACCTTAAAGAACGAACACTCGCCCCATAAACTCAGTCGGAATCTTCTCCAGCATAAGCGCTGTCTGTGGACCGGAATAGAACGGCGAGCTGAGCCCCATAAGGAAACTCGCGACGAGAAAGAGCGTGAACCCGCCATTGTTGAGAAGGCCTGCGCCAATCGTCGCCGCGCCATAAAGAGCCGTTGCGGCCACAACCGTGAGTGCGCGATTCTTGAACCCTCCCCAGCTAGCAAGAAGCGCCGATCCCGCAATCATACCAACTGAGAATACGATCTCAGCCGTTGCCGCATCGCCCGTGGTTCCACCGAAGTGGCCGAGCGTCATGATGGGAAAGAGCGCCGAGATGGGCGAAAAGACGAGTGTGAATGCGAACCCGCACCACAACAGCGCGAAAAGACCGCGATAGCCGCGCAATACGCGGTAGCCATCGGCAGTCTCAGCGACGAGGGCACGTACCTGGTCGGCTAGAACGATGCCTCTCTCAGCCGTCGACGCACTCTGGGACGAGCCGCCGACGTCGAGCCTTGCCGCAAGCACTGCCCCTGTGGCGAAAAGTGCTCCCGCAACGTCGAGCGCTATCATTGAGGTGAGCCCCCAGAGCGGGTAGATTACCGCCGCGATCGCCGTACCGAGAATGTAGCCGCCAGATTGGACAGCCTGGGTCACGCCCGCAAGACGGGTGAGGTGCTCGGGCGGAGCCACAAGCGGCGTGAGCGCCTGAAACGCAGGCGTATGAAAGGCGCTTCCGATTGCCCGTACGAAGAGCGCAACCATGACCACCCACACCGGGAGCGCGCCTGCAAGTGAGACCATCGCAACAACGGCACTCACCGCGGCGATGAAGAGGTCAGCGCCGATAAGCGTGTGCTTGAGCGGCAACCGGTCGACAATGGTGCCCGCGAACATGCCGAACAGCGCCAGCGGCAGAAAACCCGCGAGCGACGCCAGCGAAAGCATGCTCGCCGAATTAGTGGTGAGCGTGATATGCCACACGAAGCCCATCTGGAGGATAGAGCTTGTAAGCACAGACACGAGCTCGCCACCCCATACGAAGGCGAGCTTTGTGACCCAAGGCATCGAGCCTACAGTCGGACGGTCCCGATCAAACGATTCAGCCATGCCTCATCCTTCGCGTTGCTTCGATCCGGTTGCAGGGCGCAGGCTGCATTATACCTTCCTCCATCAGACCGAGTCGATGCCCTCCACGAGCGAGATGCGCAAGACCTTGCGCTGGGCGACGCCCTTCTTGTCAGCACACTCCATGAGCACCCACTCGTCGTCTACGTCCAAGACCGTGCCGGCAAGGCGCATACCGCCTGCCGTGACGCCCGCCTCGGAAAGGACGAGCTCGCAGGAGGAGCCGATGCGCTCCCGCAGCATCCGTCCGAGCTCGGCCTCACGCGGACGCGCGTCATCCATGAGGTTCCGCAGATCCTTCTTTGTCGGCATGACCGCCATAATGTAGACGACCATGGCAAACGTACCGCAAGCCATCGCGAGAATCGTATACTCCATCAGCAGTCGTCCTCCTCGATTGCGAAGCCGGCAATATCGGTCAAGTCCACGAGTTTGAGGACGCGGCGCGGGCCTTCTTTCTCACCAAACACCGGTGTGGGAAATACGGCTCGAGGCGCATCGCACTCCAAGCGAACCCAGCCGGCGCCCATGTCACGAATGAGCGCGTGCGTAAGGGCGCCCTCGCCATCAGAGAGCTCGATTGTCGCGACCTTGCCCACGAGCCCCTCGATGACATGGAGGTCACGGACACGCTCGCTTTTGCCCGAGCTCACCACATCGATCTCATCGTTCGCCAGGTCGTCAAGCGTGACTCCATAGAGCCGCGCGAGCTCCGCCGCCTTATCGAGCGCAGGAGAACCCTGCCCAAGCTCCCAGTTGCTGATAGTCTGTCTGGTAACGCCTATGGCAGCGGCAACCTCTTGCTGGCTCATGCCTACGCTCCTGCGCAACGCAAGTAGCTTGTCGGAAATCATCGTCGGTCTCTCCTTCAATCGGGAGGCGGGCCAATCTGTCGAGGACCTCGCCTCCCCCATTCTCTCGAAGATAGTTACGACATGCCAGCAAATCCGGTCGGCATCCCGTCAAATACGCTTGCAAGACGCTATTTGATGAAGCAATTCGACACTTCTAGCGAGATTCTCACATGAGGAAGTTCATGACGAGCGAGACCATTGACTCCTTCTCCTCAGGGCGAGACTCGGCGATCATGAGTGCCATCGCCACGAGCATGCTGTCCGACACCCGCTTCTCGATACCGCGGAAGAGCGCCCCGTTACGGTCGAGGAAGTACAGGAAAAGGCTGCACGCGATGCGCTTGTTGCCGTCGACAAACGAATGGTTCTTGATGACGAAGTACAAGAGGTTCGCCGCCTTCTCCTCAATCGAGGGATAGAGCTCCTCGCCACCGAATGACTGGTAGATGGCAGCGATGCTGCTGCGGAAGGAATCGTCTTTCTCACGCCCGAAGATGTCACTCGCAAAGCGCGGCCGCATCTGCGAAATGAGCGCCATGCATTCGTCATAGTCGAACACATAAGTCGAACGTTCCCCCTTCGGGCGCGGCACCGCCTCGCGGTCGTAGGCATCGAGCAGCTCGTAGGCCTCCGTGTAGCTCTCCACAATATCGAGAATCTCGCGAGAAGCAAGCTCGCCGGGAATCCGCTCGATAATGCGAACGACCTCGCCCAGCTGGCGCAACCGCCCCTCGTTCTCGGCATGGCCTTTCAAGATATAGCGCTTGAGCACATCGGTCGCCCACCGGCGGAACTCCACACCGCGCTGCGACTTCACGCGGTAGCCCACCGAGATAATGACATCAAGGGCATAATGCTCAACTTGATACCGCTTCCCGTCGGCAGCAGTTGTCGCAATTTTTGCGACAACTCGACCACGTTGATCAGCAAGCTCCTCTCTTAAGGCATTGTTGACGTGCTTACCAATAGTCTTGACGTCACGGTCAAACAAGATGCCCAGCTGCTCACGGTTCAGCCACACTTCCTGCTCGATAGGATCGATGGCAACGGAAAGAGAAACTTCGCCATCTTTCGATTCAAACAACACGATGCGCTGTTCATCCGAAGAGTAGTCGATGACCATTTCATTCATATGAATTTGGTTGTTGATAGCTTTCATAGCCATAACGCATCCCCCGCTTCACAGATCGGCTTTCGAATCAATCGACTTGTGAGCCCCAGCATTAACGGGCGCCGGGAAGCGGGAGCGCTACTCCGCCCGAGGTCGAACCAGTGCAGCCAGCCTCTTGGTGCCTTATCTAGCATACCCGCCGACACGTACCATTGGGGGCCTCCGTGCCGGCTCTTGCTCGTCCCCGTACCTTGAGAGCATTATAACATAGACAAGAACATTTGTTCGTTGCTATTCAACAAAACTTTTTTGGAACTTCACGGTTGTCACGAAGCGTAGCGGACTTTGTCAAAGTGGCGCGAACCGTTTAGTTAATTCCGGTCTCGACAGTCGTGTGGTTCAGCTTTAGTAGTAGGATTGGCGGAGCCGCACCGGAAGGAACACACATGAGAGCCCACTCCGTCCTCGCCACCCTACTCGTTGCAACCATGGTCCTGCCCCTCACGGGATGCTTTGGCATGCCTTCCCCTAGCGATATCGCCAATCAAGCTGAGGATATCGCCTCACAGGCGCAGGAACTCGCCAACACGTTCTCGAATGTCGATTGGGGAAAGGTCTGTCGTCTCGTCGTGCGGGACGCCCAGACCGGCGAGGTCATTCGTGAGGTGACCGACCAAAGAGAAATCGAGGACGCTTTCGAGCCGTTCTCCGGGGAGGGCGGCATCGCCGCGGAGCCGGGTGAGCCGGCGGAGTACGTTTTCGAGCTATGGGAGCCTGAGACGCAGAAGCTCGGACAGAACGCCGACGACCTCAAGGAATACAAGGGTCTCGAGGTCACCACCTACGAGGAGTCTCCCGTCGTGGGAGTCGAGGTGAGCCCCATCGGACTCAAGCTCTACCTCACGTCACAGGCTGTCGCCGACGCACTGCGCGCGCTCGCGATATAGCGCAGGGCGAGTAGCGGTGCAGGGCGGAAGGTCTTACACCTGAAGCATAATCACGCGCACGCGTGGATGGCATCCCGCAGGAACTGCGCAGCGCCTGGAGCCACCTTCTCGTAGTAGGCGCGGAACCGCTCGTCGGAGACGTAGCCGTCGGCCAGGCCCTTGTGGGCCTCGGGCGTGTAGAGACCGTCCGGCCAGTACATGCGCAGCCAGTGGGCGTGCATCGCCACGAGCTTGCGCGCCTCTGGGCCGGCCGGATCTCCCGTTTCCATCGCGCGGCGCAGCTGCTCGTTAATGGCGACCGACAGCTCTTCTGCCTGCAGGTGCGCCGCCTCGCCCATCGCCAGGTACTTCTCGTTGGCGGCATCTACCACTTCGTCGCCGTACGCCGCGCGAATCTCCTCGCCGTAGGCCTTCTCGTTCTCGGAGAACTCGCGCCAGCGACGAAGCGTCGGCAGCACTGCGCCCAGAAGCGACGCTGCCTCGTCGACGGTCCAGCCCATCGCCTCGGCCATGCGCGGCGCGCAGTCCTCGATCATCTCGT
>CAUGVQ010000123.1 GCA_959602875.1 uncultured Collinsella sp. | reverse complement strand
CAGGGATTTTTTGAGCCACGCTTTGCAATAATCGTCGCTATATATAAAAAGCCATGGACGGGGGATACTCCTTCTTCGGCGGATAGCGCGCACCTGGGGCACGTTGCCCGGGTGCGCGCCTTTTATTTGCGCTACGTATTGCTGAGGCTGCGCGTATTTATCCCGACTTCTCGTCCGCGTATGATGCGGGTCCATGTTTGGCACGTTCTGTGCTCTGTTAATGATCTGACGCTATCGGCGCAGAATACACTCTAGTATGCTAAAGTACCAGACACCGGCTGAGGCCGGGTCTTTTTTCGATATGTTGGCTATCGTAGAGGGGATGGGCGCACGTATGACAGCCACACCGTGGGGATTCAGGGACATTTTGCCCGAGGAAGCTCAAGCGCGCGAGGAGATCGCACAGACGGTGAGGGACTGCTTTCGTGCTCATCATTATCTTCCGGTCGAAACGCCGCTGCTCGAGGACAAGGGCTCTCTCGAGGAGGGCGGCCGCATTGCGGACACCCCGTTTAAGTTGTTTGATGACGATGGCCGCCTGCTCGTGGTACGTCCCGACAACACGCTTCCCATTGTTCGCCTGGTCTCTACGCGCATGCACTCGGCCGATTTGCCGCTTCGCCTGCGCTATGAGGCTCCGGTCGTGCGCGAACAGGTGCGTGGCGCTGGCGGCTCCCGTCAGTTTACGCAGCTGGGTTTCGAGTTTATCGGCGAAGGGGACGCCGCGGGCGATGTCGAGATGGTTTCGCTGGTGACGAGCGCTGTTCGCGCTCTGGGCCTTGCCGATGCCAGAGTTGTATGCGGCAGCGTCCGTCCCTTTAAAACGCTTCTTGCACATGTGAGCGACGCATCTTTGGCCGAGGACGCCTTGCGTATGGTCCACGCAAATGATTTTGTAGACCTGGACGCTCGCGTGATGGCAAGCAGCGAGCCCGATGCCATGAAGGCTGCCATCTGCGAGCTGCCGCGCCTGGCGGGCGGTGCATCGGTTCTCGATCGCGTGGACGAGCTTCTCGCTGCAGCCGGTGTCGCAGGTGACATGACGTGCGAGCTTCGTGCGCTTATCGCGGGTTTGGATGCTCAGGACGCCGCGCTGCTCTCCTTTGACTTCTCCATCATGAATTCGTTCGATTACTATACCGGGCTGGTGTTCAAGGCATATGCGGGCGGTCTTCCCGATCCCGTGGGCTCGGGCGGTAGGTACGATTCGGTGTTCTGTGGCGTGTTCGCATCTGCGGCAGATGTTCCGGCGGCGGGCTTTGCTTTTTCGCTCGAGCGTCTGGAGAGCGCGCTGAACACGGCAGAGGACGCTGCCGACGGCGACCACGCTGCCGTGCGCACGGGCAACGCAGCGGGTGCCCCGCTGCGCATCGCCGTGCCCAAGGGCTCTCTCAAGGCCGATACGCTCGAGGTTCTGGAGGCAGCCGGCATCGATGCCTCCGAGCTGCGCGACCCGGGCCGTCATCTTATCGTGCACGGCCGTGATGCCCGCGCGGGCGAGGACGGCATCGGCGACATCGAGTTTATTATCGTGCGCCCCAGCGATGCCCCCGCCTTTGTGGGCTGTGGCGGCGCCGACTGCGGCATCTGCGGCCGCGACTCCCTGATCGAGGCCGGTCTCAACCTTTTGCAGCTGGTCGACCTTGGCTATGGCGCCTGCAAGTTTATCGAGGCGGAGCCTTCCTGGCGTGCGGGGCAGGCCGAGCGCAACTATGCCCGTCGCGGCTCGCTTCGCGTGGCAACCAAGTATCCGCGCATCGCCGCAGCGTGGTATGCAAGCCGCGGCGTGGTGGCGGATATCGTCTCGCTGCACGGCAATATCGAGTTGGGGCCCATCGTGGGCATGACCGACCGCATTGTCGATATCACGGCCACGGGTGCCACCCTGCGCGAGAACGATCTTGTTGTCACCGGCGAGATCATGGAGTGCACGGCGCGTTTCTTTGTGAACCCCGGCGCTGCTCGCCTGGATCCGCGCGTGCGCATCCTGGGCGAGCGGCTAGCCGCTGCGGTGGAGCATCTCCATTTCGAGCCCGTTGCGGGCTCGGCTCAGTAGCGGGCATATATCGATTTTGACCTAGCATGGGCGCAGATGCCCAATAGAGATAGGACTGTTTGAGATGAAGACCATCAAGTTGGCAGCGGGCGAGCTGCTGAGCGTCAACCAACTCAATCGCAAGGGCGTGCTGCCCGAGAATATCGTGGCTTCTGCCAAGGAGATCGTCTCCCGCGTGCGCGCCGAGGGCGACGCGGCGGTACGCGACTATTGCAGCCGTTTTGACGGTGTGGACCTTGAGTGTTTCCGTTTGCCGCAGGAGCAGATCGATGCGGCGCTTGAGGGCTTGGACCCCACGTTTGTCGCGGCACTCAAGAAGGCCGCTGCGCAGATTCGCGAGTTCCACGAGCGCGAGGTCGAGCAGAGCTGGTTTACCACGCGCGCGGATGGCACCATGCTCGGCGTCAAGGTGACCCCGCTTGCTGCTGCCGGCATCTACGTGCCGGGCGGACGCGCGCAGTATCCCTCTACGGTGCTCATGAACGCTATTCCTGCCAAGGTCGCAGGGGTCAAGCGCGTGGTCATGGTCACGCCTCCGCAAAAGGATGGGATTATCAGCCCCTACACGCTTGCTGCCGCAAAGCTCGGCGGTGTGGATGAGATTTACATGGTGGGTGGCGCGCAGGCGGTAGCGGCCCTTGCCTATGGTACCGAGACCATCCCCAAGGTCGATAAGATTACCGGTCCGGGCAACGCGTTTGTCGCCGCGGCCAAGCAGATCGTCTCGGGCGATATCGGCATCGACATGATTGCCGGTCCGTCCGAGGTCTGCGTGCTCGCCGATGCGAGTGCGAACCCCATGGTTGTTGCGGCCGACCTTATGGCGCAGGCCGAGCACGACCCGCTGGCGGCTTGCTACCTGGTTACCTGAGACGCCGATTTTGCCGCTCAGGTCGAGCGCGGTATCGAGGTTCTGGTGGCGCAGTCGCCCCGCGCGGAGATCACGCGCGCCTCTCTTGACAACGAGGGCACGATCGTAGTCGCTGCCGATATGGCGGCGGCGGTCGAGGCCGTCAACACCGTGGCGCCGGAGCACCTGGAGCTTCACTGCAAAGACGCCATGGGGCTGCTGGGCGGCATTCGCAACGCGGGCGCCATCTTTGTGGGCGCTTGGAGTTCTGAGCCCCTTGGCGATTACGTTGCCGGTCCCAACCACACGCTTCCTACGGGCGGCACGGCGCTTTTCTCCAATCCGCTTTCTGTCGAGGAGTTCGTCAAGCGCTCGAGCGTCATTTGCTATACGCCTCAGGGCCTGATGAAAGATGCGCCTGCGACCCAGCGTTTGGCTGAGGCCGAGGGCCTGTGGTCCCACGCTCTTTCTGCGGCACTGCGTCGTCGCATTCTGGAGCAGGGTGAGGATTCCGTAAGCTGCGAGGCACTTGCCGGTACGGACCTTACTGCTGTTGCCTGGCCGGACGATGACGTTCGGACGGTCGCCAACGGCGCGACGCCGGTGGGTGAATAGCGATGGCAGAGCTTTCCCAGAAGATGAAGGAGCTCGTGCAGCCGTATCTGGCGAGCATCGAGCCGTATGACCCAAACTTCACGCCCACGAGCATCAATCTCTCGGCAAACGAGAACACCTATCCCGTGCCCGAGGGCGTGCGCGAGGCCGTTGACGCCGCCTTGGCCGCAACGCCCCTCAACCGCTATCCCGATCCCATGAGCAACGACTTGCGTGACGAGCTGGCCGCCTGGCACGGTGTGCCGCGCGAGATGGTTTGCGCAGGCAACGGTGGCGACGAGCTGCTCTATAACTTTCTGCTTGCCTTTGGCGGGCGCGGACGCACGCTGCTCAATTGCCCGCCATGCTTTAGCGAATACGCGTTTTTTGCCTCGCTTGTTGAGACCGGGGTGCGCGACGTATGGCGCGACCCCAAGACCTTCGAGCTCGATTGCGCGGCGGTGCTTGAGGCTGCCCCCTCGTGCGATCTTGCTATCGTGACCTCGCCCAACAATCCTACGGGAGATGTGGCTCCGCTCGATTTTATCGGCAAGCTTTGCGAGGCATGTCCCGGTATGGTCATGGTCGACGAGGCGTACATCGAGTTTGCCGATGCCTCCTTTGGTGCCAAGACCACGGCCCAAGGACTTATCGAGAAGTATTCCAACCTCGTTATCCTACACACGCTTTCCAAGGCCTTTGGGGCGGCAGGTACGCGCTGCGGATATGTGATCGCGGCGCCCGAGGTTATCGACGTGTTTGCGGCGATTCGCCAGATCTACTCGGTCAATGTGCTTACGCAGGCGGCGGCGCTTGCGGCCGTGCGCGCTCGCGATGCCTATGCGCCGGTTGTGGCCCAGGTTGCCGCGGAGCGCGAGCGCGTCAAGACTGCGCTCGAGGCGCTTGCTGCCAAAGGCCTGCCCGTTGAGGTCTGGCCGAGCTTTGGCAACTTCCTGCTTGTGCGCACGGCGCATGCGACCCGTGTGCGCGAGCGGCTGCGCGACGAGTACTCGATTCTTGTGCGCGACTTTAGCTATGCGCCCGGACTTGCTGAGTGCCTGCGCATCACCGTGGGCACGCCTGCAGAAAACGACG
>CAUGVQ010000122.1 GCA_959602875.1 uncultured Collinsella sp. | reverse complement strand
CTGGTAGGGACGACCAAGATGCACAGGACGGCAACTTGGTCACGGCAATGGGAGGGGACCCCATGGCAATTGACAACAGGCAAATCGCCGAAAACGTCCTTGAGCTCGTAGGAGGTGCGGCCAACGTTACGACCGCAACCAACTGCATGACGCGCCTGCGCCTCACGCTCAAGGACAACAACCTTGCTGACATCGAGAAGATCAAGAAGGTCAAGGGCGTGCTCGGCGCACAGTTTGCCGGCACCCAGCTTCAGGTCATCATCGGTCAGAACGTGCCGAAGGTGCTCGACGAGTTCATCGCCATCTCCGGCGTCGCGCGCGGTGCCGCGGTGGACGAGAACCTCGACGCGCCCAAGGAGAAGATCACCCTCAAGCAGATTCCGGGCATCATCCTCGACTACCTGTCCGGCTCCATGACCCAGCTCATTCCGCTGCTCATGGCCGGCGGTCTGTTCCGCACCTTCGCGGTCATCTTGGGCCCGCAGCTTCTGAACGTCATCTCGGAGACCGATCCGACCTACACGTTCTTCTACACCACCCTCTACGAGGCAACGTTCTACTTCCTGCCCATCTACCTCGGCTACGCTGCCGCTAAGAAGATTGGCGCAAGCCCGGTCCTCGGCATGCTCACCGGCGGCCTTATGATCGCCCCGAGCATCGTCTCTGCGGCTTCCGCTGACCCGACGGGCATCGTGAGCGTCTACGGCATCCAGATCACCGCGGCCAACTACAGCCAGACGGTGCTGCCGATCATCCTCACCATCCCGGTGCTTTACTTCGTGGAGAAGTTCTTCAAGAAGATCATGCCCGACACGCTCTCCACGGTCTTCACCCCGTTCTGCACCATGATCGTGGTCGTGCCTATCGCGCTCATCATCCTCGCCCCCATCGGCGGCGAGCTCGGTAACCTCGTTGCTAACGCGCTCTTTGGCCTTGCTGACCTCGGTGGCATCGGCATCTTCCTGGTCATGGCAGTCCTCGGTGCCTTCTGGCAGCTCTTCGTGGTCGCCGGTATGCACATGCCCGTCATCATGATCGCTCAGGTGCAGATCATCGCCGCTGGCTACGACCCGTTCGTCTTCGTTTCCACCAACTGCGCTATGACGGCCGTGTGGGGCTGCGCCTTCGGTGCGTTCCTGCGCATGAAGAATAAGGACGAGAAGGGCCTCGCCCTCGGCTACGTCATCTCCGCCATCGCCGGCGGCGTGACCGAGCCTGCCCTCTTCGGTATCCTTATGCGCTTCCGCCGCACCATGCTCGGCATGTTCATCGGCGGCGCCATCGGCGCGGTGCTCTCCGGCATCCTCGGCGTCACCTACTACATGGCCGGTGGTTCCTCCAACTTCATGGTCATCCTGAACTACCTGCAGGGCGGCCAGTGGAACGTCATCGCTGCCGTCATCGGTATGGCCGTGTCCTTCGTGATCGCCGCCATCGTGGTCTTCCTCACCGGCTTCACCAAGGAGGAGCTTGCCGAGATGGAGGACGAGGACGAGGCCGAGCTCATCGGCGCGTAAGCGACCTCCACACTCCATACGGGTATATCCCATGTAGGTTAGCTTCCGGGTGCGCGGGTCGTCCTGACCGCGCACCCGGTTTGCCCTTATAGGACGAAATTCTTGAAGACGAAAAGAGAGGACGGACGCTATGGCTTTGGGGACGCTTGCGGTAAACGAAAAGGGCGACGGGTTCCTTTGCGACGGTAAGCCCTGGTTTTGGCTGGCAGACACCTGCTGGAGCGCGTTTACGAGCATCACACTCGAGGATTGGGACTACTACTTGGCCCGCCGCGCGGAGCAGGGCATCAATACGCTGCAGATCAACACCTTGCCGCAGTGGGACCGCTGCCGCCCAGATCTTGGCATCTACCCGTACGTCAGCGAGGACGGTACCGTTTTTGATTGGAGCCAGCCCAATCCTGCGTATTGGGAGCGCGCCCGCACGATGTGCCGCATGGCGGTCGAGCACGGCATCCGCCCGGCACTCGTGCTTATGTGGTGCAACTACGTGCCCGGTACCTGGGGTGCCGCCATTGCCGAGCGCACTGGTGCCAC
The DNA here is from genome assembly GCA_959602875.1 of uncultured Collinsella sp. Lineage (GTDB taxonomy): Bacteria > Actinomycetota > Coriobacteriia > Coriobacteriales > Coriobacteriaceae > Coprousia. Next base: position 2,591 of record CAUGVQ010000122.1, on the reverse strand, counting down.
GACCATGCCGCTCGACGAGGTGGCGTGCCACGTGCGTCGCGTGGTCGAGTGCCTCGACGAATTTGACCCCGTGTACGTAGTGACGGGCGACACGGATTGGAAGGCCGACGAGTGCTTGCCGTATTACGAATCCGCCCTCGCGACCGTGTGCGAGCTTGCGCCCACGCGCCTGCGCACCATGCATATCAACCGTGCGAACCGCACCATCCCCGAGCAGTTCGTCGACCGTCTGGACTTCTACATGTACCAGCCCGGCCACAACGCGCTTGCGCAGGACGAGGCGTGGAAGCTCCCCGAGGACATCGCCGCGGCCTACCCCAATAAGCCCATGATCAACTCCGAGCCCTGCTACGAGATGATGGGCGCGAGCCGGCACGTGTACGTGCGTTTTAACGACGAGAACTGCCGCGCCTCCGCATGGGCAGGCATCCTCGCCGGCGCGACCGCGGGCGTAACCTACGGTGCCCACGGTATTTGGAACTGGCAGACGTCGCTGAGCCAGGGGTCGGTCCTCGGCGAGGGCTTTGACGCGCCCTTCCGCTGGCAGGAGGCCCTGCAGCTCCCCGGCGTGTGGGACTTCGGGATGATCGAGCCTCTGCTCGACGCGCTCGGTTGCCGCACGCTCGTGCCGGCACAGGACGAGCTTGCAGACGACCGCGAGCAGATCCGCGTTGCGCACAACGGGGCGGAGCGACCGACGTATCTGGCCTATCTGCCGCGTGCAACGGCGCTCAAACTCGGTGTGGCGCTCGAGGGCTATACGGCCCGCGCTATCGACCTCGCCCAGAAGCGCATCGCGCACCTGCCGGTGACGGTTGGGGGCGGCGCTACCCGCGTGGCGCAGCATCCCTTCTGCGCGGATGCGCTTATCGTGCTGGAGCCCGAGGCGTAGCGTGTGCCCACTGAGCGCGCCTTGTAGGCGACAATAGAGATCCTGCTTGAAGGAGCCGTCGGGAAACGTTCTCAGCGGCTCCTCTTTGTTGATGCAGACCGCCGTGGTCGCATTTTATAACCGCAGACCTACCATTCGTGGTACCGTGGAAAGAGGTCAAAGCGACAGGGGAGGTCGGCGGTGCCCAAGGTAACGCTTAAAGAGATTGCGCGCGAGGCGGGGCTTTCCGTTTCGACGGTGTCTCTGGTGCTCAACAACCGCCCGTGCCGTATCACGGAGGAGAACCGCCGCCGGATCAAGGCCATCGCCGCCGCAAAGCACTACGTCCCCAACCAGATTGCCCGCAGCCTTGTGACCCAGCGCTCGAACACCCTGGGGCTCATCGTTCCAAACATCGAGAGCCGCTTCTTCTCGCGTCTGGCAAAAAACCTCGAGCAGCGCTGTCGCGAGCGCGGCTTTGCCCTGTTTATCACCACGTCCGATGACCTGGCAGCCAACGATATCGAGCTGCTCTCCACACTTGTCAACCGCGGGGTAGAGGGGCTTTTCATCGTCTTGGGCAACCAGATCGAGGGCGGAGAGGATCTGCCCGAGCGCATCGCGGCCCTTCCCGTTCCCTATGTGATGATCGACCGCGTGCTCGACGATGCCGCCTGCGACAAAGTTCTGTTCGACAACGAGCTCGGTGGCTACATGGCAACACGCCACCTGCTCGAGCACGGCCATCGTCGCATCGCCTGCATCGTGAACGCTTCCCGGTCCAATACGGGTCGCCATCGTCTCGAGGGGTACCAACGGGCGCTCGATGAGTTCGAGGTGCCGTTTGACGAGGGTCTTGTCTTTGACAGCGACTACTACATCCCCGATGCCTACGAGGCTGCGGCGGGTATTACTGCAACCGATGCCACGGCGGTCTTTGCGAGCTCCGACAACATAGCGCTCGGCCTGCTCAAGCGCCTGTACGAGGAGGGGCGCCGCGTTCCGCGCGATTACTCGGTGGTGAGCTACGACAACTCGGCGGCTGACTCGCTCTTTGAGCCGGCACTCACCGCTATCGACCAGGACGTTGCGGTTCTTGCGGAGGAGGCGCTCGCCCTTATCGTGCGCCGCTTGGATGCCGCCGCCCCGGAGGACGTTGAGGCGGAGACGCGCTTGCTCGAGCCGCGCTTGGTCGAGCGTGATTCGGTACAGCAGCGGTAGCGGTGCGCGGGGAGCTCGCCCCATACCTGTCACAATCTAAGCAAACACCGTTCATACGCGTCTTTCTACCGTTCACCGGCTAAATTGCCTAACATTTACGAATTCTGAAACAAAAACGTTTTGTTAACAATGCTAAAACGTTTTATCACCTATACTGCTTTCAGCAAAACGAGCGGCGTGCGGCCGCACTCGACCCCAAAAGCAGATAGGAGTGCCTTATGTCTCATCCGGTAATCGGGACGCCTTGGAACCGCGGGAGCGGCGATGTTTCCGCACAGGAGCTCGCCGGTGTCGAGCGCTACTGGCGCGCTTCCAACTACCTGTCCGTCGGCCAGATCTACCTGCGCTCCAACCCGCTCATGCGCGCCGACTATCCGGATGCAATGACCGGCGAGCCGCGTGACTTTGGCCGCGCCGACGTCAAGCATCGTCTCGTGGGCCACTGGGGCACCACGCCCGGCATCAACTTCCTGTTTGCCCATGTGACCCGCCTCATCGC
>CAUGVQ010000121.1 GCA_959602875.1 uncultured Collinsella sp. | reverse complement strand
AGATGCGGCACCGAGGCAGACCGTATCGGGGAGGTTGCGGCGCGCGAGCTCGCGCGCAAGGCAGAGGATGGGGGGCACGCCGATGCCGCCTGCGACGAGCAGGGCGCGGCGGCAGCCCTCGGGGATGGTCCAGCCGTGGCCACCGGGACCGAGCACCGTGGTGGTGGCGCCCGGCTCCATGCGGGAAAGGCGCTCGGTGCCCTCCCCCACGACGGCATACCAGATGTCGATCGTTCCGGCCTCAGCATCCGCCTCCGCGAAGGACAGCGGGATGCGCAGAAGACTCATGGCGTTGCCGGGAACGGCGATGTCCACGAACTGGCCGGGCTCGAGCATGCGCGCGAGCTCGGGAGATGCGATGCGCAGGGCAAAGATGTCCTGCGCGATCGGCTCGTTTTTCACGACCGTGCACTCATGCACGCGAGCCGGAGAAGGTGTAGGCATGGCTCTCCTCTCTTGGATGCGCTTGCCCGGGACACGCGCTTCGCGCCGGGCACGCGCGCTACAGGACTACAGGACGACGCCGTCGCGGAGCGTCTGCTTGCCGCCGACAAAGACGTCGGTGGCGCGACCGGTGACCTCGGTGCCATCGAATCCGCAGTTGCGGGCCTTGGACTCGTAACCGTCGGCGCCGACGGTCCAGGCGATATTGGGATCGAAAACGGTAATGTCCGCAAGGGAGCCCGCCTGAATGCTCACCGGGTCGACACCGAGAATCCGGCGCGGTCCGATGCTCATGAGCTCGACCATGCGCCCGTAATCGATAACGCCGGTCTTGACGAGGTTGGTGATGACAAGTGCGAGCGAGCACTCGATGCCCGTCATACCGAAGGGCGCGTACTCGAACTCGCGCGCCTTCTCCCAGTTCGCATGCGGGGCGTGGTCGGTGACGATGGCGTCGACGGTGCCGTCGGCCACACCCGCACGGATCGCTGCTGCGTCCGCGGCGGTGCGCAGGGGCGGGTTCACCTTGAGACGGGTGTCGTAGGTGCCGTCGATGCACTCGTCGGTCAAGAACATGTGATGGGGCGTCGCCTCGCAGGTGACGGGCAGGCCCTCGGCCTTTGCGGCACGGACCGCCTCGAGACCGCGGGCGGTGGAGATGTGCTGGATATGGAGCTTGGCCCCGGTCAGGCGGGCAATCTGGATGTCACGAAGAATCTGGAGCTCCTCGCCCTCAGCGGGCCAACCAGCGAGACCGAGTTTGGTGGAAACCGGGCCCTCGTTGATCTGGCCGTCGCCCACGAGGTCCTCGTCCTGGCAATGGCTCATGAAGACCTTGCCGAACATCTTACCGTAGTCCATGCAGCGACGGAGCATGCCCGCGCCCTGCACGCCGCGACCATCGTCGGTGAAGGCGACGGCGCCGTGGGCCACCATGTCGCCCATCTCGGAAATGATCTCGCCCTTAAGGCCGCGCGTCATGGCGCCGGAGGGCAGCACACGGCAATGGCCGGCGCGCTCGGCGCAGGCGCGCACGTACTCGATGACGGTGCCGTTATCGGTCACCGGATTGGTGTTGGGCATGGAGCACACCGCGGTCATGCCGCCCTTGACAGCGGCGCGGGTCTCCGTCTCGATCGTTGCCTTATGCTCGAAGCCGGGGTCGCGCAGATGCACGTGCATGTCGACGAGACCGGGCACGAGGTACTTGCCGGTGAGGTCGAGGACGTCGGCGCCCTCCGCGGCCAGCCCCTCCCCCACCTCGGCGATGCGCTCGCCGTCGATGAGAACGTCAAGAACGCCGTCCAGACCCGCAGCGGGGTCGACGACATGGGCACCCTTAAGAAGCAAGGCCATTATCGGCACCTCCCAGCAAGAGATAGAGCGCAGCCATGCGGACGCAGATGCCCGCATAGACCTGGTCGAGAATGACCGAGCGCTGCGCGTGGTCGGCCATGTAGGAATCGAGCTCGACGCCGCGGTTGATCGGGCCCGGGTGGCACACGATCGCCTCGGGCTTCATGAGACGCTCGCGCGCCTCGGTGAGACCGTAGAGCATATGGTACTCGCGCTGGCTCGGGAAGGGCGCGCCCTCGAGACGCTCGCGCTGGATGCGGAGCATGTAGACAACATCGAGCTCGGGCAGGACGTCGTCCAGGCTCGCGCTCACGCGGTCCGCACCGAGAACCTCGGAGTTCATGGGGATGAGCGTACCGGGCGCGATGAGGGTCACCTCGGCGCCGACGATCTTGAGCGCAGGCACGAGCGAGCCGCAAACGCGGGAGTGCGAGATATCGCCCACGATGCCGACCTTCAGGCCCTCCAGATGGCCAAAGCGCTGCCAGATGGTGTAGAGGTCGAGCAGCGCCTGGGTGGGATGGCCGTGCTTGCCGTCGCCCGCGTCGATGACCGCGGCGGGCGTGTGCTGCGTGACGATATAGGGCGCGCCCTCGTGCTTGTCGCGCACGACGACCATATCGATCTTGTAGGAGTTGAGCGTCATGACGGTGTCGATGAGGCTCTCGCCCTTAACCGTCGAGGTCGACGAACCACCAAAGTTCAAGCTATCGGCCGACAGGCGCTTCTCGGCCAACTCAAACGAGGAGCGTGTACGCGTCGAGGGCTCGTTGAACATGTTCACGATGGTCTTGCCCTTGAGCGTGGGAACCTTCTTGATGGCCCGCTCGTTCACCGCGGAGAACGCCTTGGCGGTCTCGAGGATCGTCATGATATCGGTATCGGAGTACTCCGTGATATCGATTAGGTGCTTGTGGTTGAAGCTCATCGCTCATCACCTCCCAGGGGTGCGGAGCCCGCACGGGATCCCTCGGAGACGTCGGTAATCTCGACGCTCGAACGCCCGTCGACCTCCTTCAGGTACAGACGGACGTTCTCCTCGTGGGAGGAGGGCACGTTCTTTCCAACAAAATCGGGGCAAATGGGCAGCTCGCGATGGCCACGATCGACGAGAACGGCGAGTTCGATGCGGCTCGGGCGCCCCATATCCATGATGGCGTCGAGGGCGGCGCGGATGGTGCGGCCGGTGTAGAGCACGTCGTCCACCAACACGATCCTCTTGCCGTCGACGTCGAACGGGATATGGGAGGCATGCACCTCGGGCGCAATGCCCACGCCGTAATCGTCGCGGTAGAAGCTGATGTCGAGACTTCCCAGCGGGATGCGGACGCCCTCGATCTCCTCGATGCGCGTCGCCAGCTCCTTTGCCAGCAGGTCGCCGCGCGTGACGACGCCCACCAGCGCCAGATTCTCGCAGCCCTCGTTCCGCTCAAGAATCTCATGAGCGATACGCGTCATGGCGCGACTGATGGCAACCTCATCCATAATGATTGCCTTGGGTGTGATGGCCACGGGTCTCCTTTCTCCTATCCGCCCCGATGCCGAGGCGCAAAAAAGATGCCTAGCCCAAACATGGCAAGACACCTGCAAGAGAGACCCGCGCATAGCCGCGGGGTATGTGTGCCTTGCGGTGTCTCGCACGTCGCTTAAAGGCTGAGTCGATTATACACGGGGCAGCAGGCGCCGAGGCGGGCAATCGGGCGGTGCACCGGATTACCACCGGGCGTCGACGGGATAAGTTGCAACGGCGAAGCAACCCGGGAGTCGGCGCGAATGGCAATCGGGAGACAGTGTCTAGGCGGAGCCCTTGCGCCCTTTGAGGACACCCAAGCGCGAAAGCGCGTAGCGCAGACCCATGACCTTCCAGGTGTAGAAGAACTCGCGCACGAGGTACCACAGATGCGGCCAACGGGAAAGAGGCCTCGGCTCATACCCCGTGAGGCGGAAGTAGCGCTCCTTCGCGACGTTGGTGAGACAATCCATACCGGCGATAACATCGGGGTCCATGCGACGCATGGTGGCGATGATCCGCTCCCGCATCTCGGGCTCATCAAGATGGCCGCGGCCAATTGCCAGCCCGCAGTGACGCATGCCCATACGGTCGAGCGCCGCCTCGATCCCCTTGTCGTGCTCGCCGAGCGCATCGAGGATATCCCGCATGTCATTCCAACGGGTAAGGGCGATATCTGCCGTGTCGCCGCAGGAGGAAGCGCCGGGCCTGCGGTCACGATAGCAATAGAAGCATTCGTCGGTGTAGACGATGCGGCGCGCACGAGTGAGCGTGTCGATCATAAAGGGATTGTCGACCCAGCCCGCGCCTGGGCATTCGACGAGCCGAATCCCAAACTCGTCCAAAAAGCTCCTCAGATACAGCGCCGTCCAGATGCTGGGATGGTGTTGGATAAGACGCGGGGCTTCCTTGAGCGTGAAGGGCTGCTTCTTGACGTGTATGCGTTTGTAATAGGTGTTTCGACAAAAGAGCTCATCAGGCGTATCGGGGTCCTGAATACGCCAGTAGGCGGACTTGACCACATCGGGCTTCTCGTCGAACGAACGCGCGAAGGCGATGAGCCGGTCGTACATGCGGGGCTTCACGAAATCGTCGGGCTCTACGATGGCGACGTACTCACCCGTAGACTCAGCTATGCCGCGGTTGACCGAGGCGCCGTAACCCTGGTTCTCCTTATCGATTACGCGAACGCGAGGGTCACGCGCCTCGTGCTCGCGCATGATGGCGAGCGAGCCATCGGTGGAGCCGTCGTTAACGCAGATGATCTCCATCGAGACGGCGTCGTTCTGCTCGACGCTCGTCAGACATTGGTCGAGATATTCCTCGACGTTGTAGATAGGGATGATGACCGAAACGTCCACAACGCTCCCCTTACGCGAACTGGTTGCGATACGCCTGGCAGACCTCTTCCACAGGACCGTCCATGCGCAGATCGCCCTTTTCGATCCAGACGGCGCGCTTGCAGATGCGCTCGACCTGCTCGA
>CAUGVQ010000120.1 GCA_959602875.1 uncultured Collinsella sp. | reverse complement strand
AGCTCGCCCGAAGCTTACCGCGCCTGCGCCAAAGCGCTTTCTCACCTGATCGACGGCAACGGAAAGGTCCCTTCGGTCGCTCGAAACGGCGCCACGTTCATCTACATCGCAGAACAGATCGGTCTGCACGCCCTCATCTGCGTCGAAATCGCTCACGCCAATCCCCAGGAGGCGCACGGGCATGCCGGGCTGCCATATGGTATCGACGAGTTCTCGTGCCACAGAGACAAACAGATTCTCATCATCTGTCGGGTGGGGGAGTTTGCGCTGCGCCGTGTGCCCGCTGCCGTAGGTGTAGCGGACCTTGACCGTGACCGTTCTCCCAACAAGGCCTTTTCTCCTCAACCGGCGTCCGACCGACTCACCCAGCAGGGCGAGCGCCGCGTACACGTCTTCGCGAACCGTGAGGTCATGAGCGAAGGTGCGCTCGTTGCTGACCGATTTTACCTCGTCGGGAGCGTCCTGGGTCTTTACCGAACTCTGCTCACGCCCTTGGGCGCGCAGTTTCATCATCTCCGTGGCAGAGCCAAAGATAGAAGCGAGCTTTGCGACCGGTGCCTCTGCAAGCGCGCCGAGGGTGCGGATACCGGCTTTTGCCAGTGCCGCATCGGCGGCCTTACCGATGCCGCTCATAGCTCGGACCGGCAGCGGGGCTAGAAACGCCGCCTCGGTTCCGGGAAGCACTACCGTGAGGCCCCGGGGCTTGTCGCGTTCGCTTGCGATCTTGGCAACTGTCTTGTTGGGACCGAGGCCGATGGAGCAGGTGATGCCGAGCTCCGACACGCGCCGGGAGATGCGCTGAGCAATCTCTACGGGGCTCTCGCGCGAGAAGCGGCCCGGCGTGATGTCGAAAAACGCCTCGTCGATGGACACCTGATCGATATAGGGCGTCTCATCTGCAATGATGGCCATGACCTTCGCGCTCATTTCGCGATACCGGTCAAAATGGCCGTGAGTCCAGATAGCGTCCGGGCAAAGCCGCTTGGCCTGCGCCGAGGGCATGGCCGAGTGCACGCCGTAGGGTCTTGCCTCATAGGAGGCGGTAGATACGACACCGCGCTCCTCTGGACTGCCGCCCACGATAACGGGCTTGCCGCGCCATTCGGGATGGTCGAGCTGCTCGACACTCGCAAAGAACGCGTCGAGGTCCATAAGACCGATAGCCGGACCCCTCCACCCGCCGAACAGGCCAGCGGTGACGTCAGCGAGATCGTTCCCGTTATCGTATGTATGTTCGCTATCGTACATATTCGCAGTATAGCATCTTGTGCGCTGCGTGCGCATTCGTCGCAATGGGGCCTTGCAATATTGCAAGAAGTGCGTATTATATGGAACCGCCTGCGGAAATACCGAAGTTCCTGCGCGTTGGCAGGACGCACGCCCCTCCGTTGGCGTATCATACCCATTTGTTTGTCTGTCGTCGCAGCCATACCGGCTGCCTGGTTGGAGGAGTTTTCATTGGCAGTCAAGATTCGTCTCGCCCGTCACGGCTCTAAGAAGCGTCCGTACTACCGTGTCGTGGTCGCCGATTCCCGTTCGCCCCGCGATGGTCGCCTGATCGAGGAGGTGGGCCGCTACAACCCGCTCACCACGCCTAAGACCATCGATCTCGACATCGAGAAGATCAACGACTGGCAGTCCAAGGGCGCCCAGCTGACCGACGCCGTCAAGGCGCTCGTCAAGGCCGCCGAGGAGGGCCCCAAGGCCGAGACCGCTGTCAAGAAGTCCAAGAAGCAGCTCGCCAAGGAGGCGGAGGCCGCTAAGGCGGCTGAGGCCGAGGCTGCCGAGGGCGCCGAGGAGTAAGCGGTGTCTGAGGAGCTTAGCGACATGCTCGAAGGTAAGGAGCTCCTCTCGGATCGTATCGCCGATCTGGTGGAGTACCTCGTCGTGAGCATCGTCGACGAGCCGGATGCCGTGAGTCTCGAGGTCATCGACCGCGAGGACGCCTCCACCATCGAGGTTTCCGTCGCGGATTCCGACGTTGCCAAGGTCATCGGTCGCCACGGCCGCACGATCAAGGCGATTCGCACGCTCGCTCGTGCACTCGCAGCCCGTCTTGGAACGGCTGTCGAGGTCGAGGTCCTGGGCTAGGCATCTTGCCCGTACGGTATCGAAATATCGCCCGTGTGGTTAAGCCGCACGGCAAAGCAGGGGAGGTCGTCGTGCAACCGGTGCGCGGCCTCCCTCTCGTTTTGAGCGAGGGGCTCTCCGTGGCCTTGACGCCCCCTGCCCTCAAGCGAGATCGCTGGTGCACGGTCGAGCACCTCTCAACAAGCGGAGACGGAGCGCTTGTCTCCTTCTCCGGCGTCGACTCCATGACTGACGCCGAGGCAATCTCAGGTTGTTACGTCCTCGTGCGCGAGGACGACCTCGAACTCGGCCCCCTCGAGGCTTCGGTGGAGGAGCTCTCGGGCCGCACGGTCGTGGATGAGCGCTTTGGCACACTCGGCATTGTGCGCGACATCCTCGAGCTTCCCGCCAACGACGTCTGGGTGGTCGATGGTGGGTCTTATGGCGAGGTGCTCATACCCGTAGTTGAGGACGTCATCCCCAAGATCCCCGAGACTGGCGACATTGCCGTCCATATCATGGACGGTCTCATTGAGATGAACGATAGCGAGGTGTCATGATGCGCATCGAGGCGCTCTCCGTTTTCCCCGAGATGTTCGATGCCGTCATGACGACCTCGATCTTGGGTCGCGCGCAGCGAGCCGGCCTCTTTGAGTTTTGCGCCCATGACCTGAGGGATTGGACCCACGACCGCCATCGCACCGTTGACGACGCTCCCTTTGGGGGCGGTCAGGGCATGCTTATGAAGGTCGAGCCCATCGCAGAGGCACTCGACGACCTCATCGCCCAAGGCCCTCGCCCCCACATCGTATTCTTTACACCGTGCGGGGACCCGTTCACGCAGGCAACCGCCGAACGCCTCTCCACCAAAGAGCGCATCCTTTTTGTTTGCGGGCGCTATGAGGGAATCGACGAGCGCGCTTACGACTACGCGGACGAGCGCATCTCCATCGGTGACTATGTGCTCACTGGCGGCGAGCTCGCCGCTATGGTGGTGACCGACGCCGTGGTGCGCCTCATCCCCGGCGCCCTTGGCGACGATATGAGCAACGTCGACGAATCCTTCGCGACTGGCGCGGGTGGCGGCCTTCTTGAGTATGCGCAATATACCCGCCCCGCTGAGTTCCGCGGAAACGGCGTTCCCGAGGTTCTTCTCTCGGGGGACCATGCGAAGGTTGCCGCATGGAGACGAGCCAATGCCATTGAGCGTACCGTTCGCTGGAGACCGGACCTTATCGAGGGCGCAGACCTCACCGATGAAGAGCGCGCATTCGCCCGTGACCTGCTCGCCTCAGCTGACGAAATTGCTGAGAGTGCAGTAGAGGGGGAGTGATCATGGAGCGAACTCGGTCCTTTTTATACAGCTTGCTCGAATGGGTTGCGGTTTTTGCCGTCGCCTGTCTCTTCATGATCGTCGTGCGCACCTTCGTAGTTGAACCTTACTACGTCCCAACGGCCTCCATGGAGCCCACGATCATGGTCGGGGATCAGCTGCTCGGCCAAAAGGTGACACTCGAGCTCGGTCAGGACGTTTCGGCTGGCGACATCGTGGTCTTCCGTAACCCCACGAGCGCCGGGGACCACGGCGTTCTCGTTAAGCGCGTTATCGCAACCGGTGGTCAAACGGTGGACCTTCGCTCGGGTAAAGTCTACGTAGACGGACAGGAGCTCGATGAGCCTTACGCCGCAGGCCTCAGCTATGAGCTAGCCCAGCAGGCGCCGGGCGTCTCGGTACGTTTTCCCTACACTGTTCCCGAGGGTTCGGTCTGGGTTATGGGAGACAACCGCGAGAACTCCGCCGACTCACGCTATTTTGGCGCGGTGCCGACCGAGAACCTCGTTGCCGTCGCATTCGTGCGCTACTGGCCGCTCGACCGCATCGGTGCCATCGAATAAAGACGGGTGTTATTATCTATTGGCCTCGTCTGGCCCCCTCATCGGCGGCCTTCGGCTACCATATCCTATGTTTTGTACGCGACGAAGAAGGGAAGATAAGGGCGTATGAACGCATCTGCACTCACCTTCCAGGACATCATCTTGAAACTCCAGCAGTACTGGGGCTCCCAGGGTTGCGTCATCATGCAGCCCTATGACTCGGAAGTCGGCGCCGGCACCTTCCACACCGCCACGACGCTCCGCTCGCTCGGCCCCGGCGCTTGGCGCACCTGCTACGCCCAGCCCTGCCGCCGTCCCGCCGACGGCCGCTACGGCGAGAACCCCAACCGTCTCCAGCACTACTATCAGTTCCAGGTGCTCATCAAGCCCTCCCCGGTGAACTCCCAGGAGCTTTACCTCGACTCCCTTAAGGCTATCGGGATCGACCCGACAGACCACGACGTCCGCTTCGTCGAGGACGACTGGGAGAGCCCGACGCTCGGTGCCTGGGGACTTGGCTGGGAGGTTTGGCTGAACGGCATGGAGGTCACCCAGTTTACCTACTTCCAGCAGGTGGGCGGTATCGAGGTCGACCCCGTCCCGGTCGAGATCACCTATGGTCTCGAGCGCCTTGCCATGTACGTGCAGGGCGTCGACTCGGTCTACGACCTCATCTGGAGCTACCTGCCGGACGGCACCGCGATTACTTACGGTGACGTCTTCCTCGAGAACGAGCGTGAGTTCTCTGCGTACAACTTCGAGGTCGCCGATGTGCCTATGATGCGTCAGAAGTTCGATGACTACGAGCGCGAGTGCCACTCCTGCCTCGAGGCCAAGCTGCCGCTTCCCGCCTACGATTGCGTCATGAAGTGCAGCCACGCGTTCAACATCCTCGACGCGCGCGGCG
>CAUGVQ010000119.1 GCA_959602875.1 uncultured Collinsella sp. | reverse complement strand
CGCAGGAGCGCGGGCGCGCCCTTGGCATCGTGAGCACGTTCGTGTCGCTCGGCCTCATGTGCGGCCCGGTGCTCGGCGGCATGCTCGTGGCTGCCTTCCCGTGGGAGTCCATCTTCTTGGTCAACGTGCCGGTGGGTATCGCCGCCTTTGCGGCGGGCCTGTGGACGCTGCCGGCGGATGCGCACGCGCACAAGCCGGCCGATGGGCGCGGCGCCGCGGCCGTGCCGGAGCCGGCCGCGCCCGCCTCCCCCTGGCGCCTGTTTACCAACGGCGCCTTCACGCTCAACCTTGTCACGATGTTTCTCTGCTTCTTTGCGGTGGGATCGACCGAGCTTTTGCTGCCCTTCTTTTTGCAGGATACCTGCGGTTTCTCGCCCGATGTGGCCGGCGTGATGCTCACCTCCATCCCGCTTGCCATGGCGGTGGTGGGTCCCATCGCGGGTGCGGTGTCCGACCGTGTGGGTAGCGCCGTCCCGTGCCTCGTGGGGCTAGTGATCTACGCCATCGGCATCGCGGTGGTGGGCATGCTTCCCACCGATGCGGGCGCGGCGCGCATCTATCTCACCGTTGTGGTTATGTCGCTTGGCACCGGCATGTTCCAGGCGCCCAACAACTCGCTCGTTATGGGCACGGTTGACACCGCCAATCTTGGCTTTGCGGGGAGCATGGTGTCGCTTGTGCGCAATCTCGGCATGGCGGTGGGCATCACTGGGGGCACGGCGCTCCTCTACGGGCGCATGAGCGCGCTCGCCGGGCATGCGGTCTCGTCGTACGTGCCAGGCGAGCCCGAGCTCTTCCTCGCGGGCTTCTCCTTTGCGTTCTTTGTTATTGCCGCGCTGGTGACGGCGGGCGCTGTGCTTACGGCGGCGGGTATCGTCGCCAAGCGTCGCCGCCGCGCATAGGGCGCAGTCGTGCGCTAGGGTGTCGCTGCGCCGTCGCACGCTAGGCACCGGCGCGTGCTAGGGCCTGATGAGCTCGATAAACGAGAACGCCCCGTCCTCATAGCCAAAGTGGAGGATGCCGCCGTTGGGCAGGCGCCCGCCGATCAGCTCCCGGGGGTCGGTGAGGTGCGAGGTGAAGCTCATACAGGCGCCGGCGTGGGAGACGGCAAGCACCGTGCCGCTCTCGGGGCGCTCCATAATCTCGGTCAGCGCGGCGCGCACGCGATCGCGTACCTCGGCGCGCGTCTCGCCCCCGTACAGGGGAAAGAGCTTGTCGTAATACTCGGGCGCGGGGTTGAGGTCCTCGCTCTCGCCCTCAAAGGTGCCAAAGTAGCGCTCACGCAGGCCCTTGACGCGCTCGTAGACAAGGGGGCGGCCGAGCGTTTCGAGCGCAATCTCGAGCGTGTCGCAGGCGCGTTCCGCCGTGCTGGAAAAGGCAACGCTGGGCACAACGCCGCGCTCGGCCAGCGCCTCTCCCGCACGCCGCGCTTGGGCAATGCCCTCTTCCGTTAGCGGCGAGTCGCACCATCCCTGGATCTTGTGGCGGAGGTTAAAGAGCGTCTCGCCGTGGCGCATAAGGTAGAGGTGCTTCATACAGAGCCTTTCTGCGGGGGTGTTTTGACTGGTATGCTCCTATGGTAGCAAGGCAAAAGGGAAAGGGGAGCGCATGAAGGTCACGGTTCTGTTGGAGAACGCCACGCCCACGAGCCGTCTTGCCGCACAGCACGGCCTTGCGCTCTGGATCGAGGCGGCGGGCCGGCGGATCCTCTTTGACATGGGGCCGGACGCTGCGTCTTTGGCCAATGCCGAGGAGCTCGGTATCGATGTCGCCACGGCGGACGCTGCGGTGCTCTCCCACGGTCACGCCGACCACGGTGGCGGCCTCGGCGCATACCTTGCGGCGGCAGATGCCCGCGGCGCCCAGGCGCCGGTCTTTGTACGCGTTCATGCCTTTGACGTGCATCTTTCGGGCTCGGGGGAGCGCCGCCACGCCATCAGCCTCGACCCCACGCTTGCGGATGACGCGCGCCTCGTGACGGTTGCAGGAGACGCCCTCGACATCGCCCCGGGGCTCACGCTGTTTGCGACGGCTGCCCGCCCGCACCCCGAGCCCGCCTCCAACGCGCGGCTCTTTGCTGCGCCGGGCGCTATGCCGGGCGGTGCGCTGAGCGAGCCTGCCGCCGCGCCGGGTGCAGAGGTGGTTGCCGACGACTTCTCCCACGAGCAGAGCCTGCTTGTGCGCGAGGGCGGGCGCGCCGTTCTCATATCCGCCTGCTCGCATGCGGGCATCCTGAACATCATGGACGAGGCCGAGCGCCTGGCAGCAGCACCCCTCGACGCGGTCATTGCCGGCTTTCACCTCATGGCGCCCTCGGCGCTCAGCACGGCGGACGATGCGGCCGTGCGCGCTCTCGCCTGCGAGCTCGCCGCGCGTCCGGCGCGCTACTTCACATTCCATTGCACCGGGCTCTCTGCGTACAGCGTTTTGCGCGACGAGCTTGGCCCGCGCGTAAACTACCTCGCCTGCGGTTCTGCGGTCGAGCTCTAACCCGGCGCCTAAACTACGGAGCGCTCGGCAGTTCGAGCGTATGGATCCCGGCTCCAAGCGGTTGTGCCCCCGCGCGCCCTAGCGCCAGAGCCCCTTGCGTTTGAAGACGTAGGCCGCCGCAATGCAGGCAACGATGGTGATAACGGTCGGCAGGATCCAGCTGTCGCCGCCCGCGCCGGCAAGCGGCAGCGCAACGTTCATGCCAAAGAAGCCAAACACCATGTTGGGGATTGCCATCACGATGGTGATGACGGTAAGCACCTTCATGACGATGTTCAGGTTGTTGGAGATCACGCTTGCGTAGGCGTCCATCGTGCCCGAGAGGATGTTCGAGTAGATGTTGCACATCTCCTGCGCCTGATGAACCTCGATCATGACGTCTTCCATCAGGTCCTGATCGTCCTCGTACAGGGTGATGATGTGCCCATGCTGAATCTTGTTGAGCGTGACCTCGGCAGATTTGAGCGAGGTCGAGAAGTAGACGAGCGACTTTTCGAGCGAGAGCATCTGCAAGAGCTCCTCATTGCGCATCGAGCCGTAAAGTCGCTGCTCGGTTGCGGTGGAGAGGTTGTCGATGCGACGCAGGTGCACAAGGTAGCTCTGCGAGATGCGCAGCAGCATCTGCAGCAAAAAGCGGGTGCGCAGACGCGTATTGAGGCCGCGCACGCGCCCGGCCGCCATGTCGGCGACGATTGCGTTCTCGGCCAGGCTCACCGTGACCACGAGGTTCTTCTCGGGCAGCGAGAAAAACGAGATGGGCAGCGTCGTGTACTGCAGCATCGTGGGGTCCTGCATGTCCTCGGCGTCTTCGGCGCAGGGGTAGTCGACGATGATGAGGGCCTGGTTGACGTCGTCGTCGTAGTCGATGTGAGAGGTCTCCTCCTCGTCGAGGGCGGAGCGCACAAACTCGGGCAGAACGCCGATCTCGTCTTCCAGCCAGCGGCGCTCCTCGTCTGTGGGCGCCACGACGTTGATCCATGCGCCGGGCTCGGGCGCCTCGATAAGGGAAGTGATGCCGTTGAGGTCGGTCTTGTAGCAGGTAATCACGGGGACCTCCTTTGCGGTTTCTGCGCGCCGCGCGCGGGCGGCGCTGCGATAGGTCTTGGCCGCAGCTGGCAGCAGACAATACCGCAAACCGGCGGGCGGCGGCACTACTTCGCGTAAAACGCAGAGAGCTCTTACGGATTCCTTACCGTTTTGTGACAGTGCGTGATGAAGCTGTTGTTGTTGCGTGGCGGCGGGCGCTTACCGGTATAGGCTGCCTTGCGCTGGGCATATCGAGCGGTAGCAACTCCGCATATTTGAGGGTCGCCCGCGCGGCCGATGGGATCTGATAGCTATGGCACAAGCAGGACGAAATGCGTATGGCGAGGAGATGCGCCGTCGGGCCGTGCGCATCTTGAGCGAGGGCGCCGGGCATCGCGCGCTCGCACGCGAACTGGGCATTCCCGATGCCACGGCGCGCCAGTGGGCGCGTGCTTTCGCCGCGGGCGGTGAGGACGCCGTGATGAACGGCGGGTCGCACCACAGGACGTACGATTTTGAAACCAAGCTCGCCGTTGCACGCGACCGTGTTGAGCGCGGCAAGTCGGTCCGCGAGGTCATGATTGCCTACGGGGTGACAAGCGAGTCCTCGGTAAAGATGTGGTGCCGCAAGTACCGCGACGGAGGCGCCGATGCTCTGGTGGAGAAGCAACGCGGCCGTCGCCCCGCCAGTGGAGAGCGCCGCGACGATGTCTAAATGATAGAAGCAATGTTACATTTATGCGTAAACCCGCGAATGCCCCTCTAGCAGGAGATTCGCGTGTTTGCGCGTGGTATGATGGGTTCAAAGCAACCTCGCCGCAGCATGCGGCAACGCCGCCCGGGGCGGCAGAAAGGACGCGTCATGCTTAACGCAATCGAGATCTCGCCCAAGGTCTGGTGGGTCGGCGGCATCGACTGGAACGAGCGCTCGTTCCACGGCTACACCACCGAGCGTGGCATCACCTACAACGCCTACCTCATCATGGACGAGACCATCACCCTGATCGACACGGCCAAGGCCACGTTTACCGATGAGTTTGTCCAGCGTATCAGCCAGGTGGTCGACCCCGCCAAGATCGGCCTTGTGGTTACCAACCACGTGGAGATGGACCATTCCGGCAGCCTGCCCAAGATCCACGAGCTCGCGCCCAACGCCCGTCTGGTGGCGAGCGGTCCCGCCGGCGTGAACGAGATCCGTGCTCACTATGGCATTGAGGTCGAGGGCGTGAAGACCGGCGATTCCATCTCCATCGGCGAGCGCACGCTCCACTTTGTGCAGACGCCCATGGTGCATTGGCCGGACAACATGGTCACCTGGTGCCCCGAGGACGGCATCCTTTTCTCCAACGACGCCTTTGGCCAGCACTTTGCCTCGACCAAGCGCTTCGACGACGAGAACGATC
>CAUGVQ010000118.1 GCA_959602875.1 uncultured Collinsella sp. | reverse complement strand
GGGTCATCTTGAGTCGGTTGCCTCGGGCACCTCGATTGGTCGCGTGTTTGAGGAGTGCTACGGTCGCGTTGACCCTGCACGCCCGACGGTCGGCCGCGACGTCAACGACCTCGTCGCAGCAGGGGACGAGCGTGCGATCTCGGTCGTGCACGAGGCGGGACATGCCCTCGGCGCGAGCTTGGGGTCGCTTGCCAACGTTCTCGACCCCGCAGTCATCGTTCTTTCGGGCGGCGTTATTCACGAGGGCACGGGCTGGCGCAGCGAGACCTGGCGTACCTCGGTTGCGGAGGGCTATCGCTCTCAGGCGCTCGACCCCTTGCAGGATACGCCTATCCTCATCGGCGAGCTCGAGGGCGAGGCCCCGCTCATCGGTGCTGCGGAGAATCTGCTCGATACCCTGAAATGAGGCGCGCGGCGCGGGTACATCTGAGGCTAGGTGCCCCGTAGTTCTCGCTGCCTTTTCCAGAAAGGAAGACTCATGACCGTCGATCCGATCATCCAATCGCTTAAGGGCAAGCTCATCGTGAGCGTCCAGGCCTACCAGGGCGAGCCCCTGCGCCGCCCCGAGATCATGGCGACCATGGCGCGCGCCTGCGAGCTCGGTGGCGCGGCTGCTATCCGCTGCCAGGGACTCTCCGACATCGCCGCCATCAAGGGCCGCGTGGAGGTGCCCGTCATCGGCCTGTGGAAGGAGGGCCACGAGGGCGTCTACATCACGCCGACGCTGCGCCATGCGCGCGCCTGCGTCATGGCGGGCGCCGACATCGTCGCCATCGACGCCACCGACCGTCCGCGCCCTGACGGGAAGACCGTCGCCGACACCCTGGAGCCGCTCAAGGCCGAGGGTGTGCTCACCATGGCGGACTGCATGACCATCGACGACATTCGCCGTGCGGTCGAGATGGGTTTCGACATTGTCTCGACCACCCTCTCCCACGGTGTCGCCGCCATCGACTGCACCATGGCGGACGGTCCCGATCTGCCGCTTTTGCGTCAGGCAGCCGAGGAGTTCCCCGGCTTCCCCGTGATCTGCGAGGGCCGCGTCCACACGCCCGAGGAGGCCCGCGCCGCCATCGATGCCGGCGCCTGGGCGGTTGTGGTGGGCACCGCGATCACGCATCCCACGAGCATCACCAGCTGGTTCAAGGCTGCGCTCGACGCGTAAGACGCCGCGGCGCGCAGGTTGGTGCCGGCGAGCGTTGCGACGCATGCCCGCGCGCACCGCTATACTGAATAGAGACGAGCAATCGGGGGCAACGCGGCGGTCGTCGCGCCCCCGATGTCTTTTAGGAGGTGCGCTCATGGCGAGCGACGAGGCCATCAGAACGCGGGAAAACGCCGAGCGCGTGCCCGACATCGTGATCATCACCGGCATGTCCGGCTCGGGCCGCACGCAGGCCATGCACGTGTTCGAGGACATGGGCTACTTCTGCATCGACAACCTGCCGCCGCGCCTCATCCAACAGCTTGCCGAGCTCGTGGGCATCAACGCGGGCGTGGGCAGGCATCTCGCCGTGACGTGCGATCTGCGTAGCCAAGGGCTTTTCGACGAGCTCCTCGACGTGGTGACCGCCCTCGAGGAGCACGAGATGTCGGTCGATGTCGTCTACCTCGACGCCTCGGACGAGGTGCTCATGCGCCGCTACAACGAGAATCGTCGCCGCCACCCCCTTGCGCAGTCGGGCGAGAGCACGGCAGACGCCATTGCGCGGGAACGCCGCCAGCTCGCCGCCATCCGCGACCGTGCGGACATGATCATCGACACCTCGCATCTCTCCACCTCGTCGCTCCGTGCAATGCTCAGGAGCGCCTTCTCCGAGCTCACCGACCAGCAGCTCATGGAGGTACGCGTCTTCTCCTTTGGCTTCAAGCACGGGCTTCCCGCGGAGGCCGACATCATGATCGACGTGCGCTTTTTGCCCAACCCCTTCTACGACCCCGAGATGCGCCGCCTGACGGGGCTCGACGAGAAGGTCTCGACGTTTGTGCTCGACCACCCCAAGACCGAGGCGTTCTGGCGCGCGTGGTGCCAGCTGCTCGACGCGGTCATGCCGGGCTACATCGCCGAGGGCAAGCCGCAACTCTCTATTGCGGTGGGCTGTACGGGCGGCCAGCACCGCTCGGTGGCTATTGCCGAGGCCACGGGCCGCTACCTTGCCGGGCATGGCTATCACGTGGCGGTCTCGCACCGCGACCTTTCACGCGCCAATCTTACGCCTACGGGCGAGGCTCACTGATAGGGGAGAGCGATGTCGTTTACCGCTGAGGTGCGCGACGAGCTGTCGCGCTGCGAGCCTGCGTGCGAGTACTGCAACCTCGCCACGCTGGCTGCGCTCGTGCGCGTGAGCGGAACTCTCTCCTTCACCGGCGAGGGGCGCCGGCTCACCGTTGCAACGGAGACGGGCGCGGTGGCGCGCACCATGATCAACCTCACGCACACCGTACTCAAGCTCAAGACCGAGCTCACCCCGCGCCGCTCGGTGCTCCACAAGGTTCGCAACTACCTCATCACGCTGCCCGAGCAGCCGGGGCTCGACAAAGCCCTCGTCCTGCTCGGTATTCTCGACCGCAAGGGGCGGCTCGTAGCGGGGGTTCCCCGGCACGTGGTCGCTCGCCCGTGCTGCAGGCTCGCCTACCTGCGCGGCGCGCTTATCGCAGGCGGCTTTGTGGCGGACCCCAAGGGGGACTTCCACCTGGAGATCGCGGTCTCGGGCGAGGAGCTTGCCGAGGGGCTCGCGCAGCTCATCGAACAGGTGGGGGTGCACGCCCGTGTGAACCGCCGGCGCGGCGCCTTTGCCGTCTATATCAAAAGCGCGGAGGATATCTGCCAGCTGCTCGATGCGGTCGGCGCCAAGCGCAGCGTGGACACCGTGCGCGACGCGCGCGCCATGAAGCACGTCAAGAACAATGTGAACCGTCGGGTGAACGCTGAGTTTGCCAATCAGTCGCGCACCGCAGACGCCGCGCAGCATCAGGTCGAGCTCATCGCCCGTGTGCATGCCGAGGGACTGTACGAAACACTCCCCGAAGCCCTGCGCACCTTTTGCGACCTGCGCGAGGCCCACCCCGACCTGTCGCTACGCGACCTGGGCGCGCTCGTCGACCCGCCGCTGTCCAAGTCCGCTCTCTATCATCGGGTGCTCCGCTTAGAGAAGCTTTTCGGCGAGCACTGATGCCGTGCGTGCAAACCGGTATGCCGTGCACCAAAATGAACTCTCTGCAGCTCAGGCGGGGTGTCAGATAATCAAGTGACCCACCGTCCACCGATGAACATCAGCTTTCGGTCAAAATCTCGCCAATGACGCGAATGCAATTTTGAAAAAACGGTACACTGAGTAAGTGGTTTGTCTGTGGACCTCGACAGCGGGCACCCGTCCGCGGGGGTCTAACGAAAGGAGACACGAATGGCAGTAAAGGTTGCGATTAACGGCTTTGGTCGCATCGGTCGTCTCGCGTTCCGTCAGATGTTCGGGCACGAGGGTTCCGAGATCGTCGCCATCAACGACCTCACCTCCCCTGACATGCTTGCTTACCTGCTGAAGTATGACTCCACGCAGGGTAACTACAGCCGCGATCACGAGATCACCGCTGGCGAGAACTCCATCACCGTTGACGGCAAGGAGATCACCATCTACAAGGAGGCCGACGCCAACAACCTCCCGTGGGGCGAGCTCGGCGTCGACGTCGTTCTCGAGTGCACCGGCTTCTACACCAGCAAGGACAAGGCTCAGGCCCACATCAACGCTGGCGCCAAGAAGGTCGTCATCTCCGCTCCTGCGGGCAACGACCTCCCCACGATCGTCTACAACGTTAACCATGAGAGCCTGACGGCTGATGACAACATCATCTCCGCCGCCTCCTGCACCACCAACTGCCTCGCTCCGATGGCCAAGGGTCTCAACGACTTCGCGCCCATCGTCTCCGGCATCATGACCACCATCCATGCCTGGACCGGCGACCAGATGCCGCTCGACGGCCCGCAGCGCAAGGGCAACAAGCGCCGCAGCCGCGCTTGCGCCGTCAACATCGTCCCGAACTCCACCGGTGCTGCTAAGGCCATCGGCCTGGTGCTCCCCGAGCTCAACGGCAAGCTGATCGGTGCCGCCCAGCGCGTTCCCACCCCCACGGGCTCCCTCACCAACCTCTATGCCGTCGTTGACAAGAAGGTCACCGTCGACGAGGTCAACGCCGCTATGAAGGCTTACGCCGAGACCATCCCGGAGACCTTCGCCTACAACACCGACGACATCGTCTCCACCGACATCATCGGCGAGACCCACGGCTCGATCTTCGACGCCACCCAGACCATGTGCTCTGACCTCGGCAACGGCCAGACCCTGGTCCAGGTCGTCTCTTGGTACGACAACGAGAACTCCTACACCTCCCAGATGGTCCGCACCATCAAGTACTTCGAGAAGTTCGTCGCCTAAGTGCCGCTTCGCGAGCTTGAACGCAGTTAGCGTCTGATAGGGGCGCGGCCTTTGGGCTTGGGCCCGAAGCCGCGCCCCTTTTCGATGGGACGCGCCGTCCCATCGTCAGATAGGAAAGTACCCGTAACGCTAGAAAGGTAGATGCACATGGCTTTCACCAAGAAGACCGTCCGTGACATCGACGTCGACGGTAAGCGCGTTCTCATGCGCGTTGACTTCAACGTGCCTCTGAAGGACGGCGTCGTGACCGATGACACGCGCGTGCGCGCCGCCATCCCCACGATCCAGTATCTCAAGGAGCACAACGCCAAGATCATCCTCATGAGCCACCTCGGCCGCCCGAAGGGTGACGGCCCCGAGCCCGAGCTCTCGCTCAAGCCGGCCGCTGACAAGCTCGCCGAGCTCACCGGCTATGACGTGAAGTTCGTGGATGACACCTACGGCGAGAAGGCCAAGGCCGCCGTCGACGCCCTCGAGCCGGGCGACATCCTCGTCCTCGAGAACGTCCGTTTCGTTAAGGCCGAGAAGAAGAACGACCCCGAGATCGCCAAGATCCTCGCTTCCTACGGCGATATCTTCGTGCTCGACGCCTTCGGCACCGCCCACCGCGCCCAGGGCTCCGTGGTCGG
>CAUGVQ010000117.1 GCA_959602875.1 uncultured Collinsella sp. | reverse complement strand
CAACGAAGTGGTCGATATCCCGGTGTTCCGCCCGCTCATCGGCTCCGATAAGCAGGAGATCATCGCCCGCGCCGAGGCAATCGGCACCTACGAGATTTCCTGCGAGACGGCTCCCGACTGCTGCACGCTGTTCATGCCCCGCAAGCCCGAGACGCACGCCAAGCTCGATGCCGTCCATGCTGCGTGGGACCTGTTCGATCACGAGGCCATGATCGAGCACTTGGTCGATTCCGTCGAGTACATCGACTTTGAAAGCGGGTCCTACAAACCGCCGCGCATGCTGCGTGAGCGCCACGACGAGCTCGCCCCCAGGGGATAGGCACATAGGAGATAGGCCTTCGCGGTTCCTCCACAATTTGCGCCCCTGAGAACAAGTCGCGGTCACTTTGTCAAATGCCGAGGTAACATCGGCCAAAAGAAAGTGCTGGTCAGAAGCATGTCAGACATTCGTTAGACCGTGCGCGAAAACCTGATTTTGTCACCCCTTCGGTCGTGTCCTCCATGAGAGGATGCGGTCGAGGGGGCGATGCGTATGGCACAGGCGGCTCGGCGCTCGCGGCTGCGCGAGCTTATGTTCACGATGTTTGGGGGAGGACCGGGCACAGGCGGGCTGGGGGTTATCACCGTTGCGGCAGCGGTACTCTGCGTGCTTGCGGCGGCTGCCCTCGGCATGGGGTTTGGTACGGCCCGTGGCGTCCTGATCGAGCGGAGCGCGGAAGACGGCGTTTCTGCCGCAGCGTCGATGGAAGACGTTGACCCTGTGTCGGATGATACACGTCAGCTGGGCGATGATGACGACGCTGCGACAGGCGCCGCGCATGATGAGGCCGATGAGGATGTGGCGACCGTCACCGTGGACGTGAGCGGGGCGGTTGCGACGCCGAGCGTGGTGACGCTTGCGGAGGGGTCACGCGTGGCGGACGCCATCGATGCCGCCGGCGGTGCCCTTCCTGAGGCGGACCTCGCCCAGCTGAACCGCGCGGCGCGTCTGACCGATGGGGAGAAGGTCCACGTCCCCATCACGGGTGAGCAGGCAGCCGGGGCGGCGGCGCCTTCGGATACGAGTGCGGCATCGCAGCAACTCGTCAACATCAACACCGCTACCGAAGCGGAGCTCGATGTCTTGCCCGGTGTTGGCCCCTCGACTGCCGAAGCAATCGTTGCGGACCGCGAGGAGAACGGGCTCTTCTCGACTATCGAGGACCTGATGCGCGTAAGCGGTATCGGAGAGAAGAAGTTCGAGAAGCTCGCGGGTCAGATATGCGTGTGAGGGCGCCGGGCGAAGAGGTCGCGTTGCCGCCGCGGCAGATGCTGCCGCCCTCCGCCTGGGGTGCGGCGGGCGCGCTCGCGGCATCGGCGCTTCTGATGCAAGCCGGATGGAGCGGATTCTCCGGGGCAGGGGAGCGCGTCGACCCCGGTCTCATCTTGTTTGCTGTGCTCGGCTTCGTGATAGCTGGACTTGCGGCTCGCGTCGTTTGCAGACAGGGACTCTTCAGGTCCTGTCTGGTGTGGTGCCTTGTCGGCGTCGCCATCGGCTGTGCATCGTCCGCGGCGGGCATCGCGCGACGGGATACCGAGTATAGGGAGGTGCGGTCCCTGCCTATAAGTGCGCGCATCATCTGCGTGCACGGCGATCCTTCAGTGGGCGCCTACGGCTCCCAATCAGATGCCGACGTGCTGACGGATACAGGGGAGCGGGTCGCATCGGTCGTCTTCAGCTCTGAGGAGCCCTATGCAGCTGCCATGAAGCTCTCTCTGGTCGGTCGCGTGAGCCCGCTTTCTGATGATGAGTGGGGCAGGGGCAGGTACATGTCGGGGCTTGTCGCCGAGGTGAATGAGGTCAAGCTCATGAGCGCCCGTTCGGAGACGCCCGGCCCCATCGAGGGTATCCGACAGGCCGTCCTCGACGCGATGGAGCCGCAAGAGGACGAGGCGCGGGCGCTCGTTGCGGGAATCGTGTGCGGAAGAACGACGGAGCTCGGGGACACGGCGGCGGAGGAAGCGTTTTCCGCAACGGGCACGACGCACCTCGTTGCGGTCTCGGGCAGTCACCTTGCGCTTATCTCCGCGCTCGTGGGAGGTGTGTTCATTGCGTTCGGCGTGCGCCCGGCTGTGCGTCTCGGGGCAATGGCTGTCCTCATGGGTGCCTACGTCGTCTTCACCGGCTGCGCCCCCTCAGCGGTGCGATCGTTTGTGATGGTCGTCGCCGACATGGTCGCCCGTGCTCTCGGGCGCCGCCCACACGGCCCGTCGGGGCTCGCGCTCGCCGTGATGGCCCTCGTATCTGTTGATGCCGGTGTTGTCTATGACCTTGGATTCCAGCTCTCCGCAGGAAGCGTCCTGTTCATCCAACTGTTCTTTCGCTACCTGGAGGTGGCGCTTGAGCGTATCGGCCTTCCCCGTGCGGTGGGCGAGCCCCTCGCGCTCACGCTGTCGGCTCAATGGGCGACGATTCCCATCACCGCTCCTGTCTTTGGTGAGGTGTCGCTCGTTTCGCCCCTTGCAAACCTCATGCTGGGCCCGGTCATGAGTGCGCTGCTCGTCTGCGGCGTCGTTTGCGCGCCTCTGGCGGTGGCCCTGCCGTTCGCCGACCTCGTACTTGCACCCGCCACGTTTCTTGCGCGCTCCTCGATCTTCATTGCCGAGCTCTGCTCCTGCCTGCCCGGTGCCACCGTCGCGCTCGATCCTGCGGGCACGGGCGGCACGCTCGCCCTATGGGCATATGGTGCCGCGGCGGTGATCTACCTCCTCTGGCGGTTGCCGACCGGAGCGTTCCTGAGGACGGCGGCTTTGGTCCTAGCTGCGGTGGGACTGGTGCGCGCGGCATGTGCCTTTCTTTTCGCACCGGCCTCCATCGTCGTCATGGACGTGGGGCAGGCGGACGCCATCCTCATCCGCGAGGGTCCACAGGCGGTTTTGGTGGATGCGGGCGTTGACGATGCGGTGGTGGGGGCCCTTGCACGGCAAGGGGTGATGAAACTTGACGCGGTGGTGGTGACGCACTGGGACTCCGACCACTGGGGCGGTCTTCCCGCGGTGTTCTCCCGGTTTTCTGTGGGGTGCCTCATCGTGGCGGAGGGGGCAGACGACGCGGTGCCCGATGAGGTCTTAGCCGCCGGTGACCTTCCCATCAAAACCGTTCAGCAGGGGGACGCGTTTTCCGTCGGACGTTTCACCTGTACGGCGGTGTGGCCGCTGGCCTCGGTCGCGGGGACCGAGAACGAGGACTCGCTCTGTCTCGATGTGCGCTACGGAGAGGCGTCGTCGCTTACGGTCCTGTTGACCGGCGACGCCGAGTGCGCGGAGGTCTCCCAGATCGCCGACGATGTGGGCGATATCGACGTGCTGAAACTGGGCCATCACGGATCGGCCGCCTCGGTTGACGACGCCCTTCTGGATGAGCTGGACCCTGAGGTCTCGGTGGCATCGGCAGGCGAGGGGAACCGCTACGGCCATCCGAGTGAGGAGGCCGTCGAAATCGTGCGCCGGGCGGACTGCGCGTTTCTGTGCACGTATGATGTCGGTGACGTGCGAATCAGTCCTACGGCGACGGGATATGAGGTCGAGACGCAGCGTCAGCCCGAACAATATCCCGTTTCTGCGCAGACGGCGCTGGGGGAGTAGAATGGGCTGCACGCAAGCGTAACGACTACCGACCGAGAGGAGCCCCCGTGGCCGAACAAGCCCTGCTGCCCGCCTACCTCGCCGTCGGCACCGACGAGGTCAAGCGCGACACCGCTGTCGCCCGTCTGAAGGAACGCCTCGCCCGCACGGGCATGGCCGACTTCAACCTCGACGAGCGCGACATGACGCGCGAGCAGGACCTCGACGCCATCCTCTCGTCGCTCAACACCTACCCCATGGGTGCGGACTTTCGCCTGGTCATCCTCGAGGGGTGCGACCGCCTGGCGGAGCCCGTGCGCGAGGTCCTCGTGACCTACCTCGCTAACCCTGCCGAGACCACCTGCCTTCTTATGACCGCGGGTTCTCTTGCCAAGAGCACCCGCCTGTACAAGGCGGTGGCAAAGCTCGGCAAGCAGGCCATCATCGACTGCGGTGCCAAGAAGGGCAGAGACCTTCCCGTCCTCGTGCAGGGCATGGCGCGCCATCACGGCAAAACGATGGGTCTCGATGCGGTGGAGGAGCTCATCGCACGCGCCGGCGACAACACGCGCATGCTCGATAACGAGCTCAAGAAACTCGCCGAGATGGTCGAGGCGCCGGAGGTTCGCCGTGCGGACGTGGAACGCTACGTTGTGCGCACCGCCGAGGTGAAGCCCTGGGACTTTCTGAACGCGGTCTCTGCGCGCGACGTGGCCCGGGCCCTCGAGCTCTATCGCCTGCAGCCGCCCAAAAGCGAGATGCGCCTCTACGCGCTTCTGTGCACCCGCCTGCGCGAGCTTATCTGCGCCAAGGCGCTCGACGAGCGCGGACAGGGGCGCGAGCTCGCCGCGACGCTCGGCCTCCAGGCGTGGCAGGTGCGCAACCACCTCACGTGGGCGAGGAAGTTCTCCCGCGCTGAGCTCGAGGATGCGCTGAGAAGCGCCGTCGAGGTGGAGTCGGCCCTCAAGGGCTCTCGTGACTCCGAGGTAGCGTTCACCCAATGGGTCGTGAAGCTTGCGGGGAGACGGTGAGAGGCCCGTTTTTCACAGCATCAACACTTCCGCAGGTAGCGCACTTGTGCTAGACTTACCGCTTGTGTGACCTCACCGTGTCTCAGAGGCCCGGATAACGAACAGATCTTGAAGATCGAAAGGAACCAAAGAAAGTGGCAAACATCAAGTCCCAGAAGAAGCGTATCCGCACCGCTGAGAAGGCGCGCGTCCGCAACCGCGCCGTCCGCTCTGAGCTCAAGACGCTCGTCAAGAACGTTCAGGCTGCTGTCGAGGAGGGCAACGCCGAGGCTGCTCGCACCGCTGCCGCTCGCGCCTACAAGCGTCTCGACCAGGCTGCGTCCAAGGGCATCATCCACAAGAACCAGGCTTCCAACCGCAAGTCCGGCGTTCAGAGCCTCGTGAACTCCATCAAGTAGTTCTACGTTACAGCGTATGCTCGAGGGCCCGTTTTGAGACGGGCCCTTTTCGTATAGAATGGCTGGTATGAGTACCCAAGACATCGCACATATCAGGAACTTCTCCATCGTCGCCCACATCGACCATGGCAAGTCCACGATCTCGGACCGCATCCTCGAGCTCACCCACACGGTCGAGGAGCGCGACATGGCGTCTCAGATTCTCGACTCGATGGACATCGAGCGCGAGCGCGGCATCACCATCAAGTCGAACGCCGTGCGCGTGATGTAT
>CAUGVQ010000116.1 GCA_959602875.1 uncultured Collinsella sp. | reverse complement strand
CGACCCCCTCCGCGACGGGACCATCACCGCGGCCGAGGGCAAATGCCCCGCACCTCGCGCTTTTCGCTATAAGGCGGCAACGCCCTTTGCGCCCGGCCCCAACGGTGAGGTGCGCTCGGGCTTCTACGCGCGCGGCACACACGACATTGTTGCCGTCCCCGACTGCGTGGTCGAGGCGCCGGGCGCGCGCCGCACGCTGAACGAAGTTGCCCGCGCGGCGGAGCGGCTCGGCATTCCCGCCTATGACGAGGACCGGCGGCGCGGTATCCTCCGCTATGCTGTACTGCGCCTGGGCTGGCGAAGCGACGAGGGCATGCTCACCCTGGTGACCGCACAGCACGACGTGCCCGCGCTCGAAGAGCTCGCGCGTGAGATCATGGCCTTTGACCCGCGCATCGTTACCGTGGCGCAAAACATCAACGGGCGCGAGGGCAACGCGATCTTAGGCGCCGAGACGCGGCCGCTCCTTGGTCCGGGCACCATGAAAGATGGCCTTCTTGGCTGCACGTTTGAGATATCGCCCACCGCGTTCTACCAGACCAACCCTCAGCAGACCGAGGTGCTCTACCGCCTTGCCATCGACGGGATGGGCCTGCGCAGCGGCGACGTTGTGGTGGACGCGTACTGCGGCAGCGGCACCATTGGCATCACCGCGGCCCATGCGGCGCGTGCGGCCGGCGCAGAGGTGACCCTGCGCGGCGTGGAGCGCAACCCCTCTGGCATTGTTGACGCACGCCGCAACGCCGAGCTCAACAACATGGCCGATACCTGCGATTTTGTTGCCGAGGACGCAACGCACTACCTACACCGTGCCGCGGCCGAGGGTCTTACCGCAGATGTGATCGCGCTCGACCCGCCGCGTGCCGGCTCCACGCCGGAGTTTTTGGCAGCCGCCGCGGCCATCGCCCCCAGGCGCATCGTCTACGTAAGCTGCAACCCCGTCACGCAGGTGCGCGACCTCGCGCTTTTGGGCGAGGCGGGCTACCGCATGATCCGTCTGACACCTGTGGACATGTTCCCGCACACCGACCATATCGAGACCGTGGCGGTGCTTGAGCGCAGCTAGCTCTGGGCCGTGCCCACAAAACTCGCGAGCCAGGCGATGTAGACGCTCGGGTAGTGCGCGTACAGGAGCTCCCACGGGCTCACGCGCAAAGCGACGGTTGACACCACCGACGCCACGCCGGCGGGCGTGTAGAGTTCTTCTACCGTCTTCACCTGACCGGCGATGTCTGAGGTGAGGCTCTCAATCAAAAGCTCGTCGTCGGGGTTATAGGGCGAGGCCGCGCCCATGACCTGCTCAAAGGTGCGCTGCATCTTTTCGTAGCGAGTGGTAAAGTCGGCGTCCGTCACGCCGGGGAGCGTAACGTCCACCCCGTAGCGCACGTATCCCCACTCCTCGAGCGGCAGGTGCGTCATGATGTCCGCCGGGTTGGCGATGTTGAAGATGTTTGCGTAGCGGGCGCTCACCGCATCATTGGCAAGGGTCGTTGCTGGGGAGGCATAGGTGTAGGCGCACACATTGACCCCGTCCCCAAATATGCCATCGTCGGCGCGGGCGGCCACCAGGTTGGCGATCGCGCCGCCGCGGCTGTGCCCCACGAGCAGAAGCTCCACGGCAAGGCCCGCCTCATGCGCGCGCTCGATGCGCGGCGCCAGCGCGCGGGCGACCTCGTCGGCCGCTCCGGTGTAGCCGGGGTGGTCCTCCCCGCCCATGACCGAGAGGTTGCTCAACCATTCCGACCCGTAGCTGCCGCGGACGCTCGCCACAAGGAGCTGGCGCTCCTCGCCCGCGTCGCTCACAATCCGCTTCTCGGCAATGCCAAAGGCCGCGCCATCCGCCTCTTGTGTCACCAGGCCCAGCACCTCGTCCACCACCTCGCTGCGATAGCGGTACGAATCGGTGGAGATGTTGGTCATGCCGAGCGCGGACAGGCCAAGCTCCATATAGGGCAGGCAATCGGAATCCGCCTGGTAGTAGCCGGACTCCGCATAGGCAAGGCTCGCAATCACCGAGCCCGCGCAGGCAAGCTCGGGGTTGTAGGCCGTGCCCTCGTCAAAAAACCAGTTGTCGTCCCACGTGAGCGTAATCTCGGTCTCGCCGTCGCCCGGCACGGCAAAGTCCGTAAAGGCGATGTTTGCCGTGAAACGCCCCGTGCGCGCGAGGTCGTCGCCCCACGCGGTCGTGGCGTTGAGCACCGGCCCCTCCACCGCGCCAACGCCGAGCGTGCGCTGGCAGTGGCGGACGTAGAGCGAGATTGCCCCGATGAGAATCATGACGAGGACCGTGAGTCCTGCCGCGAGGAACAGGCGGCCGAGCGCCTGGCGGACCGGATGTGCTGTGGTGATATGCAAGGGGCGGCGGCGCACGGGTCTCCTTAAGGCTCAGACGTTGTCCGCAACGATGTCGTCCACGGAAAGCTCGGCACCTTCCACATAGTACACGTGCTCACCGGCGCAGCGGCGGCAGTACACGTGACTGTCGCGCTCGATGCCGCGACCGTCGTGGATGCGCTCGCCGCAGCGCTCGCATACCTGCGTCTGGCGCGGCTTGCCCGGCAGGTCGTACTCGGCAAAATCGGGAAGCTCCACCTCGTGGACGCGGAAGAGCTCGGCGTCCGCGAAGCGGGCGTAGAAGGCGCGCATGTCCTCACCTTTGGGGCAGTGCGGCGAATCGGGCTGCTGCGAGATGCGGATGGCGCGGCCGCTTGCCAGGTCCAAAAAGCTTGCGGACATGATGCCGTAGTCGTACCACTTGAGGCGGCGGCGCCCCAAGTGGCAGTTGGCGACCGAGATCACCGCGTCGGCAAGGCAGCGGTCGCACTCAACGAAGGCGACGAGGTCGCGGTAGGCGTCCGCATCCTCGATTCCAAAGTAGGTAAGGGCAAGGCGCGCCATGCGCGTGCCGATAATCTGCCCGCCGCACAGGTGGCCGTGGAAGGCGATGGCGCGGTCGAGGTCCTCGTCGAAGGTTCGCTTGAGCATGGTGATCCTTTCTTGCGGCGCGGGGACAGGGTGGGTGCGTCGGGCGGCACGGGGGGCAGGGCCGGGTGGCGCGGCGCGTCGGATGCGCTGGGCGCGCCAGGCGCGTGGCAGGCGCTTACTTTACCTCGAGCCCGGCTGCCGCCATGGCACCGAGCAGAGCGTCGCGGCCGCGGTTCATGATGAGTTCCTCGGGGAAGTGGATCTCCTCGAGCATGCGCTCGGCACAGGGAAATTTGCCGATGGCGGGCGCGATGTGCGCGTCGCTCGACACCACAATGCCCACGCCAAGCTCGGCAGCGCGCTCGGCGATCCTTTGGCACACGTCGTGGTGACGCTTGCTCTCGAGGCTGTGGTTGTTGATCTCAATAAGCTTGTGGTTCTCACGTGCAACGGTGAGCACCTCTTCGATATCAAAGGGGATGCCGGAGCGGCCCGCGTGACCAAGCACGAGCACGCGCGGGCTCTCCAGGACGACGGTGTACATGGCCGTGGTCTGGGCAACGGTGGCACCGTTGGCAAACATGCCGTTGTGCACGCTTGCGATGAGGTAGTCGAGATTGCGGGTCACGATGTCAAACAGCGTGCTGCCGGGGCGGTTGGGGTGGCCGACGATACCCTCGGGGCAGGGAATGTCCTGTCCAAAGAACGTGCCCGCAAGGGAGACGATGTCCACCTCGGCACCGCGCAGCACCGTGACGCCGTCCCACTCGCGCGGCCAGATGCCCTGGTTGATGAAGAACTGGAAGTTGCGGATGTGCTGCTCGGGGTAGAGCATCATGCTGAAGTGATCGGTCGAACCCAGCACCTCGATCCCGGCGGCGCGCGCCGCGGAAACGTTCTCGCTGATGGTCGAGTAGGCGTGGCGCGAGGCCAGCGTGTGGGTGTGGATATCGCCAGCGATGGTGTAAGGCACGGTACCGTCCTTCCCGCGATGGGCCCTGTGCCCGCGTATGCGGGCAGCCGCTATTGTCTCACGTATGCGGGCGCGCGGGAGCGTGAGTGCGCTTCTAGCGGTAACTCTCCGCAAGAGCGCGCCACGCGGGAAGCGAGCGCTCGATGGTCTCGGGGGCCACGCAGTAGCCCACGCGCACCCAGCCGCCCACGCCAAAGCTGTCGCTCGGCACCGGCAAAAGCTCAAAGGCGCGCGCCCGCTCGCAGAAGGCCTCCGCATCGGGCTCCAGCGCACGCACCCACAGGTAGAAGGCGCCGTCGGGCTCCACGTAGGTGTAGCCTGCCTCGGTAAGCGCCTGCGTGAGCATGCGGCGGTTGCGGGCGTAAGCCTCCACGTCGGTCGGCGTATCCACGCAGTCTACGACAACGCGCTGGAAGAGTGCCGGCGCGCAGACAAAGCCGAGCGCCCGCGCCGCGCCGGCAACCGCCGCCATAACGCGGCGGGCGCCCTCGCTTACCTGCGGAACCAGAATCCAGCCCACGCGCTCACCGGGAAGCGAGAGTGATTTGCTGTAGGAGTAGCAAACCACCGTGTGCTCGTAGAGCGCGGGCACCCAGGGGACCTCCGCGCCGTAGGTGATCTCACGGTAGGGCTCGTCGGAGATGAGGACGACGGGCTGCGGGTGCCCCAGCTGTTGCTCGCGCTCCTGGTTGACGCGCTCGAGCTCGGCGGCGAGCGCTTGGAGCGTCTCACGCGGGTAGATGGCGCCGGTGGGGTTGTTGGGCGAATCGATAATGACCGCGGCGGTACGCGGCGTGATGGCAGCGGCGACCGCCGCCGGATCTATCTGGAACGTCTCCGGGTCCGCTGGGACCTCAACGCAGACGGCTCCTGCCGTCTCAATCCACACGCGGTACTCGGGAAAGTAGGGTGCAATGACGATGACCTCGTCGCCCGGGCAGGTGACGGCGCGCAGCGTGCACGAGACCGACGCTGCGGCGCCCACCGTCATGAAGACGTCTGCCGCGGTGTAGGCGGTGCCAAAGCGCCGGTTGAGCGAGGCCGCGACCGCCTCGCGCGCCGCCGGCAGGCCGGGCGCCGGCGTGTAGCCGTGGAGCTCCGCGGCGGGTACCTCGGCAAGCGAACGCTCGATGCTCTCGCGCACCGCGTCGGGCGCGGGGATGGAGGGGTTGCCCAGGCTAAAATCGAACACGTTCACGGCGCCGATCTCTGCCTTGCGCGCACAAGCGTAGGAGAAGATCTCGCGAATCTTGGAGCTCTCCGCTCCGTAGGCGTACATCTGCTCGTTGATCATGGGGCTCCCTTCCTATCACGTCGCAACGCGCAGCGGCGCATCGCCGTTTCATTGTAGGCCGAAGCCCAGCGCGGGCAGCGCCCGAAGCACACCCGAGACCGTACGGTAACCAAATGAGGTCCAATCACATGTCCATGCGGGACAACGAGTCGCTTTTTAGATTGATTATGACGACCCAGGTCAAATTTGGGCGTGGGAGGGGAGTTATAGGATATAATCAGAATACTATAAACAC
>CAUGVQ010000115.1 GCA_959602875.1 uncultured Collinsella sp. | reverse complement strand
ATTCTCGCTTCGCTGCGAAACTGCGCGCGGAGGAAATACCCCGCCGCCCCGGGGAACCCTCCTGCGCGCAATCAGCCCGTCATTTAGAAGGAAATAAAAGTTTGTGAGCCCCTGGCCGGTTGGCCAGGGGCTCGTTTTGTGTAAATTTGTCGCATGCTTCGGGTTGTGATATAAACGTAGCATGCTACAGAAAGGATGGTGGCTGGAATGGTTCCCGAAGATGCTGTTGGACCCCTGTTTAAGGTGATCAACGAGCGCATGCAGGCGTCTGCCGACGCGGACCTCAAGGAGCAAGGACTCACTTTTGCGCAAAGCCAGGTGATCGTCTACCTCATTGAGCATGCGGGCCGAGCGCTCCAAAAAGAGATCGAAACTAACCTCAAGGTTTCCCACCCAACGGTCTCGGGTCTCGTGAGCCGGCTCGAGA
Source organism: uncultured Collinsella sp. (assembly GCA_959602875.1). Classification (GTDB taxonomy): domain Bacteria; phylum Actinomycetota; class Coriobacteriia; order Coriobacteriales; family Coriobacteriaceae; genus Coprousia. The sequence goes on along the minus strand of CAUGVQ010000115.1, from coordinate 5,177 downwards.
AAAACGGCTTTGTGTGCACCTGGGTAGCCGAGGATGACCGACGCAATAAGGTCGTTGAGCTTACGGACAAGGCACACGATGCTGGCGACCGCATGCGTGCCACAATGCGCGAACGCGATCGAGAACTGCTCGCCGGCCTTGATGAGCGCGAGCAGACGGAGCTCATCCGCATGCTCAGGCGGGTCTACGCCAACGTCTGCAAACAATAAACAACAGCTTCATCAGCACCCGTCGCCCACCGGATTCGATCCGCCTGCGACGGGCTTCTTTACACCCTATTCCGTAGCTTGCTACGTATTTCTGCCCGATTCGTACAGAAAGGAACATACATGATACGAACGCTTGCACGGAGCCTGCGGCAATATCGCAAGAGCTCCGTCACCGCCATCCTACTTTCCATCCTGGAGGTGATACTCGAGATCGCCATCCCGCTCGTCATGAGCGACCTCATCGACCGCGGCATCCAAGCCGGCAACATGGGCGAGGTCTGGCGGCTTGGCATCGCGCTGCTCGTCCTAGCCATTCTCGAATTTGGAGTGGGCGCCGGCGGCGCTTGGATGGGCGCACGCGCCTCAGTGGGTTTCGCCGCCAACCTGCGCGACGATATGTACGACAACGTGCAGACTTTCTCTTTCGGCAACATCGACAAGTTCTCTACCGGCTCGATCGTCACACGCCTCACCACCGATGTCACCAACGTGCAAAACGCCTACATGATGATCATCCGCATGGGCGTGCGCGGACCCGTGATGCTCGCGTTCTGCTGGATCGTGTCGTTTACCATCAACCGGCAGATTTCGTTTGTGTTCCTGGCCGTGATCCCCATCCTTGCCATCGCGCTCGGACTCATCATGTGGCGCGTAAGCAGCATCTTCAACCGCGTTTTCGCTACCTACGACACGCTCAACAACGTGGTGCAGGAAAATGTCGCAGGCATCCGCGTGGTCAAGTCGTTCAACCGCGAGGAGCACGAGATTGGCAAGTTCGGCCGTATCAGCCAACGCATCTACGAGGACTTCGCCCGCGGCGAGCGCCTCATCGCACTCAATACGCCGCTCATGCAGGCCTGCATGTACGCATGCATGATACTCATCTCGTGGCTCGGCGCTAAGGCCATCGTGGCCTCGGGCAACAACGCCGCGCTCGGCCTCACCACAGGACAGCTCACCGCACTCTTTACCTACGCCACGCAAATCCTTATGGCGCTCATGATGCTCTCCATGGTCTTTACGCTTATCGTGATTGCCCAGAGCTCGGCCAAGCGCATCGCCGAGCTACTCAACGAACAGAGCGACATCGCGAGCCCCGAGCCCGGTCGCGCCGTCACGCAGGTTGCGGACGGTTCCGTGGAGTTTGACCACGTGAGCTTTGCCTACGCGAGCAAGGCCGAGAAAAACGTACTCGAGGACGTAAACCTCACCATCAAGAGCGGCGAGGTCGTGGGCATCATCGGCGGCACGGGTTCGTCCAAGTCGAGCCTTGTGAACCTCATCGCCCGTCTCTATGACGTCACCGCGGGCACCGTGCGCGTGGGCGGCATCGATGTGCGCGACTACGACCTCGATGCGCTGCGCGGCCAGGTGGCCATGGTACTGCAGAAAAACGAGCTCTTTAGCGGCACCATCGCCGAGAACCTGCGCTGGGGTGACGCCGAGGCCAACGATGCAGAGCTGGTGCGCGCCTGCGAGCTCGCCTGCGCGGACGAGTTTATCGACCAGCTGCCGGACGGTTACCAGACCATGATCGAGCAGGGCGGCACCAACGTCTCGGGCGGGCAGAAGCAGCGCCTGTGCATCGCCCGCGCGCTCGTGGCCAAGCCGCGCGTGCTCGTGCTCGATGACTCAACGAGCGCCGTCGACACCAAGACCGACGCCAAGATCCAACGCGGCCTTGCCGAGTACCTGCCCGCCACGACCAAGATCGTAATCGCGCAGCGTGTGAGCTCGGTCATGCACGCTGACAAGATCGTCGTGATGGACGACGGCCGCGTGAGCGCGGTGGGCACGCATGAAGAGCTTTTGCACACAAGCGATATCTATCGCGAGGTCTTTGAGTCGCAGCAGAAGGGAACGGCAGAGGATGAGTAAGCAGAATAAACGCCCCGCAAACGGAGCGGCACCGGGCGCCGACATGCCCGCGATGCAACTCGACATGGCAACCGTCAAGCGACTGCTCTCGTATATGTCCTGTTACCGAGGACAACTTGTACTCGTCGTCGTGTGCATTCTGCTCTCTGCCATCGCGAGCGCCGCGTCGTCGATGTTTTTGCAGGCACTCATCGACGACTACATCGTCCCGCTTTTGGCGACCGACGCTCCCGTATGGACGGGCCTTGCGCACGCGCTCATCACCATCGGCGCCGTCTATGTGGTGGGCGTTGCGGCCACGCTCGTCTACAACCGCGCGATGGTCACCGTGGCGCAGGGCACGCTCAAACGCATCCGCGACGATATGTTCTCGCACATGCAGACGCTCCCCTTGCGTTACTTCGACACACACGCGCACGGCGACATCATGAGCCTCTACACCAACGACACCGACACCCTGCGCCAGATGATCGCGCAGTCGCTCTCGCAGCTCGTAAGCTCGGTATTCACGCTGGTCGCGGTCTTTGTGTGCATGCTTTGGACGAGCGTGGGGCTCACCGTGGTGGTCTGCGTGCTCATGGCGGCGGTGCTCGTGTTCGTGGGCCGCATCACGGGGGTCATCGGGGCGTTTTCTATCGAGCAGCAAGATACGCTCGGCGCGCTCAACGGCTACATCGAGGAGATGGTCGGCGGGCAGAAGGTCATCAAGGTCTTTTGTCACGAGGACGCCGCACGCACCGGAATGGGCAAGCTCAACCGTGCCTGGGCAAAGGCTGCGACGAACGCGCAGGGCGTGGGCAATTCGATCATGCCCATGATGAACGCACTTGGCTACCTGATCTATGTGGTGGTGGCTGTGCTCGGCGGCTACATGGCCATCGCGGGGACACCCAACCTGGGACTTACCGGTTTCGACACGTTCACGCTCGGCGCCATCGCATCGTTTTTGACGCTCACGCGCAACTTTATGAACCCCGTGGCGCAAGTGTCCAACCAGCTCAACTCGATCATCATCGCGCTTGCGGGCGCCGGGCGCATCTTTACGCTCATGGACGAGAAGCCCGAGTCCGACGACGGTTACGTGACGCTGGTCAACGTGCGCGAGGACGCGGACGGCGCGCTTGTCGAAACGAGCGAGCGAACCGAGCGCTGGGCCTGGAAGAACCCACATCACGATGGCGGCTGCGGGCTCGTGCCGCTCAAGGGGCATATTATGCTCGATCATGTGAGCTTTGGCTATGTGCCCCAAAAGCTCGTGCTGCACGATATCGAGCTCGAAGCCGAGCCCGGGCAGAAGATCGCGCTCGTTGGTGCGACGGGCGCCGGCAAGACCACGATCACCAATCTTATCAACCGCTTCTACGACATTGACGACGGCAAGATCCGCTACGACGGCATCAACGTCAACAAGATCCGCAAGGCCGACCTGCGCCGTTCGCTCGGTGTGGTGTTGCAGGACGTGAACCTGTTCACCGGTACCGTCATGGACAACATTCGCTACGGCTGCCCCGGCGCCACGGACGAGCAGTGCATCGAGGCAGCGCGGCTTGCAAACGCCGACGGGTTTATCCGCATGCTGCCGGCGGGCTACGACACCGTGCTTGAGGGCGATGGCAGCGGACTCTCGCAGGGCCAGCGCCAGCTGATCAGCATTGCGCGCGCCGCGGTGGCCGACCCGCCCGCGATGATTCTGGATGAGGCCACGTCGAGTATCGACACCCGCACCGAGGCATTGGTGCAGCGTGGCATGGATGCGCTGATGGAGGGCAGGACCACGTTTGTGATCGCGCACCGTCTCTCCACCGTGCGCAACTCTGACCTGATCTGCGTGCTGGATCACGGGCAGATTATCGAGCGCGGCAGCCATGACGAGCTGATTGCCAAGCACGGGTATTACTACCAGCTGTATACGGGTGCGTTTGAGCTCGAGTAGGACCGGTTACTGACGGAGGGTTCCCCGGGGGCGGCGGGGTAATTCCTCCGTGCTCAAACATTATCGCTTCGCTGCGAAACTGCGCGCGGAGGAAATACCCCGCCGCCCCGGGGAACCCTCCTGCGCGCAATCAGCCCGTCATTTGAATGGAATAAAAGTTTGTGAGGCCCTGGCCAACTGGCCAGGGCCTCGTTTTGTGTGGGGATGTTTTGGCTGGCGGGCGCTGCATATTATTCGTATAATTTATCGTAAGTTCCCGTACATCGATTGGAGCCTTATATGCCTGCCATTAAGCCTGTTTCCGATTTACGCAATTACAACGAGGTGCTCTCCGATGTCCACGAGGGCTCCCCGGTGTTCCTGACCAAAAACGGGCACGGTTGCTACGCGGTGCTCGACATGAAAGATTACGACCGGTTTTGCGCCATCAGCACGCTGATGTCGGAGCTTGAGCGCGGGCGCAGCTCGGGTGACGAGAGCGGATGGGTCTCGTCGGACAACGTCGCCGAGCACTTCCGCCGCAAGGCCGCAAGCCATGCATAGCTGCGAGGTCGTCTACTCTCCGCTGGCTCTACAAGATCTCGACGACATCTGGGACTACATTGCCGTCGAACAGGACAATCCCGCAGCAGCGGAGAGAATCGTAGAGGGCATCCTCGCTCGGATAGACCTGCTATCCAGCTTCCCAGAGTCGGGTACGCCACTATCTTCAATCTATCCCCTGCGCTCCGATTACCGGTTCGTGGCCTGTGACAACTATCTCGCGTTTTACCGTTTCCACAAGAAGGTCTATATCGACCGCGTCCTCCACAGAAAGCGCGATTACCTGCAGGTGCTGCTTGCCGAATAAACAGGCCCCGATATAATTCGACCCCTTATCCGGGACCATGCCCGATGCAGCTAAAAGAGCCCCGTCCTAAATTAGCTACTGAGGAGTTGGGCCATGGCGTTGACGAATTTTTGGACTTGAAGGGTTGGCTCGAGCGGATAGTGCAAAAAGACCGGCACCTCTCGCCCGCACAGGAACGGCACGCCCACAAAGGCCGGGTGCACCCCTGACCATGCGCCACAGGTGAGTACCGCATCGCCCTTTTCCTCGGCTTCGTTAAAGAGCGCAAAGTCAAAGCTATCCACATCGATCACGTCCACGCCGCCGT
>CAUGVQ010000114.1 GCA_959602875.1 uncultured Collinsella sp. | reverse complement strand
GACGTTCTTCTGGAACGAGGTTTGCGACTGGTACGTCGAGGTCACCAAGGCGCGCCTGAAGGACGATGCGGCGCGCCTGCAGGCGCAGCGCAACCTGATCTTTGTGCTCGACACCTCGCTTCGCCTCATGCATCCGTTCATGCCGTTTGTGACCGAGGCCATTTGGGATCAGATGCCCGCTAGCGCCCTCGATATGGCAGGGGAGCGCGCGGACGCCCTCATGATTGCCGCGTGGCCCGAGCCCGCAGATTACGAGTGCTGGGTCGATGAGCCCGCCGAGCGCGCCTTCGAGCTCACCCGCGCCGTGGTGACCGATGTGCGCTCCACGCGCGCCCGTTACCGCATCAGCCCCAAGGAGCAGCTCCGTGTGGTGGTCTGCGCCCATTCTGCCGAGGTTGCAGACGCTATGGCGCCTATGGCGGCATTTGCGGCGAGCCTTGCCAACGCGTCTGCCGTCGAGGTTGCCGAGGGCGCGGCAAAGCCCGAGGGCTCCATTGCGCTCGCCGGTCCCGACTTTGATGCCTACGTGGTGGTGGGCGATCTTGTGGACTTCGCCGCTGAGCGCGCGCGTATCGAGAAGGCCGTCGCCAAGGCCGAGAAGGAGCTCGCCGGTGCGGAGAAGACCCTTGCCAACGAGGGCTTCGTTGCAAAGGCGGCGCCCGAGGTCGTGGCCAAGAAGCGCGAGCGCGCTGAGGAGCTGCGTGCCGAGATCGCCGCGCTCACCGCTCAGCTTGCTGACTTTGCGTAAGGACGGCCGTCCGCCAGCGTAATCGGCGCATGGGTGCATCTGCACGGGCGCCCGCCAGTATACGGCGGGCGCCCGTTTTGCGTTCTTTTGCCTTGCATGCGTCTGTCGGGGTTACTATGGAGAGGCGGTCGAGCAAGACATTCGTACAAAAGAGACCGCCTGCGCGATGGGGGAATACCATGGCGAATCTCGAAGAGATGCGTGAGTTTACACGGCACTGGCGCGCGTTCTGCGCTGAGAACGAGCATCTGTCGAAGCTTTGCGTCCGCGTCCCGGTGGATACATCCAACCTTGCGGAGAGCGATCGCGGGCATGACCTTTTCTCTGCTCCAGAATCTGTTGCGTACTGCGATGAAGCGTTTACCAACGTGCTTACCGGTGTTTTGACCGGAGCCAATGTTTCCACATCTCCAGCTGACGCGCCCTGGGGCTGGTGGCTTGAAAATGTGGACTGGCAAACCTACGCCTCGACCAAGGATATGCTTGCCGAGCGAACGCGGAAGCTGGACGCGGTTGCCGCCATTGATGTTGAGCGCCGCGAAGCACTCGATGCCGACGACGCCTATCGTGAGGCTGCGAGTGCGGTTGAGACCTATCGTGCGTCGAACGCCGAGGACACCGCCACGCGCGCAGAGCTCGCGTGCCGCCTTGAGAATCTTGCCGATGCAGCGGAGTCACGCGCGAATCGGCAGAAGGATTCTGCTTCGAGCCTCCTACGGCGCCTTGCTGTGGCAGCGGCGGTGGCGCTTGCGTGCGGCGTGGCTCTCTGGTCGCTCGCGCCCGATGCGTTGGACGCTCCCACTCGCATCGTTTTGACAGCGCTCGTCGCCTTTGTGTGCGTGCTGGTGGCGCTCCGTGTTCCTCAGCGCCTTGCAACGGCGGTGCGCAGGCGCGGCAAGCTGGCTGATGAACAGGACCGTCTGAAGCGGACGATTGCCGATATCGATGCGCGTGTCGCGTTGCGCGCGGAGGAGCTTGAGGCACGGGCGCATGAGGCCGATGCCAGAAAGGCCGAACTGGAGAAGCCGTTTCTTGCCCCGCGCGCCCAGCTCATCGAGGAGTGCGCGCATATCGAGCGGGATATCATCGAGGCCCTGGACGCCGATCTTGCAAAACGCGACACCGCGCATACTGCGGGTACGCTGGCGGAGCTGCCCTTTGACGAGGCGTACAAAGCCGCTCAGGAGCGCGAATGGGCGCTTCTTGGCAGTTGGATGGGGGAGTACCTCGCCCGCTTGCCGCATGAGATTGAGCACGCTCTGAACGCGCGTGCGAGCGAGGAGGTCTGGCTCGAATCACACGACCCCTTTGGCAAGCGGTGGTGGGATCGTGCCGAGGACATTCTCGCCCTCATGGAGCGGGGGGATGCCGCCGACACCGCGCGTGCGCTCGAGCTTCTCGCCGACGCGGATGCCGACGGCGAGAGGTAAGGTGCGTCGCGTTTTCCGGTCTCCCGTTTACCGACTCCTGAAGCAACGAAACGCCCTTGCATGAGAGAATAAAAGAAGGGCAAAAGCCCAATCCAACCATCTTTTGCGAGGAGGCACCATGGCATTTCCCGAAGGGTTCCTGTGGGGCGGCGCGACCGCTGCCAACCAGTGCGAGGGCGGCTACAACGAGGGCGGGCGCGGCCTTGCCAACGTCGACGTGATTCCGCACGGCGCAGACCGCGGTCCGGTGATGGCGGGTCTGCGCAAGATGCTCGACTTCGAGGACGGCTACTACTATCCCGCTCAGGTCGGTATCGACATGTACCACCACTACAAGGAGGATATCGCGCTCTTTGCGGAGATGGGCTTCAAGACCTATCGACTCTCCATCGGCTGGACGCGCATCTTCCCCAAGGGCGACGAGGACGAGCCCAACGAGGAGGGTCTGGCCTTCTACGAGGACCTGTTCCGCGAGTGCCAGAAGCACGGCATCGAGCCGCTCGTCACCATTACGCACTTCGATTGCCCCATCCACCTCATCAAGGAGTACGCTGGCTGGCGCAACCGCAAACTCATCGACCTCTATAAGAAGCTCGTGACGGTTCTCTTCACGCGCTACAAGGGACTCGTTAAGTACTGGCTCACCTTCAACGAGATCAACATGATCTTGCACCTGCCGTTCATGGGCGCGGGCTTGGTCTTTGAGGAGGGCGAGGACCGCGAGGCCGTCGAGTACCTCGCCGCGCACAACGAGCTCGTGGCGAGCGCTTGGGCAACCAAGATCGCTCACGAGATCGACCCCGAGATGAAGGTCGGTTGCATGCTCGCCGCCGGTGCCTACTACCCCTACAGCTGCAACCCCGAGGACGTGCGCGCCGCACAGCTCGCCAACCAGGAGAACTACTTCTTCGTGGACGTCCAGAGCCGCGGTTACTATCCGGCCTACGCGCTCAAGCAGCTCGAGCGCAAGGGTATCGACATCGGTATGACCGACGAGGACCGTCATGTGCTTGCCGAGAACACCGTCGACTTCATCTCGTTCTCCTACTACTCCACGCGCTGCGTCGCGGGCGAGGGGAGCGATGCCGAAGAGACCGAGGGCAACGCCTTCAAGGGTGCCAAGAACCCCTACCTCAAGGTGAGCGAGTGGGGCTGGGCCATCGACCCGCTCGGCTTCCGTATCACCATCAACGACCTGTGGGACCGCTACCAGAAGCCACTCTTTGTGGTGGAGAACGGCCTCGGCGCCAAGGACGAGCTCAATGCCGACGGCACGATCGATGACGACTACCGCATCGATTACCTCCGTCAGCACATCGAGGCCATGCGTGATGCCATCACCGAGGACGGCGTCGAGATGCTCGGCTACACCACATGGGGCCCGATCGACCTCGTCTCCGCCTCCACGGGCGAGATGTCCAAGCGCTACGGCTTCATCTACGTCGACCGCGACGACGCCGGCGCGGGCACGCTCGCGCGCTCCAAGAAGAAGAGCTTCGATTGGTACAAGAAGGTCATCGCCACCAACGGTGCGGACCTCGCGTAAAACGCGGCTTTAGGCGCGCCTCGCACTCAGAGGCGTTCACGTCGACGCGACCGGCCCCGTCTGCATTGACGTATTTGGGGACGGGGTCGTTTTGAGCATTCTGGGGGAATGGCGCAAAACGATCCCGTTTTCGTATGCGGCGTCCGTCGTTGACGAATCCGTACACTTCTGACGTTTGGGGGCCCTAAGCGTCAGAAACGTACGGGTTTTTTGTGCGCATCGTCGGAAACGTGCGGATACCGACGTGGTCGTACGCGTATTGGGGACGAGCGGTGACGGCGTTTTTCTCCTCAAGCTCCGGCGGAACGTCTATAGTGGAAGGACACTATCCATGCGCATGAGAGGGGTTGCGTCTATGGCGGAGTACAAGAGCGATATCGAGATCGCGCAGGCAGCGGAGATGCTTCCAATCTCGGGGGTCGCCGCAAAGGTGGGCCTTTCCGAGGACCAGCTCGACCATTACGGGAAGTACAAGGCAAAGGTCGACATCCACGCGCTCAAGGACCTGCCGCGCAAGGCAAAGCTCGTTCTGGTAACCGCCATCAACCCCACGCCGGCGGGTGAGGGCAAGACCACGACCTCGGTAGGTCTTGCGGACGCGCTGAACCGTCTTGGCAAGAAGGCGGTGCTTGCGCTTCGCGAGCCGTCCCTCGGCCCGGTCTTTGGCATCAAGGGTGGCGCCGCGGGCGGCGGCTATGCGCAGGTGGTTCCTATGGAGGACATCAACCTCCATTTCACCGGTGACTTCCATGCCATCGGCGCGGCCAACAACCTGCTCGCCGCCATGCTCGACAACCACATCCAGCAGGGCAACGCCCTCGGCATCGATCCCAAGCAGATCGTGTGGAAGCGTGCCGTCGACATGAACGACCGCCAGCTCCGCCATATCGTGGACGGCCTCGGTGGTCGCATGCAGGGCGTGCCGCGCGAGGATGGCTTTGACATCACCGTCGCGTCCGAGGTTATGGCGGCGTTCTGCCTCGCGTCCGACCTTATGGACCTCAAACGCCGCCTCGGTCGCATGGTCGTCGCCTACACCTATGCCGGCGAACCTGTTACCGCTGCCGACCTTCATGCCGAGGGTGCTATGACAGCCCTTCTTAAGGACGCTATAAAGCCTAACCTCGTCCAGACGCTCGAGCACACGCCTGCATTTGTCCACGGCGGCCCCTTCGCAAACATCGCCCACGGCTGCAACTCGGTCCAGGCAACCGAGACCGCGCTTAAACTCGGTGACTACGTGGTGACCGAGGCGGGCTTTGGTGCCGATCTGGGTGCGGAGAAGTTCCTGGATATCAAGTGCCGCATGGCCGAGCTCGACCCGGATGCGGTGGTCGTGGTGGCGACGGTGCGTGCGCTCAAGTACAACGGCGGCGTGCCCAAAGCCGAGCTCACGACCGAGAATCTCGAAGCTCTCGAGGCGGGTCTTCCCAACCTCCTGCGTCATGTCTCGAACATCCAGAACGTCTACGGTCTTCCCGTGGTGGTCGCCATCAACGCATTCCCCACGGACACCGAGGCGGAACTGGCGCTCGTGGAGGAGAAGTGCCGCGACCTCGGCGTGAACGTTGCCCTTTCCGAGGTTTGGGCTAAGGGAGGCGAAGGTGGCGAGGCACTTGCCGAGGAGGTCATGCGCCTTACCGAGCAGCCACACGAGTTCCATTTTTCCTACGAGACGGGGGCCACGATTGAGGAGGCGCTCGAGGCCGTTGCGACCAAGATCTACCACGCAGACGGTGTCGACTACACCCCCGGCGCGAAAAAGCAGCTGAAGCAGCTCCACGACACCGGTTTTGGCAATCTTCCGGTCTGCGTGGCCAAGACCCAGTACTCCTTCACCGACGACCAGCATCTGCTGGGCGCGCCCGAGAACTTCCGCATCACGGTGCGCAACCTCAAGGTTTCCGCCGGCGCCGGCTTTGTCGTCGCGCTCACGGGCGACATCATGACCATGCCGGGCCTGCCCAAGGTTCCCGCTGCCGAGAAGATCGACGTCCTCGAGGACGGCACGATTGTGGGGCTCTTCTAAGGTTGTGG
>CAUGVQ010000113.1 GCA_959602875.1 uncultured Collinsella sp. | reverse complement strand
CCGCGGGATCGCGGTACTCGAGCACCACATCGAGCGTACCGCTCTCGAGCATGTTGAGCAGCGCCGAGTGCGGGGCCACGCGCACATCAGGCGTCACGTCGGGCTCCGCCTCGATAAGGCCCCGCAACGCGGGCGCTAGCGCGATTGCCTCGATACCGCTGTGAACACCAATGCTCAATGTGCGCGTAGCCGACGCATGGCTGCGGGAGACCAGACGCGACCCGCGCATCGCAAGGTCAAGAATGTCATTTGCGTAGCTCAGAAACTGCAAACCCTCATCGGTAAGCGAGACCGTACGCGTCGACCGGGAGACAAGGGTCGCCCCTAGCTCATCCTCAAGCGCCTTAATCTGATGACTCACCGCCGGCTGCGAGACGCCGAGGTTCTTTGCCGCCTTAGAGAAATTGAGCGTTGCGGCAACTTCAACAAAGCACGAGAGCTGAAACGTGTTCACAACAGAACGCTCCTCTCTGATAAACAAGTCCTATCAATAATAGAATTATAGACGAATTATTTATCGTTGTGCAGGGTCATACTACCAACGTATGAATTTCAAGCAACTGAAAGCGGAGGTAACATGCGAAAACTGATTGCGCCGTTTGCGCTCTACAAGCGCGACGCCGTGCTGTCTGTCATAGGCACGGTCGGCGAGGTGGTCATGGAGGTCTTCATCCCCTTCATCACCGCCTACCTCATCGACCGTGGCATAGAGGCGGGTGACATGAACGCCATCTTCTTCTATGGCGGCGTCATGCTGCTCATGGCGTTTTTGAGCCTCGGATTCGGTCTTCTTGCCGGTTACTTCTCTGCCACGGCCGCAACCGGCTACGCCTGCAGCTTGCGCGAAGCCATCTTCGATAAGGTGCAGACCTATTCGTTTGGCAACATCGACAAGTTCTCGACCGCCGGCCTCGTGACGCGCATGACCACAGACGTCACCAACATCCAGAACGCCGCGCTCATGCTCCTGCGTATCGCGGTGCGTACACCCGTCATGCTCGTATCGAGCCTCGTGATGTTCCTCTCCATCTCGACCGAGCTCTCCCCCGTCATCATCGTTGCGGCGATCTTCCTCGCCATCGCGTTCACCCTCATCGTTTCTAACGCCACGCGCACCTTCAACAAGGTCTTCGATACCTACGACGACCTCAATGCGAGCGTGCAGGAAAACGTCGGCGCCATCCGCGTGGTCAAGGCCTTTGTGCGCGAGGTGTACGAGAAGGAGCGCTTCCGCGCTGCCGCCAACAAGCTCTATCGTCTCTTCGTGCGCGCCGAGGGCATCGTCGCGCTCAACAACCCGGTCATGATGATCGCTATTAACAGCTGCATCATCGCGGTGTCGTGGCTGGGCGCCCACTTTGTGGTGGGCGGCACCATGACAACCGGTCAGCTCACAAGTGCCTTCTCCTATGTGTCGCAGATGCTCATGAGCCTTATGATGCTCTCGATGATCGCCGTCATGATCACCATGAGTATGGCGAGTGCACGCCGCATCTCGCAGGCGCTTGACGAGGAGCCCGACATCCACGACCCCGCCGAGCCCGTCTCCCCCGTTGCAAACGGTCAGATCGACTTTGACCATGTGAGCTTTGCCTATGCCACCGGCGACGGCGAGAACGTGCTTGAGGACATCGACCTGCACATCGCCTCCGGCGAGGCCATCGGCATCATCGGCGGTACGGGCTCGGGCAAGTCGAGCTTGGTCTCGCTGCTCAGCCGCCTGTACGACGTAACAGATGGCTCCGTGAAGGTCGGCGGTGTCGACGTACGTTCCTACGACCTCACCGAGCTGCGCGATGCGGTCTCGGTCGTTCTGCAGAAAAACGTGCTCTTCTCCGGCACGATCGCCGAGAACCTCAGGTGGGGCAACGAGAACGCCACGGATGAGGAGCTCATGGACGCCTGCCGCGCCGCGGGAGCTGACGAGTTTGTCGAGCGCCTGTCGGACGGTCTGAACGCTCGCGTAGAGCGCGGCGGCGTCAACTTCTCGGGCGGCCAGAAGCAGCGCCTCTGCATCGCGCGCGCCCTGCTCAAGCGCCCGAAGGTACTGATTCTTGACGACTCCACCTCTGCCGTGGACACCGCCACCGACGCGCGCATCCGTGCCGCCTTCAAGACCTACATCCCCGGCACCACCAAAATCATCATCGCCCAGCGCATCTCGAGCGTGCAGGAGGCCGACCGCATCGTTGTCATGAGCGGCGGGCGCGTGAATGCCGTGGGCACGCACGACGAGCTCGTTGCGACAAACGAAATCTACCGCAGCGTCTTCGAATCGCAGGCGGAGGGCACGGGCGACTTTGACGTGCACGCCGCTCAGGATGAAGACGTTACCGCAGGAAAGGAGGCGTAACCGAAATGGCAGCAAATGAATCCCGCGCGCCCAAGATGGGTTTTTCCTTTGATGCGCTCATGCGCGCTTTGCGCTACATGCTCAAGAACTATTGGGCGCTCTTCTGCTTCGTGGTGGTGTGCATCGCCTTCTCGGCTTTTGCCATCAACCGCTCGATGCTCTTCACACAGATTCTCATCGACGACTATATCGAGCCCATGCTTGTGAGCGGCTCCACAGACTTCTCCGGCCTTGCGACCGAAATCATGAAGCTCGGCGTCATCCTTGTCATTGGCGTACTCGCCTCCTGGGGCTTCAACCGCCTCATGGTTACCATCAGCCAAGGCACCATGCGCTATCTCCGCGAGGAGGTCTTCGAGCACATGGAGGGCCTGCCGCTGCGTTTCTTCGATACCCACCAGCACGGCGACATCATGTCCGTCTACACCAACGATATCGACACGCTCCGTCAGTTTTACGGCCAGACCCTTCCCCAACTTGTGAACTCCACCATCACGCTCGTTGTGACCTTCACCACCATGGTGGCGCTCTCGGTGCCGCTCACGGCCATCTCGGTCGTTATGGTCGTAATCATGCTCATCGTGATGGGCCGCGTCTCGGGCTTTGCCGGCTCCTTTTTCGCCCAGCAGCAGACCGACCTCGGTGCGGTGGACGGCTACATCGAAGAGATGATGGACGGCCAGAAGGTCGTGAAGGTCTTCAACCACGAGGCCGATGCGAGCGCCGACTTCCGCCGCGTGAACGACCGCCTGCGCGAGAGCTCAAAGCGCGCGAACCTGATCTCGAACCTCATCATGCCGCTCAACGCCAACCTCGGCAACATCTCGTGCGTGATCGTGAGCGTGGTGGGCGGCTGGATGGCACTCTCCGGCGGCTGGGGGCTCACGCTCGGCGCGCTCGTGAGCTTCATCACCTTGAACCGCAACTTCTCGCAGCCCGTCACGCAGGTCTCCCAGCAGATGAGCTTTGTCACGATGGCAGCCGCCGGCGCCAGGCGCGTCTTCGAGCTTCTGGACGAGGAACCCGAGGCAGACGAGGGCTACGTCACGCTGGTGAACGCGCGTGAGAACAGCGACGGAACCCTAGAGGAGGTGTCCGAGCGCACGGGTACGTGGGCCTGGAAGTGGCCGCATCGCTCGACCGGCAAGGTCGAGTACGTAAAGCAGGCGGGCGAGCTCGTGATGGACCACGTGGACTTTGGCTACGTGCCCGAAAAGACGGTGCTCCACGATATCACGCTCTTTGCCAAGCCTGGTCAGAAGATCGTCTTCGTGGGCTCCACCGGTGCCGGTAAGACCACAATTACCAACCTCATTAACCGTTTCTACGATATCGAGGACGGCAAGATCCGCTACGACGGCATCAACATCAACAAGATCCGTAAGGGCGACCTGCGCCGCAGCTTAGGCATCGTACTGCAGGACACGCATCTCTTCACCGGCACCGTTATGGACAACATCCGCTATGGGCGCCTCGACGCCACTGACGAGGAGTGCATGGAGGCAGCGCGTCTCGTGCACGCAGACGGCTTCATCCGTCGCCTTCCGCAGGGCTACCAGACCCCCATCTCCGGTGACGGCGCAGAGCTTTCACAGGGCCAGTGCCAGCTGCTCGCCATCGCGCGCGCCGCAGTAGCAGACCCGCCGGCGCTCATCTTGGACGAGGCGACGAGCTCCATCGACACGCGCACCGAGGAGATCGTGGCGCGCGGCATGGACGCCCTTATGGCCGGGCGCACGACGTTTGTCATCGCGCACCGCCTCTCGACCGTGAAGAACGCCGACTGCATCATGGTCATGGAACAGGGACGCATCATAGAGCGCGGCAACCACGACGAGCTCATGGAGCAGCGCGGCCGCTACTGGCAGCTCTACACCGGGGGCAAGGTCGGCGAGTAGCAGCCACCTCTCCGTGTAAATGTTGGACCGCATGGTAAGCTTGAGACAGCAATACCGTGCGGTCCTTTTTGTTTGCGAGGTGCGCCATGTTCTCACTCCCCGCCTACCACGCCCCGGACTTTGACAAAGAGCCCTTTGCGGACGCGCCCGATGCGCGACTTGCCATTGTTGAGGCCAACGGGGTTGCGCCCGAGGGGTTCCACAGCACCTCGATGTACCCCGAATACGTAAAGGTGGCTGGCACGTGGCTTCTTGCCAAGCAGAGCCGTATGGATGCGAGCATCGTCGTCGACAGTGCAAACGGAGAGCCGGAGCTCCGCGTGGTGGAAAACCGCAACCTCAAACAGGGGGACCGGGTCGTAATCGGTCGCACCGAGAGCGGCGAAGAGGGCATCTACGTTCACGTGAATGGTTTCACCCAGCCCCCGCTCGCCGACGGAGCGGTCGACGCCGCCGGCAATGAGGACGACAAGTTCGTCTTCCGTCAGGGCCGAAGCCGTGAAACATCCTTTGCCCGGGACTACGACCATCTCTACGACCTGCTGCGCCATGAGCGCGAGCACGGCAAGCTCGTGTGGGTCATGGGCCCCGCCTTCTCCTTTGACGCCGACGCCCGCCGGGCGATGCAGCTTATGGTGGAAAACGGCTACGTGGACGGCATCCTCGCGGGAAATGCCCTTGCAACACATGACCTCGAGGCATCCGTCTTCCACACGGCGCTTGGCCAGGACATCTACACGCAGCACTCGGTCAGGAACGGGCACTACCATCACCTGGACGTCATCAACCGCGTCCGCCGTGCGGGCGGTATCGACGCGTTCGTGCGCGAGAACGATATTTCAGACGGCATCATGGCGAGCTGCGTGCATCAAGGCGTGCCTTTCGTGCTCACGGGTTCCATCCGCGATGACGGACCGCTACCCGAGGTGATAGGCGACGCGTACGAGGCGCAGAGCGCCATGCGCGAGATGGTGTCTGGGGCCACCACCCTCATCTGCCTCGCAACGATGCTCCACACCATTGCCGCGGGCAATATGACGCCCTCCTACACGGTGACCGACGAGGGCACGGTCCGCCCCGTCTACCTTTATACGGTCGATATATCCGAATTCGTGGTGAACAAGCTCCTCGACCGCGGTAGCCTCTGTGCGACCACGCTCGTCACGAATGTGCAGGACTTCATCACCATCGTCGCCAAGGGACTCGGCCTCATGTAGGCCGCTACCAGCAGGTAAGCGCGCTTAAAGAGTATCCTGGAGCAGCGTCGACGGGTCGAGGGGCTCGTCGCGCATGATCTCACCCACATGGTCGATCACGGCGGTGCGCATGCGCGAGAGTCCGCCTAAGACCGCCGCCTCGTCGCCGAGCGCCGCGGCATGCAGGCTTGTCACACCCGGGACGCCAAGGGAGGTAAAACCGTTGTCCACCGCGAGGATATCGTCCAGATGCGCTCCCATGTAGCCACCGATGATGACGCAGTCGGCAACGAGCAGGGTCAGCGCGTTCTCGATGGCGATGCGCACGTAGCGGACTGCGCGTTCGAGGGCATTGCGCGCAGACTCCTCCCCCTCCTTTGCACGACGC
>CAUGVQ010000112.1 GCA_959602875.1 uncultured Collinsella sp. | reverse complement strand
TAGTCCATAACCATGTTGTAGACGTTGTCTTGGATGTGCTCGGTGGTGTCGCGGTCGGTGATGACCTGGTAGTCGGCGATTAGCACGGCGGTGTTGACGCCCATGTTCTGCAGCTCGACGCGGCGCTTGATGGTGCCGAAGTAATGACCGAGGTGAAGGCGGCCGGTGGGGCGGTCGCCGGTGAGCATGCGGTAAGCGCCCGGGTTCTTCTCGAGGTCGGCCGCAATCTCGTTGCTGCGGCACAGAGCGGTCTCGTAGCTGCGTTCGTTGGGCATGTTGGTGCTCCTTGTCTTTGTCTGACGGCTGGGGGAGGGTCCCTACTGGTCGTCGTGAAGGTGCTTGTGGATGCGTTGGATCTCCTCGCGGATCTCCTCACAATGCTCGGCGCGCTGGCGCTCCTCGGCCTCTTCCTCCTCCTGGAAGGCGGGGTCGTCCGGGGTTACGAGCTCGTCGGTGTGCGTCTTAGGATTGTAATGGTGGCGCAGCACCGGTTCAAATAGGTGCAGGCGCATGGCAAACGCGGCGGAGCAGACAAGAAGGAGGATAAAGATAAAGATGCGCGCCTCGACGGGGACCTGGTTGATGACCGTCGCGCCGAGGGCAAGCAGGATGCACCACGCGTAGATGAGAAGAACCGCCTGGCGCTGGTCGTAGCCCTCTTGGATGAGGCGGTGGTGGATGTGCCCCTTGTCAGCTTGGCCGATGCTCACGTGCGCGCGCTTGCGGCGAACGATGGCCGAGAGCGTGTCCAGAATAGGCACGCCCGCCACGATGAGCGGGATAAGAAGCGAAGTCAGCGCGGCGGTGCGGCTCACCGAGAGCAGCGAGATCGTACCGAGCGCAAAGCCGAGGAGAAGCGAGCCCGCATCACCCAAGAAGATGGACGCCGGGTGGAAGTTGAAGCGCAAAAAGGCGAGGGTCGAGCCAAAGAGCGCGATGGACAGCGCGGCGGCGTCACCTCGGCCGGAAAGCGCGGCGAAGCCGAACATCGCAAAGGCGGCGATAGCGGAGATGCCGGTGGCGAGGCCGTCGAGCCCGTCGATGAGGTTGATGATGTTGGCGAACGCCACAAGGTACACGACCGTGATGGGGTAGGCGAACCAGCCGAGGTCGATGTAGGCCCCCGGTACGAAGGGGTTTACGATAGACCCGATGACAAGGCCGCCGGCGGCGGCGACGGCGGCGGCGACAATCTGACCGGCGAGTTTGGCGCGCGGACGGAGCGAGACGACGTCATCGATGGCGCCCACCGCCGTGATGAGGCAAAACGACACGGCGAGCATGGGGTAGTTGAGCGACATGCTCGGGTGCGGCACCAGAGCGGACGGCCAGCCCCAGTTCCACGTGCCGACAATCTGGAGGATGCAGGCGACCACAAGGCCCGCAAAGACCGCGAGACCGCCCATGCGCGGGATGGGGCGCGTGTTGATGCGGCGCTTCGAGGGGTAGTCGACGGCGTCGAGGCGTATGGCGAGTCGCTTCACCGCGGGCACGAGCACATAGGTGGTCGCGAACGCCGCGGCGGCGAGGCATATGTAGGGCAGAAGCGAATCCATGTCTGGTGACCGCCGTGAATCGGGAGCGAATAAGCTGCGACGGTGACCGCCCGGCGGGGACGGCACCGAATCACACACATGATACTTGAAGTCGCAGGATTCGCGGGCGCGAAGCGACCAAGAACACGGTCACACCAGATAAGTTTTCATGCGGGATACAACGCACGCCAAGGCAAGCGTGACTAGGCAACAATATAGGCTTTTATATGGAGAAATGTATCGTTCAGACGAGCACTCCCATCATCCGACAGCGGCTCGGATAAGTCAAGACTGGTAATAGATTTCCCGTCGCGTATGATGAAGGTGTTCCGCCCCCCGCGGAGCAACTGGGTGAACCGTCGCGTTTTTCTAGGGAGCCCACACAGTCGCGTCAGTACAGGTATCCTTCGTTGTTAAGGACGCTGGAAGAGGCGATGAGGGCGCCCACCTTGCAGAGGTGGGTTCATTATGGCAAAGCGGGGGGCGGTTTTTTTTGTTGCATCCCCGTGTTCCACAAATTGGTTTCTTTAATTGCATCGCCTGCGCATGCTCTATACGGCGCTGCGGACGGCGGTGTCGTGGAAGCAGAACATATCGGGATGATGGCGCGATACCGTGAACTCGAACATTGTGCCGTCCCGGTCGAACGTTCGGCTCGTCATAACGGCGACGAAATCCGCCCCGGCAAGGTCGAGAAGCTCGCGGTCGCGAGCGGTCGCGAGCTCGACGGTGATGGTTCGCTTGCTTGTTGAGACCTCGACGCCGAGCTCGCCCTCAAGGTAGTCGTAGATTGAGCCGGCGGCGATGTCTGGCGTAAGGCCCGGGACGGCTTTGGCGAGAAACCAGCTCCGGTCCAGAATGAGGGCGCGCCCGTCGAGCTCGCGCACGCGCTCGACGTAGACGACTTCGGACCCCGCCTCGTGACCGGCTCTCTCGGCAAGGACCTCGTCTGCGACCAGCGACTCGAAGGCGGTCACGCGGGTGGACGCTGCGAGATGGTTACGAGCAGCCGTCTCACGAAATGACTCGATGCCGCCCACCTCAAACATCGTCCGCTCCTGCGGCCGCCATATCACGCGCACGCCCTTGCCGTGCACGGGTTGCACAAAGCCCTTCTCCTTGAGCAGGCCAAGTGCGCGGCGGAGCGTGTTATGCGAGCAGGCGTAGCGCGCGGTGAGCACGCTTTCGGAGGGGAGCATGCTCTGGTAGGGGTAGGCGCCGCTTTCTATGAGCGAGAGCAGGTCGCGGTAGATCGCATCGTAGCGCGCTTTCATGGTTCCCCCCTCAGGTGATGTCAGTCGGTGTCTCTAGCTTATCTGAATAAGTTGTGTATCGCGTGGAGAATGCCCGGGAAATGCTCGTTTGCAGAAATCGCAAAGCCGCGCCGAGCGGGCTGCGTCATACTGAGGGAAACTTATTTGAATAAGCTGTGGACGTGGGATACCGCGTGCCGCAGTGGCGGAAGGAGAGGTTGCACGATGGGGGCGTACGCCGAGGATGCCGAGCGGCTGCTTGAAGCCGTGGGAGGGCCCGAGAACATCGTGAGCGTTGCGCATTGCATGACGCGCATGCGCTTTGTGCTGGTCGACACTGCGCGCGTGGATACGGAGGCGGTGTCTTCGCTCGCACCCGTGAAGGGCACCGTTACCCAGTCCGGTCAGTTCCAGGTGATCATCGGCAACGACGTCGCTCAGTTTTACCGTGATTTTGAGGACGTGCGCCAGACGGCGGCGCCCGAGGTCGCTGTGAGCGTCGCCGCAGGAGAGGAAGGCGTGAGCGAGGGCGCCCCTGCGGGTGACGTCGACATCGCGGCTGCTCCCTACGCCTCGGCCGGTACGCAGCGCAGCCCTTGGCAGCGGGCTATGGGCTTTATCGGCGAGGTGTTTGCCCCCGTGGTGCCTGCCCTCATCTGTGGCGGCATGGTGCTCGGGCTCCACGAGGTGCTGACGCCGGTGCTTGCGACGGGTTCGGCCCCAGACCTTTTGCTTGCGCTCCACTACCTGCTCGGCATGGTGGGCGATGCGGTGTTTGTGTTCCTGCCCGTGGCGATTGCATGGTCGACCTGCCGGGCGATGGCGACAACGCCCGTTTTGGGCATTGTGCTTGGTCTCGTACTCGTCTCGCCGGACCTTGCAGATGGCGGCCTCACCGGCTTTGTGCCGAGCGATGGTTTTTGGGGCATCGTGCTCGGCATGAACTACGAGGGCACGGCGCTCGCGCCCTTTCTCTCGGCGCTCGTGCTCGCCTACCTTGAGCGCGGCCTCACGCGCGCCGTGCCCGAAGAGGTGCGGATGGTGGTAGTTCCGCTCTGTTCGCTTATCCCGGCGGTTCTCGTCTCGCTGCTGGTGGTAGCGCCCGCGGCGAGCGTTCTCGGCACGTATGTTGCACTGGCGGTCCCCGCGCTGCTCTCTTCGTGGCACGGCGTTTTGCTTGCGGGGCTTATCTGCTGTCTTTATCCGCTCCTTGTCATGACGGGGCTCCACCACTTCACAATTATCATCGACCTCGAGCTCATGTGCCTCACCGGCGGCACGGTGCTCTGGCCGCTTCTTGCGCTCTCCAACATCGCTCAGGCTTCCGCCGCACTTGGCGCGTCGGTGCTTTACCGGAGAGACTCGCGTGCGGCAACGTATCGCGCAGCGAGCCTTTCCTGCTACCTCGGCGTCTCCGAGCCCGCGCTCTTTGGCGTGAACCGGCCGCTTCACTACCCGCTTGTCTGCGGCATGGTGGGTGCGGCAATCGCGGGCGCGCTCGCGAACGCGCTTGGGGTGCGTGCGCTTTCCATCGGCGTGGGCGGTCTGCCCGGCATCCTTTCCATCGTGCCCCATGCGTGGGGTGGCTTTGCGGCTGCTGCGCTTGCGGCCGTCCTTGTGCCTGTTGCGCTCTGCGGTGCGGCCGGTGCGCGCCGCAGGCTGCCGGCCGGTGCGGATTCCAACGAGAACAGCAGGTAGGGAAGTCATGGCGATTAACAAGCGCGACCTCGGCAAGACCGTGGTCTATCAGATCTACATCAAGAGTTTTTGCGACAGCGACGGCGATGGCATCGGAGATTTGCGCGGCATCACCTCAAAGCTCGACTACCTTGCATACCTGGGTGTCGACTGCGTATGGATTACGCCGTTTTTCCCCTCGCCCCAGCGCGACAACGGTTACGACATCTCAGACTACTGTGCCATCGACCCCGTCTTTGGCACGATGGACGATTTTGACGAGCTGGTGGCCGAGGCGCGACGCCGCGGCATTGGTATCATGCTCGACATGGTGCTCTGCCACACATCGACCGAGCACCCGTGGTTTAAGCGCGCGCTCGCCGGAGACGAGCGCTACCGGCGCTACTACATCCTCCGCGACGGGCGGGGTTCCACGGGCCCCGGCGATCCGGGCGAGCCGCCGACCAACTGGCAGAGTGCCTTTGGCGGCAGCATGTGGGAGTGGGAGCCGCGCCTTGGTAAGTGGTACCTGCACATGCACGACGTGAGCCAATCCGACCTCGACTGGACGAACCCCGAGGTACGCGCCGAGCTCGCACGCGTGGTGCGCTTCTGGCGCGACCGGGGCGTGGCGGGCTTTCGCTTCGACGTGGTGAGTCTCATCTCCAAACCCGAGGTGTTTGAGGACGATCCGGTGGGCACCGGGCGCTCTGTGATTGCGGATGGGCCCCATGTGCACGAGTATCTGCAGGAGCTCGTGCGCGAAGCGGGAATCGAGGGCATGCTCACGGTGGGAGAAATGGCGGCCTCCACGCTTGATAGCTGCATTCGCTACACCAACCCCGTGTGCGGGGAGCTCGGCATGGTCTTTAGCTTCCACCATCTCAAAGTCGACTACAAAGACGGCGACAAATGGGCGCTCATGGCGCCCGACATCGACCGCCTGCGCGAGATTCTTGCCACCTGGCAGGAGCACATGCAGGAGGGCGGCGGTTGGAACGCCCTGTTCTGGAACAACCACGACCAGCCGCGCGCCGTCACGCGCTTTGGCGGGCGCGCAGGCGTGGGCGAGCGCGGCGGCAGCTGGGAGCACGTGGGCAAGACGCTCGCCGTATGCGCGCATCTTATGCAGGGGACGCCCTATATCTTTCAGGGCGAGGAGCTCGGCGTGCCCAACGCGGGGTATGACTCCATTGACGATTACAACGACGTGGAGAGCGCAAACGCCTATCGTATGCTCATCGAGCGGGGTGCAAGTCCCGCTGAGGCACTGCATGTAGTGGGCGAGCGCTCGCGCGACAACGGCCGCACGCCCATGCCCTGGGACGGCGGCCCTGCGGCGGGCTTTACCACGGGTACACCGTGGCTCGCGGTCCCCCAAAGCGCTGAGCACGTGAACGTTGCCGCCGAACGGGGCGTTGCGGGGTCGATGCTCGAGTTCTACCGGGAGCTGGTGCGCCTGCGCCACGAGCTCGCCGTCATCTCGGAGGGA
>CAUGVQ010000111.1 GCA_959602875.1 uncultured Collinsella sp. | reverse complement strand
GGCGCTTGGGCTGGCGAATCGATTCCTTCTTGCTGCTGTAGCCGAGCTCCACGGGATCGATCCCGAGCTGGCGGCAGCGCTTGATAACAGGAGTCCTGTCAATTGCCATGGTTAAGCGATCCTTTCAGAGTTACACGCGGCGACGCTTCTTGGGGCGGCAGCCGTTGTGCGGGATGGGGGTCTTGTCCTGGATGCTCGACACCTCGAGGCCAGCGGCCTGGAGCGAGCGGATAGCGGTCTCACGACCGGAGCCGGGGCCCTTCACGAAGACGGCGACCTTGTGCATGCCGTGCTCCATAGCGGCCTTGGCGCAAGCCTCGGCAGCCATCTGAGCGGCAAACGGGGTGCTCTTACGCGAGCCCTTGAAGCCGACCTGACCGGCGGACTTCCAGGCAATGACGTTGCCCTGGGGATCGGTGATCGAAACGATCGTGTTGTTGAAGGTGGAGCGGATGTGAGCCTGTCCCACCGAAATGTTCTTGCGATCGGCGCGCTTGATGCGGGTCTGCGCAGCGCGCTTGTTCTTTGCCGTAGCCATCTAAGCGCTCTCCTTACTTCTTCTTACGGGCACCGATCTGGCGCTTCGGACCCTTACGGGTGCGAGCGTTGGTGTGGGTGCGCTGACCGCGGACCGGGAGGCCCTTACGGTGACGCAGACCACGGTTGCAGCCGATGTCCATGAGGCGCTTGATGTTCTGGTTGTGCTCACGACGAAGGTCGCCCTCGATCATGAGACCGGCCTCATCGATGTACTTGCGGATGGTGTCAACTTCCTCCTCGGTGAGGTCCTTGACACGGGTATCCGGGTTGATGTTCGTCTCCGCGCAGATCTTGCTGGCGGTAGTGCGGCCGATGCCGTAAATGTAGGTCAGACCAATCTCGACGCGCTTCTCGCGCGGAAGGTCGACACCGCTGATACGGGCCAACGTATGCTCCTCTCTTTAACCCTGACGCTGCTTGTGGCGCGGGTTCTCGCAGATTACGAGCACCTTGCCATGGCGCCTAATGATCTTGCACTTGTCGCACATCTTCTTGACGGAAGGACGTACCTTCATGATGCGATCCTCTCAGTTGTGCTCAAACGTATACCTACTATCTACTCGTCCAGCCGCAGACGTGAATAACCGGCTGATGAGCGTGTCGAGCAGCTTGGGGCTTGAGCGCTCCCCTCCCCGCCCGATACGGGCTGCTATTTATAGCGATAGGTGATGCGCCCGCGCGTAAGATCGTAGGGAGAAATCTCCACGACCACGCGGTCGCCGGGGAGGATGCGGATGTAGTTCATGCGAATCTTGCCCGAGATGGAGCACAGCACCGAGGCCCCGTTCTCAAGCTCGACGCGGAACATAGCGTTGGGGAGCGGTTCAGTGACCGTACCCTCAAGCTCGATGGCATCTTCCTTCTTCACAAGCACATCTTTCTCTCGCGAAACATACAGCAACAGCGTATGATAGCGTACTCGCGCACGCTATCGTGGATTTTTCGTATCGACTCCACAATTTTCTTCGCTCGCACCGTCTCATATACTGATAGGCGTTCCCGATGAACACCGGGGGCAGCCCCATTTGTGTCGATTGGACCATAATGCACCGACTGGGCTTCAACGAACTCACTCGTCAGCTGGCCGATCTCTACGACTTCTTCGAAACCAGCGACCCGGAAGACGCCGCTCTGACGGCCCGCGCCTTACATATGTACAGGCAGAACGCCTTGTATGCTGTCAGCAACGATGCGCACCATCGATCCATAGCCAACATGAGACTGCATCTATTTGCATTTCCTCGCTCTGAGAGAAACTCACCACTCTACCGCGACACTAGTTCCGGAAACCTTCAGAAGATCTTTCTCATTGTGGAGGAGAACACGTGTTACACCGCCTCTAACTGCAACCGCCTCTATCTAGAATCTCGTCTGCTTCTCGGAGTAGATGAGTGCGACATTCAGGACCGTACGCTGTTTTACCTTGACTATCAATGCTGCAAGAAATGGTATAGGGAGCGTTACGACGAAAGCGGGATAGGAATTCTTCGCGATAGCGGCCAGTGATCAAATGGACGCTCTTCTTGCAAGCAATGTGCAAAATCTTGCACATTGCCAAAACCTCGCATAAGCGAAGGAGGCCCAACAGGGCCTCCTTTCAGATTGAGCCATGAAGGCCTAAGCGTTTACGGATATCTTCCAATACCCGCCAACCAAGCCAAGCGAAGGCGTTACATCACGCCGCCCTGCATGGAGCACCATGCGCCCTGGGCATCCTGCGTAAGGATAACCGGGCCGTCATTGGTGATAGCAATAGTGTTCTCGTAGTGCGCGGCGGGCAGACCGTCGTCGGTGGTGACGAGCCAGCCGTCCGGACCCACGCTCACGTGGTAGGTGCCGAGCGTGATCATGGGCTCGATGGCAATGACCATACCGGCCTCGAGCTTCACGCCGCGACCCTTCTTTCCCCAGTTGGGAACGTTGGGGTCCTCGTGCATAACGCGGCCCACCCCGTGGCCCACGTACTCGCGAAGCACGCCATAGCCGTGACGCTCGGCCAAGCTTTGGATGGCATGACCGATGTCGCCGATGCGGTTACCCGGAACGGCCTGGGCAATGCCCTCCTTCAGGCAGTCGAGCGTGATCTCGCAAAGGGCCTTAACCTCCTGCGAGGGGTTGCCCACGTAGAAGGTCCAAGCGTTATCGCCCACCCAACCGTCAACGGTTGCGCCGGTGTCGATCGAGATGATATCGCCGTCGCGCAGGATGATGTCGGGATTGGGGATGCCGTGCACCACCGCATCGTTCAACGACGCGCAAATGGAACCGGGGAATCCGCCATACCCCTTGAACGTGGGGATGCCGCCGTGCATACGGATGATCTGCTCGGCGAGCTGATCGAGCTCAAAGGTCGAGACGCCAGGGCGCACCATGGCACCAACGTGCCGGAGCGCCATCTTAGACAGCGCCCCGGCCTTCTTCATCTGCTCGATATCTTGTGCAGACTTAATTTTGATCATAGATGGAGAGCTTCCTTCACACGATCATGGACTTCCTCGATGGTGCCGACGCCGTCGACCACATCGAGACGGCCCTGGCCGCGATAGTACTCCACGAGCGGGCTCGTGTTCTTCTCGTACACATCGAGGCGGTTGGCAATCGTCTCGGGCTTATCATCGTCGCGCTGATACATCTCGCCACCGCACTTGGGGCAGACCTCATCAGCGGCGGTGCCGGTGTAGCCGCAGGCGCGGCAGGCGCGGCGAGCCGAGAGACGATCGATAATGACCTTCGCGTCGACATCGATAAGGAGCGCCGCATCGAGCGGATTGCCCATGGCGCCGAGCTCGGAGTCGAGGGTGACCGCCTGAACGGTGTTGCGCGGGAAGCCGTCCAAGATGAAGCCCTTCTGGGCGTCGTCTGCGGCAAGGCGCTCTTTCACCAGATCGATCACGAGCTGATCGGGGACGAGCTCGCCGGCATCCATGTAGCTCTTGGCCTTGACGCCAAGGTCGCTGCCACTCTTGACGGCAGCACGCAGAAGATCACCGGTCGAGATGTGGGCAAAACCGAACTCTGCAACGAGTTCCTGAGCGACGGTACCCTTGCCCGCGCCCGGAGCTCCCAGCAATACGATGTTCATGGCTGACTCCTCTCAAGCCGTGTTGCTACTTGAAGAACCCGTCATAATCATACATCTTCAGCTGGCTCTCCACCTTTGCCAAGGTGTCGAGCACAACGCCGACCATGATGAGGACCGACGTACCGCCGAAGGACTGGATGAGCTGGTTGCCCGTGAACGAGAACACCACAGACGGCACGATGGCAATGAGCGCCAGGAAGATCGCGCTCGGCAGGGTGATCTTGTTGAGAGCGTTCTTGATGTAGGCGGCCGTGGCCTTGCCCGGGCGAACGCCGGGAATGAAGCCACCCTGCTTCTTCAAGTTGTCAGCCGTCTCATCGGGGTTGAAGACCATGCTCGTGTAGAAGTACGCGAAGAACACGATCAGAACAACGTTGAGAATCCAGTTGATCCAGCCGCTCGCAAGCGCGCCCGCCACAGCCTGAACCCAACCAACACCGGGGAAGAACACGGCGAGCTGGGCCGGGAAGTAGAGAAGAGCGCTGGCGAAGATGATCGGCACAACGCCGGCGGTGTTCACCTTAATCGGAAGATAAGTGGTCTGACCACCCATCATGCGACGGCCGACCACGCGCTTGGCGTAGCTCACCGGAATGCGGCGCTGGCCGCGCTCCAGGTACACGATCAGCGGGATGACGCAGAGGATGATCACAAAGATCACCACGGTGACGACGATGCCCATCGTGCCCTCGGAAGCCGAGGAGATGATAGCCGCCGGCAGCCCCGCCATGATGTTGGCGAAGATGATGAGCGACATACCGTTGCCGATACCGCGCTGGGTGATGAGCTCACCAATCCACATGATGAGCATGGCGCCCGCGGTGAGCGTGCCCACGATCATGATGTCGAAGATGATCTCGGGAGCGCCGGCACCATTGAAGTTGATGCCGTAGCCCTTGAACAGGAACAGGTACCCGATGGAGTTCAAAAGGGCGAGCGCAAGCGTCAGATAGCGAGAATACTGAGTGATCTTGGTCTGACCGACCTCGCCCTCACGGGCAAGCTCGTGCAGGCTCGGAACCACGCTCTGGAGCATCTGAAGGATGATCGAGCTCGTGATGTAGGGCATGATGCCGAGCGAGAAGACCGAGACGTAGCTAAGCGCACCGCCGGAGAAGAGATTCAGCAGCGACATAGCGCCAGCGGCGACAGAGTTGTCGCCGCTGAACAGGTCCACCATCTCCCCGAAGGGGATGCCGGGCACAGGCACGTGCGCACCGATGCGGTACAGCACGAGCATCGCTATGGTGAAGAGAATCTTCTCGCGCAGGTCCTTGATGCGAAAAGCGTTCTTCAGGGCGTCTAGCACGGGAGCTCGACCGACCCTCCAGCCGCCTCGATCTTGGCCTTGGCCGCAGCCGAAACCTTGTCGACCTTGACGGTGAACTTCTTGGTGGTCTCGCCCTCACCAAGAACCTTGACCGGCTCGAATTCCTTCTTGATGATGCCGGCCGCCTTGAGAGCAGCGCCGTCGATCACCGCGCCGTCCTCGAACTTCTCGTCGAGGCGGGCGATGTTGATGGCCTTGAACTCAATGCGACGGGGGTTGCGGAAGCCGGGAAGCTTGGGCAGACGCATCGCAAGCGGGGTCTGGCCACCCTCGAAGCCGGCGCCCTTACCGCCACCGGAGCGGGAGAGCTGGCCCTTCTGACCGCGGCCCGAAGTGGTGCCGTGACCAGAGGAGTTGCCGCGGCCGATGCGCTTGCGGCGATGGGTGGAACCCGGTGCGGGAGTAAGATCGTGAAGCTGCATGTGCTACTCCTCTACAATCTCAACAAGGTGCTTGACCTTGAAGATCATGCCGCGCACCGACTCGTTGTCGGTAATCTCGCGCGTGTGGTTGATCTTCTTGAGGCCGAGCGCGTGAACGGTCCTAACCTGGTCCTTCTTGCAGCCGTTGGTGCTGCGGACCTGCTTGATCTTAATGGTATCAGCCATCGTTACTGCTCCTTACCACCGACGAACATCTGAGCGACGGTGAGGCCGCGGCGCTCCGCAACCTCCTCGGGGCTCGAGAGCTCCTTGAGGCCCTCGGCAGCAGCCTTGATGATGTTGAGGCCGTTGTCGGTGCCGAGCGACTTGGAGAGGACGTTCTTGATGCCGGCCAGCTCGAAGAGGGGGCGCACGGCGCCGCCGGCGATAACGCCGGTACCCTCGATAGCGGGCTTGATGATGATCTTACCAGCGCCAAAGTGACCCTCGACCTCATGCGGAATGGTGCCGGTCTCGGTCACGGGCACATGGAACATGTGCTTCTTGGCGTCGAGCGAGGCCTTGGAGATGGCCAGCGGCACCTCGGCCGACTTGCCCATGCCCAGGCCCACGTTGCCCTTGCCGTC
>CAUGVQ010000110.1 GCA_959602875.1 uncultured Collinsella sp. | reverse complement strand
GACGCGGTACTCGATATCTGCGACCCGGACGGGTTCGCGATCGCGCGTGGCCTTGCCGGCGCCAGCTCAGATGAGCTCGCGCTCGCCTCGGGGCGGCGACAGGAAGAGCTCGCCGGCAATCGCCTGCTTGCCGCGCTTGCGGAGCGCCCCGCCGTCCACCGCGACAACATGATCGTATTCGCGTAGCCACCGCATAACGACGCGCCCGCATGGTCGCCCGGCCACGCTTATCCGCGTAGCCCGTGCGTCCCGCGTGCTTACGTGGCGGCTGGGCTGCACTTGCCCGTTCTGCGTTAGTTACGCAGCGCTCGCTCGAGGTCGCCTCGCTCGAGCGCTTCGGTAAAGAGGTGTGCGAATACCGTGTCGCCATGCAGACCATCGTGCTCGAATTCGTTGGTGACCCAGGCGTGGCTCGCGCCCACGCGCGAGAGCGTATCGAGCTGAAGCTCCGCATCCACGTACATGTCGTCGAAATAGACGGCCGCTTGGAGCGGCACCTCGTTTGCTGCGAGACGCACCGGGTCGTAAGCACGGTCAAACTCGGTATCCGCCATGAGGAGCTCCATTGCCGGCGCGAACGGTTTGAGCTCAGGCATCTCGGCAAACATCCAGGGGAAGCAGGCCTCGCCGGTGAACAGGAGGGGCCGCGCGCCGGCGTCGAACTCCGGACGCCCCGCGCGCTCGCGCTCGGCCGCCCAGCCGATGGGCGCGCAGGTGCCGTCAGCGTAGATGAGCTCCTGAAGCGTCCAGTAAAGCGGGTTCTGGCGTGTTGTGGTGCGGTCGAGCACGCCCATGAGGAAGGCGTCAGATAGCTCCGCGCCAGCCGGGTCTGCCGGAATGCCGCCATCGGCCGCTTCAAACGCGTGGTCAAAGAGCCAGTGCATCCGCTCGAAGCTCGGCTTCATGCCAAAATCGCTGCCCAGAAGCTGCAGGCGCGCCACGGTGAAGGGGCTATTGTCGGGAAGGACGACGTCGCCTGCGGACAGGCGGTCTGCCACCGCAGCCACGCGCGCCACGTCCTCGGGATAGCGCTCGTAGTACTGGCGGGTCTTTTCTACCATGCGGGGGAAGGTGTGCGCATAGACCTCGCCCGCGCTCGCCGGCACGTGGGGAATCCCTCCCGCGACGAAGGCGGCGCTGATCCCCGTGGGGTAGGCCGAGAGGTATGCGAGAGTGAGAAAACCGCCGTAGCTCTGTCCGAGCGTCACCCACGGCTTGCCCTCAAAGGCGGTGAGGCGCAGGTACTCTAGGTCACGCACGATTGAGGGTGCGAGCAGGCGCTTGAGGAAATCCGCCTGGGCACGGGCGGGATCCGCCCCTGCAGCGTCCGCGTGCTTGCCGAGTGCGGCGATGGTGCGCCCGGAGACGTGGCTCGAACGGCCGGTACCGCGCTGGTCGGGGAGTATGACGCGGAAGTGCTTGAGTGCCTCGGCAATCCAACCGTCGGCAGTGGGGGAGGTGGGACGCGGTCCCTCGCCGCCGGGCCCTCCCTGGAGAAAGACCAGAAGCGGTAGGTCGTCATGTACATGCTCCGGCGCGCAAAGGACGCGGTAGAAGAGTTTCAGCGACTCCGGAGCGCCGGCGATGGGGTCGGGGAAGGCGCCGGCGCGCAGGGTGAGGCCCATAGCCAGGAGCGCCGGCTCGAGCCCTCGCCAATCGAGGGGAACGTCGATAGCGTAGTCCTCGACATACATGCCGGGTGCGTAATAGCTGGCGAGCTTAGTCATCAGGTCTCCTGTCGCTACATCTTTGAGCGGGCGCGAGCGCCCCGCGAACGTTTCCATTGTGCTCATGATACCCATAGCGGCGCGGTATCGGGTACCATGCGAAGATACCGGTTTGGTACAAGCTTCCGTCTGACAGGAGCACCCATGGAAATCGCGCAGAATGAAATCGCCGCCTACGTTGAGGAGCTCGCCCGTACGGCCAAGGAGGCGTCCCGCCCCCTCGGTTTTGCCTCGGATGAAGCCAGGTGCGCTGCGGTTCGCTCGATGGCGGGCGCACTGCGCGAGCGCGCCGACGAGATCCTCGCCGCAAACGCGCAGGACATGGAGGCGGCTCGCGCATCCGGCATCAACGCGGGTCTGCTCGACCGGTTGCTTCTCACCCCTGAGCGCATCGAGGGCATGGCGGCGGGGCTCGAGTCCCTAGCAGCGCTGCCCGATCCGGTTGGTCGCGTGCTCGAACACCGGACGATCGATTGCGGCCTTGACCTCACGAAGGTAAGCGTGCCGCTCGGTCTTGTCGCGATGGTCTACGAGGCGCGCCCCAACGTCACGGCGGACGCCGCCGGCATCTGCATCCGTACCGGTAACGCCTGCATCCTGCGTGGCGGCTCGATTGCACAGCGCTCCTGCGTGGCTGTTGCGCACGTGCTCGCTGACGCCGTTGAGGCGAGCGGTTTTCCGCGTGAGGCAGTTTCTATCATCGAGACGACCGACCGCACCGCGACAGGTGTTCTTATGGGGCTGCGCGGCATCGTGGACGTGCTCATTCCGCGCGGTGGTGCGGGCCTTATCGAGCGCTGCGTGCGCGAGGCATCGGTTCCCGTTATCGAGACGGGAACGGGCAACTGCCATATCTACGTACACGAAAGCGCTGATTACGCGCAGGCAAAGGACATTATCGTAAACGCCAAGACACAGCGTGTTGGCGTATGCAACGCTGCGGAGTCCCTACTCGTGGACGAGAAGATAGCGATGCCGTTTCTCACCGAGATGCTTCCCGTCTTGCGGGCGCACGATGTGCTGGTGCACGGTGATGCTGCTACGTGCGATATCGCACGCGGTCTTGGCCTCACGGAGGGTGCCGATTTCGCGCCCGCCACCGAGGACGATTGGGGCCGCGAATACCTTGCCTTGGAGATCTCCGTCAAGGTGGTTTCTGGTATCGATGATGCGATTGCGCACATCAACCGCTATGGAACGCATCATTCGGAGGCAATAGTCGCCGCCGACGAGGCGGCTTGTGAGCGTTTCCTTACCGAAGTCGATGCAAGCTCGGTCTATGCCAACGCGAGCACGCGTTTCACCGATGGCGGTGAGTTCGGTTTGGGTGCCGAGATCGGCATCTCCACGCAGAAGCTGCACGCTCGCGGGCCCTTTGCCGCCGAAGCGCTCACTACCTACAAATACGAGATCCGCGGCACGGGTCAGGTCCGTCCTTAGCGCCTTGGTGCGCCACCGATTCGCAACTTAAGCCGGAACCTAGCGCAGCCCTCCTCGAACGGGGGGGGGTTAATTTGACATAGTCATGGAAAATGGTGAGTCCCAGAATCACCTCAGTGGAGCTGTGCGGCGCTTACCTGCGATTCTTTGTCGACGAGCGAAGCGCTAGTCTCATTCGTTAGTGATTTGACGTGACTATGTCTAAGAAACCCCCCCCTCTAGTTCGTTACCAACCGGGATCATTCTCCAGAGCTTTGCCGTGGATACCGGGGATGGAGAACAGATCCCTGTGAAGGCGCTCGCGTGCATCGAGGAACGATGCCGTTCGCGGGCAGTGCTTGAGCCCAAGCGGTTCTTCATAGCCTTCTAAAATGATGTTGAGCTTGTCCAGGTCTTCAATCTGCTCGTAGTTTATTTCTCGGACGACGTAGCCCATCGCCTCAAGCGAGACGCGTCGCCGGGAGGTTCGTGCGAATCCGGTGGGGTCTGCATGATGGCCCATACCGTTTACTTCAAGAATCGCCAATTTGGTATGCCACTCCTGATCCGCTACGAGATGGTTGCCGTCCTGAATGTTTCGCGCGTTTTCGTTCAGGAGAACCGTTCGGTTCAGATGGGGAATCTCCCACTGCTCGCCGCCTCTATAAGCGGGCAGAAACTCCAGAAGACACATAGTTGTCTCAAGGGGAGAGCCCGAACCATCCAGTACAAACGGAGCCAAGCGCCGCGCCCTGACGATGCCGTTGACCTCTTTGATTTCTCTGTACGCGTTCTTCAGCTGCTCACAGGTGGCAAGGGGAGGTCGCTTCCAGAGCGTTCCTTTGCGAGGATTCTTGCCCTCACAGTAGCTCCAGCGCTGCGAGCTAGTTTCGTCAAAGGTTAGGGGAATCCCGAATTCGTCGGAGTAGGCAGTAATAGGGTTGTCGCTCAGCTGTCCTTGGGGTAGAGACGACAGGACGAGCCGCGCCCGATCAGTGGGATAGAAAAGCGCGTATATTCCGCACGCCTCATACATCAGGTGAAGAAGCGCCGCGTCGGTTCGCCCTCTGGCTGCCTGCGCTATGGCGAGTTCAGGGGAAGCCACGAACAGGTCGTTTCCCAAATCGACGCAATACGGCTTGATTGCCGCGGCATTGCCTCGGCGGATGGAAACGATGGGGTCGTCGCCGACACGTTGCATCTCATCGGTGATGACACGTATGGGCAGCGGTATGCCCTTTAAATCGGATAAAACCCGACCTCTGATTTTGCGGATCGCCGCCCCGTCGCCGAGGCGCTCTCGGGACAGCCGCCACGCAATCTTGGCGTCAGGCAGATAAGCATCTGGGAGGTTCGCGAGGGAGATTTCTACGTCGCGAACGCAGGGCGGTGTTCGCCAGTATGCAAGAGCTGATTCTCCTATGATGATGACCATGTAATCCCCCGATCGTTCTATGGAGCTACCAGTGCTCCTTAGAGACAAGGGTCCCATGAACGTCTCACAGATATTCTCATGCCTCTAACAGATAGCTAACAATTGGTGAAACGTTATCTGCGTATAATCTGACAGAGCCGAAGGAGGCAATAAACAAGCAGGTAGAAGGCCTGATAATTAAATCTCTAGATGCGTCTATTGACCCGAAGGGAGAAAGAGAGCTTCTCTTTGGCATCGCGATTCATTTCGAAATATCGGAAAATAACACAAAACGCCGCCCCATCAGATCGTACTGATAGGGCGGCGTCAGGTTAGGGCCGGGTCAGGCGAAGTTTTGAGCGTACAAAGCGGGCGGGTGCCTAGGCGTCCTCTTTGCCAAAGGTGTCGCGGTCGGGTGCGAAGCTCTGCATGGCCTCGATGGTACGGGCAAAGAGCTCGTCGAGCTCCCAGCCGAGCATCTCCGCACCATGGCGAATCGTGTCGCGGTTCACGCCCGCGGCAAAGCGCTTGTCTTTGAACTTCTTCTTCAGCGATTTGACGTTGAAGTCCATGATGCTCTTGGAGGGTCGCATCACCACAGCGGCGCCGATGAGGCCGGTGAGCTCCTCGCAGGCGAAGAGGATCTTCTCCATCTCGAGCTCAGGACGGGGGAGGTCCGGGTTAAAGTCCGAGCAGTGGCTCTGCACGGCTCGCACGAGCTCGGGCGTACCGCCCGCCTCCTCGATGAGCGGTGCCGCAAAGAGCGTATGACGCTCGGGCTCATCGGCGTGCTCCTCCCAGTCGAGGTCGTGCAGGAGGCCGACGATGCCCCAGAACTCGACGTTGTCCGGATCGATCTCACGGGCGAAGTAGCGCATGACGCCTTCGACCGTCTCGCCGTGCTCAAGGTGGAACGGGTCGTGGTTGTGTGCCGCGAGCAGCTCATACGCCTGCTCGCGGGTCATACCGGCGGAAAGGGTCTCCGACATCGTTTATCCTTCCTACATGACCTCGGGGGCGGAGACGCCCACGAGCGAAAGCACGAGCGCGAGCACGATGCGCACCGCATCGCAGACAGCAAGGCGGGCACGCGAGAGCTCCTCGTCGACCGGTCGTCCCTCGCTCGGGAGTACCTGGCAGTCGTGGTAGAACGCGTGGTAGGCGCCGGCGAGCTCCTCAGCAAAGTGGGTGAGGCGGAACGGCGCGCGGTCGCGGGCGCAGCTCGCGATGAGTTCCTCGAGCTCAGAGATCTTGCGGGCGAGCGCAAGCTCGGTCGGGTCCGAGAGGACCGAGAGGTTCGCGCCCTCGCCAACAGCGCGGCGAGCGACCTCGTCCATGCCGATCTCGGCCGCCTCCTCGGGGCTCACTCCAGCGGCGCGGCGCAGGATCGAGCAGATGCGCGCGTGCGCGTACTGCACGTAGTAGACCGG
>CAUGVQ010000109.1 GCA_959602875.1 uncultured Collinsella sp. | reverse complement strand
CGGGTACAGGCGTCCCTCTTCCGCCGTGGTCAAGATTCCCACGGACGAAAAGAACGCCTCCAGCGCGCGCCCGGGCTCCTCCCCCATCACTGCTCGGGCGATGTCGGGGTGAAAGTAACGGTCCGGGTCGAGCCGCTCTGCGGAAAGGTTGCAGCGACCGTTTCCCGTCGCCAAGATCGGCAGCCCGCAGGCGACGTCCCGCTCAAGCACCACCGTGCGCGCGCCTTCGCGGGCGGCGGCAAGGGCGGCGGCGAGCCCCGAGGCGCCTCCGCCTATGACCACCACGTCGTATTCTGTATGCGCACCCATGGCCCGCTCCCATTATCCAAACCGCCGTTTCTTGCTGTCTAAACGATGGTATCAGGCCTCATCCCTGCCGCCAAATGACCTTCGCGCTGCGCATGGCGCGCTACCGCAATAATGAAACCTGACAGCGCCCCCCGACAAAAATCGAAGTAATGAACCCCGGCGGGAGCTCCAGGCGAAAATCGAAGTAGTGAACTCGGTAATGCGCGATTCGGCGCTTCCCGGGCTCTCGGGTTCATTACTTCGGTTTTTGCAGGCTCCCCACCTGCGGTTCTTTCGCGGGAGTTTTCTCGGGTGCATTACCGGGTTCACTACTTCGATTTTTGCCGGAAACGCGGAACCGGGCATCCAAACGACGCAGCACCAAAACGTACGCCGTCATTCGCACCCACGCAAAGGAGGCCCCGCAGGGCCTCCTCGTACAAAGCAGCTATAGGTGGTCAACCGTCATATGCGGACGCCGCGCGCCGGTCGTTAGGCGTTCTCGCTCGCGTCTTCGCCCTCGTGTGGCTCCACGGCCTCGCAGGCCGCAATCGCATCGGGCAGCAGGTCGGCAGGCAGGGCCTCCTCGATCGCACCCGCATCGCACGCAAGAGCGAGCGCCGGATCAATAGGCAGGCGGCCGAGCACCTTCACGCCGTAGCCCTCGGCAACCTCATCGAGCTTGCTCGGGCCAAAGACCTCGATCTTCTTGCCGCAGTCGGGGCAGGTAATGTAGCTCATGTTCTCGATGATGCCGAGGATGGGCACGTTCATCTTGTCTGCCATGTTCACGGCCTTGGCCACAATCATGGACACAAGGTCCTGCGGGCTCGTGACCACAACGATGCCGTCGACCGGCAGTGACTGGAAGACCGTGAGCGCCACGTCGCCCGTGCCCGGAGGCATGTCGACAAGCAGGTAATCGAGCGGACCCCAGGAGGTATCGCTCCAGAACTGACGGATCGCACCGGCGATGACCGGGCCGCGCCAGAGCACCGGATCGGTCTCGTTGGCGAGCAGCAGGTTCGACGACATGACCTTGATGCCGGTTGTGGACACCTCGGGCAGCAAAAGGTTGCCGATGCCGCTGGCATGGCGGCCGCTCATGCCGAGCATCTTGGGGATAGAGGGGCCGGTGATATCGGCGTCCAGGATACCGACCTTGTTGCCGCGGCGGGCGAGCTCGACGGCGAGCGAGCCCGTGACAAACGACTTACCCACGCCGCCCTTGCCCGAGAGCACCGCGATTACGCGCTTGGCCTCGGAGAGGTTGTTCTCTTCAAACTGCTGGGGAGCCGTCTTGCCGCCGGCAGCCACCGCATGCTCACATGTTGCCATGGATGGTCCTTTCATACGCATCGAGAGCGCCCGCAAGCGCTCTCGAAGTTGTAGTACCCGCTTATGATACCCACACCGCTAGGCTGCAACCGCCTCGGCGACAGGAGCCTCGTTGCACGCATCAGAGGGAGCAGCGAGCTTGATGGCGCCGTAAACAAAGCCCCAAGCGGCAACAAAGAAAGCAAGGGCAAAGAAGCCGACCTGGGCGCTCTCGACGGTGTTGTTCATACCGCCGGCGAGCGAAATGACGAGCACAACCGCAGCAACGATGAGCTCAGCAAACCAGAGGGCCTCATCGCGACGGTAAAGCTCGAGAGCCACCGCGGCGAGGTAGAGGGCGAGCAGCACACCCGTGATGGTGTGCATCTGAGAGAACGAGCCCAGAAGCGGCTCATTCCAGATACCCCAAAGACCGGCGAGCAGAAGCACGATGCAAAGCACAGGCTCCGTCCAGCCGAGGGCACGGGGCGCGCGCGTGGCGAGCGAGGTGATGGAGCCGACAAAGCCCGCGACGATTGCCCACCAGGGCAGCAGGGCAACTAGGCCGGAGGGGCCCTCAACAGGCGTGGGCAACAGTCCGCCCGCACCGCCCTCGGGCGCCGTTACAAACATGTAGACCGCCCAGAAGAAGCAGAGCACCGCCATAGCGATGAGGCTCCACTTAGCGCCGGCGAGCCTGACCGCCAGCCCCTTCGTATCCACGGGTCGGTACTCGGGCATATACTCTTCGTTCATAGAGACCCCTCTATTCCCCCGAGCGCGGCAGGCATCCGCGCGATGTAACTCTCCTGAGTATACCATCGGCCCTGGCTTTAGTGCTTGGCGCGCTTTGCCCGCGCGCCTTGGCGCTTGCGGCCGGAGGCAAACACGCTTCCCCTGCGTGCATCGCGCCGCAGAAGCTCGATCACCTCGTCCTCGCTCGTCCCCTCAGCGATAGCGCGCAGATGCACGATGGCGTCGCGCAGACGCGCTGCCTCCTCAAAGTCCATGGCCTCGGACGCGCTACGCATATCCTCTTCCATGGTGGCGACAATGCGGGCGAGCTCGTCTTTGGGCAGGTTGGCAAGCTCCTCGGCGAGCTGCTGCCCGTCCGAGGCCGCCGATGCGGGCGCTTCGTCGGCGCCGTGCTCCCCCGCCGGCGTGAAGAACGCGCCATGCCCAAGCGTATCGCCGCGGCTGCGGTCGCGCTTGCCTACGTTCTCGGTCGCTTCTGCAATAAAGCTCGAGATGTCGTTGATGGCCTTGCGTACGGTCTTGGGCTCGATGCCGTGATCCTCGTTGAACTTCATCTGAATCGCACGACGGCGATTGGTCTCGTCGATGGCCTCGCGCATCGAGTCGGTAATCGTGTCGGCATACATCACCACGGCGCCGTCGGCGTTGCGCGCCGCGCGACCGATAGTCTGGATGAGCGAACGGCGGTTGCGCAAAAAGCCCTCTTTGTCCGCATCGAGAATCGCCACGAGCGAGACCTCGGGCAAGTCGAGGCCCTCGCGCAACAGGTTGATGCCCACAAGCACGTCGATCTTGCCCTGACGCAGGTCGCGCAGGATGTCCACGCGGTCCATCGTCGCGGTGTCGGAGTGCATGTAGTTCACCTTCACACCCGCATCGAGCAAGTGGTCGGTGAGGTCCTCGGCCATGCGCTTGGTAAGCGTTGTCACCAGCACGCGCTCGTGCCGCGCGGTGCGCTCGCGAATCTCTTCCAGCAGGTCGTCGATCTGACCGCGCACGGGCCGCACGTCGATCTTGGGGTCGAGGAGTCCCGTGGGACGGATGATCTGCTCGACGTTGTTCTGGCTCACACGCAGCTCGTAGTCGCCCGGCGTCGCTGAGACGTAAATGAACTGCGGGATGCGCGCCTCAAATTCGTCAAAGCGCAGCGGGCGGTTGTCGAGCGCCGACGGCAGGCGGAAACCGTGCTCCACCAGCGTCACCTTGCGCGAGCGGTCGCCCTCGTGCATGCCGCGGATCTGCGGAACCGTCACATGGCTCTCATCGATGATGCAGAGCATGTCCTTGGGGAAGTAGTCGATGAGCGTGAAGGGCGGCTCGCCGGGTTTGCGGCCGTCGAGATGGCGCGAGTAGTTTTCGATGCCGTTGCAGAAGCCCATGGTCTCGAGCATCTCGAGGTCGTAGTCGGTACGCTGCTGCAGGCGCTGCGCCTCGAGCAGCTTGTCGGCTGCCTTGAGCTCCGCCACGCGCTGCTCGCACTCCTCCTCGATTGTCTTTAAGGCCGCAGTCACCTTGGGTTTCTCGGTCACGTAGTGCGAAGCCGGCCAGACCGGGATTGCGTCGTATTCCCGCAGAATCTCTCCGGTGACCTCGTCAATCTCGGCAATAAGCTCGACCTCGTCGCCAAAGAACTCAAAGCGCAGCGGATGCTCAGCGTAGGGCGGATACACGTCGACCACGTCACCGCGCACGCGGAAGGTGCCGCGGGCGAGGTCGAAGTCGTTGCGGTCGTACTGGATATCGATGAGGGTGTGAATGAAGTCATCGCGCTCGAGCGGGGTCTTCTTATCCACATTGGGTGCAAGGCCGGCGTAATCCTCCGGCGAGCCGATGCCGTAGATGCACGAGACACTCGCCACGACGATTACGTCGCGACGCGAGAGCAAAGACGCCGTCGCCTGATGGCGCAGCATCTCGACCTCCTCGTTGATGGAGGCGTCCTTCTCGATATAGGTATCGCTCTGCGGCACGTAGGCCTCGGGCTGGTAGTAGTCGTAGTAGGAGACAAAGTAGACCACCGCGTTATGGGGGAAGAACTCCTTGAGCTCGCTGGCGAGCTGCGCGGCGAGCGTCTTGTTGGGAGCCATCACAAGCGTGGGCTTGCCGAGCGCCTCGATAGTCTTTGCCATGGTATAGGTCTTGCCGGAGCCGGTTACACCGAGAAGGACCTGATAGCGGTCACCGTCCTCAACGCCCTTCACCAACGAGGCGATGGCCTCGGGCTGGTCGCCCGACGGCTCAAAGGGAGAAACAACCTCAAACTTGACGGGATCGCCCGCAACACCGAAGCGCTTAAGCTCGCCGCCAACGCGCTCGACCTCAAACTTCTCCATGCAAGCCTCCTCGTCGCCACGCCCCATCAGGCGGATTCGTTATAGAAACTCGTTACTGTATAGCTCCTTATACCGCGTCCAAGCGTTGTTCACTCTAAAGAGATACGCCTGGGTCTCAGGAAACGTGATCGCATTGTGCAGCGCCGTGTCGATCTCGGTCCAGTCGTTCACGCGGGAGAGCCCGGCATTATACGCCGCGATGGCACGGTCTGTCGACCCGTTGAAATAGTCAATCAGATAGGAGAGATACGCGCTGCCAAACTCGATATTGGTCTCGGGGTCGTCCAAGTTCTCGGGATCAAAACGTGTCGCATCGACGAGCCCCAGGCGCACCATGTCCTCTGCCGTCGCCGGAAGAAGCTGCATGAGTCCGTGAGCGTCCTTGGACGAGACCGCATCAGGATCCCAGTTGGACTCCGCCTCTATAACCGCTGCGACCAAAAACGGATCAACCGCGTGACGTTCGCTCGAGGCACTGATGTAATCAGTGTATTCGAGCGGATAGATGAGCTGAAAAAGGGCGGCAGGTGCGTAGACGTACACAAACGAGATGACGCCGATCAGCGCCATAACGAGAAGCGGAATAATTCGATACCAAGCGAGAAGACGAACACGATTAGGCATCGAGGCCATCCAGACTCATTTGACCAGGAAGAAGCCCCTTGTCGGCCATCCAGGCATCGAGGGAAGCGAAAAGAGAGTCGTCGCCTGCAGTATTGTCAATCACAAGCGAAGCAAGCGCGCAAAGCTCCTCCTCGGAAGGTTGGAGCGCCGCGCGTGCGTCAAAGTCCTCGGCACTCATGCCGCGCTCGATAGCGCGCATACGGCGAATATCAGTCGGAGCCGTAATAGCGATAATCTCGTCAGCGAGATTAAAAGCATACGTGAATTCCTGGGCTAGTGAGACTTCGACAACCGTAAAGGCGGCACCATCATCTTCAACAGTGCACGTCGAAGGCAGAAGCAGGTTATTCAGCCGATCATAGACCATAGGTAAGACGATGGAATTAAGCTGATGCGCAGACTCGGGAGTGGAAAACGCGCGCTCGGCGAGAACCTTGGTTCGAATGTAGCCGCCCTCATCAAGAATGTCCGCA
This sequence comes from uncultured Collinsella sp., assembly GCA_959602875.1. Taxonomy (GTDB): domain Bacteria; phylum Actinomycetota; class Coriobacteriia; order Coriobacteriales; family Coriobacteriaceae; genus Coprousia. Next base: position 309 of record CAUGVQ010000109.1, on the reverse strand, counting down.
CCGAAGGCGTCCACAAGGCTCTCGACAATCTCAGAGCCGGGGACATAAAGATCCTTTGCAAGCTGGTCAAGATCGATGCGGCGAGCGCCACGAGAAGCAAGGTAGCGCGTTGCCGTGCTTTTACCGGAGGCAAGGTTGCCTATGACAAACGCCGTGAACATACCAGCCTCCTCAAACCAGATAACCGTATAAGGATACTAGATAGATACCCTACATAGCAAAAGAGCCTCTGGAATCCAGAGGCTCTCAATGCATTCGTTCGGACGGCCCGGTGCCGTCCACCGGTCAGCGGCGCCCTACCCTCCCACG
>CAUGVQ010000108.1 GCA_959602875.1 uncultured Collinsella sp. | reverse complement strand
ATCTCGGCGTCGGTGGGCTTGCGTTCGGTGGGATACGTGAAGTTCGCGGGATCCTCCTCGACCGTGTCGACCTGCTGCAGGAGCATGCCGCCGTCGACGGAGCGGACCTCGAGGCGAGCATGCCCCTCGGCACCGCCCGTGGCGAGCACGCGCAGGTTCTGGCGCTTGGAGAGGCGCTCGAGGGCCTCGGCCGAATAGCTCGGCGCGATAAGGACCTCGACGAACTGCTTGTTCTGGTCGGCAAAGTGCTCGACGAGCGAAAGCGGGACCTCGCGGTTCACCGCGATGATGCCGCCGAAAGCGCTCTTGGGGTCGCAGGCAAAGGCGCGGTCATAGGCGGTGGTGACATCCTCGGCGGTAGCGGAGCCGCAGGGGTTCTGGTGCTTCAGGATAACCACAGCGGGATCGTCGAACTCGCGCACCGCGTTCCATGCGGCATCGGCGTCGAGGAAGTTGTTGTACGAGAGCGGCTTGCCCTGGATCTGCTCGGCACCCACCAGCGGGTTGGCGGAGCTGCCGTAAGCTGCGAACTCCTCAGAGAAGCGGTAGACCGCGGCTGCCTGGTGCGGGTTCTCGCCATAGCGAAGGTCCTGCGTCTTGGTAAGGTTGAGGACGAGCACCTCGGGCGCCTGGAAGCCCTCCTCGCCGCTCGCAGCGGCAACAGCGGGCTCCTCGGCAGCCAGGTAATCGTTCAGCCACGTGGAGATAGCCGAGTCGTAGGCAGCCGTGCGGGTGAAAACCTTGGCGGCGAGGCGGCGGCGCGTGGAGCGCAGCGTCTTGCCCTCGTGCAGGCGCATCTCCTCGAGAATGGCCTCGTAGTCGTTGGGGTCGCAGACAACGGTCACGGCATCGTTGTTCTTAGCGGCAGAACGGAGCATGGAGGGGCCGCCGATGTCGATGTGCTCGATGGCATCGGCAAAGGTGACGTCGGGGTTGGCGACCGTCTTCTCAAACTCGTAGAGGTTCACGACCACCATGTCGATGAGCTGGATGCCGTGCTCCGCGGCCTGAGCCATGTGCTCCTCAGAGTCGCGGCGGGCAAGCAGCGCGCCGTGTACCTTGGGGTGAAGCGTCTTCACGCGTCCATCCATCATCTCCGGGTAGCCTGTGAAGTCCTCGATGGGGCGTACCGGAACGCCCGCCTCCTCGATGGCCTTCGCCGTACCGCCCGTGGAGACAATCTCCACCCCGAACTCCTCGACCAGCGCACGGGCAAAATCGACAACGCCCGTCTTGTCGGTCACCGAGATCAGCGCACGCGCGATCTTACGCTCAGTTCCCATATATCCTCCTTGCCTCCTGCCGACCCCGCCCGTTGCGGCGCCGCGAAAGAAGTCCTTCTAATGTAGCGCAACCGCGCACATCCGGCACGCGAGAGATACTACCGGTGCCCTAAAAGGTACCGCCGCCTCCGCCACCGACACCGCCTCCGCCGCCAAAGGAGAAGCCACCGCCTGTGCCTGGCGCGGAGCTTCCCGCGCTTACGGCAACGCTCGCCACAGCGCTGCCGTAAGCATCGCTCGCATCGTGCATGGGACTTGCGTGGATACCGTAGTGCGGCCAGAACCACCACATGAGCGGATAGGGATAGGACGCGACCCCCGCATAGGCAACATCTGCCACACCAGAGGCAGCGCAGGCAGCGGATTCGTCCGCCTGGGACACAAGCCTGCGTAGCGTTCCCTCGCCCACGCCGACCGCGGAGGCGTAAACGAGCATGCGACGCCCCTCCGCAGAATCGAAGTCGACCGCCTCGCCCGTTCGTGCCGCGCGCTCGATCCAATGGCGAAACGCCTCACAGCGCGCGTTGAGCTCGGCGGCCTCGCGCGTGACGATGCGGGCGGTGAGGGCGATCACCAGCGCGACTATGGTAAGTGCAAGACCAATGCCAAAGGGCAAGAGGGTTGCCCCGTCCGTGGTAAGAGCGAGAATAAGCGAGGCGCAGAACAGGACAGCCGCCGCCACGGTCGCGGCTGACTTGAAGGTGTCCACAGACGCAACCAGGCCGCGTGTCTTGAGGTCGCGCTCGACGGCGTCGGTGAACCCCGAGGTGAGCGCCTCCGCGGTGAGGGCATCACCCGACGTGCAGGTAGAGAGCGCCGCAAACGATGAAGACTGCGCGCCCTCGCGGAAGAAGAGACGCAGGGCAGCCCCATCGATGCCCGACTCCGCAAGGCGCGCGGGGTCGCGCAAAACGAGGCGATAGGACGCCTCGCCTTCGGCATCTTTTGCCGGGCGATCGGATACGCCAATCACGCCCTCCTCGGTGAGCTTCATCAGCGTGACCACAAACGAACGACGCCCCACGCGGCCGTCATCCATAAAGGCCGCAACGGTTGCCGGATGGGCGTCGGTGGGTACCTCGCGGAGATACTCTTGCTGGAAGTCCGCCTTAGGGGCACGGCAGCGCACGATGCGGTAGGCTGCGACCACCACAAGGAGCACCGCCGGAAGGGCAATCTGTGCGCCCGAGCCAACGGAGATGAGCGCCTGCATCTGGGCGCGGCGTGCGTTGGCATCCTCGGCAAAACCCGCCTCCTCGGAGAGAATATGGTCCATACGCTCCGTCTGGGCAGCATCGCCCACCGGCGCCAAACCCGACACCCAGCCGCGCGGGAAGACCGCTCGTACCTCGGCATATTCGCCGTCGCGCACGCGCGGCACGGTTGCTGTCACGCTGGGGTCTGCCCCGTCGAGCGCGACCTCGCCCTCAAGCGGGCCATGCGCCCACGCGCGGAAGTTCTCGCCAACACGGGCAGCATCGCCCGAGGCATCGGCGCCCACAAAGCGAACCGTAAGCTCGACGTTCTCCGAGCTCTCCTCCCAGTCCGGTCCCACAAACTTCCAGTACAGCTCGGCCGTATCCGCCCAGGCCATAACGGCGCCTGTGAGGTCGTAGCTCAGGCGAAACGTTGCCTGCGTGTCATCTGCATGCGGCGAGAAGAGCTGGATGCGAATTGCATCGTCCTCTTCTGTAACGGTAAAGACCCCGTCGTCTTCCGGCTGCGCCGCGCCCACGCGCTCAAACGCGCGCTCGGCGCCGCCCTCGTCCACAATAGCGGCGCCCAGAGACGCCACATCGACCCAAGAAGGACGGCCCTGCTCGTTTATGGCAATGGGAATCGTCCAGAAGACGCCGTTCACCTCGTCATCAAACGCGAATGCGCGCTCCTCCTCCACATGAAGGATGCCATCCTCGAGCACGGTCGCATCGATGTGCACGCGCGGCATCTCGTGGGCCTTTGCGGGCAGCGGCGTGAGAGCCGTAAACGCACAGGCCGCCACAAGGCAGGCAAGCACAGCGAGGGCCCGGGTGAAGATGGGTCGCAGCGCCGCCCGCGCAGGGATCGAGACGTTCATGTCGTGCATGGGGACCTCCCGTCGCTGTTGGTTAGAGCCATTGTACCGTCGCGTGCGGACACCTATACGCCGTACCCGCGCCAGCGGGGCGAGCGGCAATTGCGGAGAGGAGATGGGGCGGACGTGGGGGAATTGTGGACGCGTTTGAATGGCGCCACGCGGGTATACAGACAGTGCGACTCGGAATCGCGCACACAACGGATGGGGAAGGAACACTCATGGCACTCACTGAACAGGTAACGACGGTTCTGAACGATCAGATCAACAAGGAGCTCTACTCCGCCTACCTGTATCTCACCTTTGCCGATTACTACGAGGATCGCGGCCTCAAGGGCTTTGCCAACTGGTACGAGATCCAGGCGAAGGAGGAGATGGACCACGCCATGGCCATCCGCCGCTACCTCCTCGATAACGACTTCACCCCCACGATGGAGGCCATCGCCAAGCCCGACAAGGTCTTTGAGAACGACCTTCAGCCGCTCGAGGCGGGGCTTGCGCACGAGGAGTACGTGACGAGCCTCATCCACCACTGCTACGAGGTCGCGCATGAGCTTCACGACGTTCGCACCATGAAGTTCCTCGATTGGTTTGTGAGCGAGCAGGGCGAGGAGGAGACCAACGCCCGCGACATGATCACAAACATGAAGCTCTTTGGGTGCGACCCCAAGGGTCTCTACGACCTCGACCGCGAGTATCAGGCGCGCGTCTACACCCAGATGACTGCGCTTCCGCTCTAGCCTCCCTTCCTTTGCGGGGCGGCTCCCCCCTCGCCGCCCCGCACAAACCGTCCCCCCTTTTCCAGGAGCCCCCGGGTATGCAGGCCCGGGGGCTCCAGCCGTTTGCGGGCAGACGCCCGGCTCACCTTTGGGTATGAGGACGCGCTTTTCTGGCCGCGAGCGCAGCACCTCCCCTATACTCTCTAACCATGAGTAGCACATCCAACATAGTCGGGCGTTTTGCCCCTACGCCCTCCGGCCGCATGCACCTGGGCAACATCTACGCCGCACTTGTGGCGTGGCTATCGGTCCGCAGCGCCGGCGGGCGCATGGTGTTGCGCATAGAGGACCTCGACCCGCGCACCCAGTCCGGACCGTGGACAGATCTTCTACTGGAGGATCTTCAGTGGCTCGGCCTCGATTGGGACGAGGGACCCTACTACCAGCGCGACCGTGTTGAGGCGTACCAAGCCGCCCTCGAGCAGCTCCATGACGCGGGACTGCTCTACCCGTGCTTCTGCACACGCGCCGAGCTCCATGCCGCAAGCGCGCCGCACGCGAGCGACGGTACGCCCATCTACGCGGGCACGTGCCGAGGCCTCTCCCCCGAGGAGATCGCGCAACGCTCTGCCGCACGCCCCGCGGCGCTCCGCCTTAGGGTGCCCGGCGAGAATGATCCCGCGGGCACGATTGCCTTTACCGACCGTGTCTTTGGTCCGCAAACCGAAGTCCTCGCCCGCGATTGCGGTGACTTCCTCGTCCGCCGCAGTGACGGCGTCTTTGCCTACCAGCTCGCCGTGGTGGTTGACGACGCGCAGATGAGCGTCACCGAGGTTGTCCGCGGGCACGATCTGCTCAGCTCCTCCGCGCGCCAGATCTATCTACAGCGCCTGCTTGGCTACCCAGAACCCGCCTATGCCCACGTGCCGCTTCTAGTTGCCCCCGACGGACGCCGCCTCTCCAAGCGCGACCGGGACCTCGACATGGAGGGTCTGCGCGAGCGTTTCGGCACACCCGAGCGCCTGTTGGGATGGCTCGCCGGTACCGCGGGCCTTGCGCCGGACACCGAGCCGCGCAGCGCGTGTGAGCTGGCCGAGCTCTTCAGCTGGGATCTCGTCCGCGCGCATCGTGGCGATATCGTCCTTGGCTAGCTCCGCCTCAACGCTATTTACAATCACGCTGCCGGCGCCTTCTCGCACATCCGAGGACGGCCCGGCTTCGCTCCACATTCCTTGCGGGCCTCAACCGACGCGCGTGACACCATTCTTTTGCTTCCGTCTTTCCACGAGTCAAGAATCCCGGCTTTAACGAGCTGGGCCACGCGGGCAGTCGAGACGCCCAGCTCACGCGCGGCATCGGCGGCGGTCATTGCTGGTACATCTTCAAGCTTGCGCTCGACTGCGACTGCAATAATGCGCCCGCCGTGCTCAGGGTGATGCCCAAACTCCATGGGCGGTAAATCGCAGTTGCCCATCAGATGCTCGTCAACCATACATCCAAGCCAGTCGGCCGCACTTTCGACGGCATCGTTCAAGGTATCCCCAAACGTTCCACCATCAAAAGGCGCACAGGGAAGCGCGTCAACATAGCCATTTGCGTCGAAAAATTCGAATTCCCAAACATACACCATCTCTGACTCCGCCCCTCATACGAAACCGTTGGCCTACCACGTTTACCTCAGCCCGGCCTGTCTCAAGATTCTTTTTGCAACCTGATCTTCAATCTCGCGATGCCGTTTCACCGGTATCCTCAGCGCCCCCCTTGAAGAACACGTCGTGATTTCCGCCATGCTTGTATAAAAACCCGGCGTCTAGCAGGATCTTGACCAGCTCCCGTCTCTGCATCTTCCCCTCCTGCACTTTTATATTAGCATATGCTAAGTGTTATTGGCATAAAAACTTTGCGCATGCTAATAGTTTCTACTTCGCTCATACGTGCTTGTCTAACGCCGCCTCCTCCTGCGCTGCCGACAGATAAGACGATATGAGAAAGCCATTGAAGGGAAAGCCTCCCCGCGGCATGCCGGGTC
>CAUGVQ010000107.1 GCA_959602875.1 uncultured Collinsella sp. | reverse complement strand
AGGAGCGCCACGAGAGCGAGCAAGCGCGCGCCGACGAGCTCAACAACATCAACGAGGATCTGAACGATTACACCGGCGAGCCTGTCGAGCCGAGTGAGGGTGAGGCGACGGAGTAGCCGTTAGCTGTCAACTACGCCGTGAACAGTACCAAGGTGCGCCCCGCTGAGCGGGGCGCATTTTTTGAGCAGGTGACCAGCGTAAGCAGGCGCGTGCACGACCTGGCTTGCTCGCCCCAATTGGCCGAGCGGGCGCTTGCTCGCTTTGCAATGCCAAAGGCCATCTCTGCAAGCTCCTCCGCCGAGCAGTCAAAGCGCTGTATCTCGGGGTAGTTGCTATTGACTTCGAGTGCGCAAAGAGGCTGGAAGACTGTAGTGGCGCCCGAGCGATTTGTCCAGATGGCATCTCCAAGAGCAGAAAAACGCTCAGGTAGGTAGGCGAGTCTAAGCGGGCCGAACATGAGCCCGCTCGCAAGGCCGCTGTGCGCGTAAACCAGCAGGTGCCGGGCATTAGGTTCGGCCCGGCGGTCAAGATACGGGCAACCGGCTATCGAGGGCGTGCCCCATGCGTTATGCGTGAGATAGAAGTCATCGGCCATCTCAGGCTGTAGGGCCATAACAGGATAGGAGATGCTCGTTCCGGTAACCTCAAGCCATGCGCAGGCATCGGTGCCTGCGAAGGTGTGGCTGTCGACAGCCGTATCCCTTCCTGCCGCTGGAGCGTCAAGGCGTGCGTAGGGGAGTGCAGACATATCGTTACGTCCTGCTGATGCGCCGGCAACCATGCACAAGAAAAGGCAGGAGGCGCCCGCAAGCCTCTCCCAAGTTCGGAGGCGGGCCTGAGGATTGCGGGCGCCTGTCATATCACATCACCAACCTACGCGCCTTATCCCATCCGAGTGCTCACAATATGTCGGATTGCCAGGGCTATTCCTGCGGTAAGGGCAACGCTCAGCAAGAAGGGCCATAGCTGCTGGATTCCCGTTCGCGGCAGTTCGGACGCATCGATCTGCACCGAAACCGTCTGATCGGCATCGTCCAGATCGGCGTGTTGGGCAATGATGCGCGTCTCGTTGCCCTCCTCGGGCGACTCATGCTCGATGGAAAGCTCCTCGAATGCGACGATGTGCTTTCCTGCGAGCTCGGTGGCGTCTACGGAGAAGCCTACTTCCATCGTCGCCTCTGACTTCGAGGGGATAAAGGTGGTGTCCACGCTGAGCGCATTGCCATCCGTATCGAGGAGCGCCTCTCCGGTCTCGCGATCGTGGAGCGTGCCGGTCAAGGTGTGCTCCACACCAGCCTCAAGTCCTCGCATGGTGACGGTGTCGATGAGCTCGATACGGCCGCTCACTGCCTCGTGCCCTCCGCTCTCCTTCTCAACAAGGCACGTGTCGATCTCCGGCGTTCTTTCTCGGGGCTTCTGGACGACGCGGTCGTCGTCCCTATCCTCAAGGCGCTCGTGCTCGGCGATATTGCCGCCGTTGCGGTACGCCTCGACTGCAGCTTCGTTCTCAAGCTTCGTGTCCGCACGATAGGCGTTGGTCACTCGCATGTGCAAGATAAGGGGAGACCCCGTCTCGCTGGTGGCTATCTCTGCCACATCGTCATGCGCATCCTTGAGCAGAGGGCGATCCCATTCGTCCTTTCTTGTGGTAAAGCCCTTCTCCACCCGCCCATATTCAAGGCGAACGGCAATGATATGTTCGTCTTCATCGAGCCTGAGAGCGCCCGTATCAAGCTCAGTCGGTGTTGTGGCGTCAACGTCTTGCTCCCAGAGCTCCCAACCGGCGTAGCTAACCGCACGTCCATCATCGCCCAGCTTGGCCGCGGTTGCCTCATCGGTAAGCCAGGGGTTGGCGTGTCCGTCGTCGAGCGTAGCATTCGCGGCGACAGGGTCGATGAAGTCCTCGGATGTTTGGTTCGTTCGATACCAGATATTGAGTTTTCCGTCGTAGTCTTCACCCGCCGCGGGCGTTGTGAGTGAGACGAGTTCGGCAAGGCCGTCTTCTGCGGCATGGAGCTGGTCGGTCACTGTGAATTCATCAACCCAGGTGGTGCTGGTGGATCGAAAGTCGACGGTGTAGCTGTACGACCCGTCTTCGGATGCTGTGACGGGCGCATTGTTTGTACCGCCCTCATCGACGGTCTTGTCGGCATCGGTGTAGGGCCGGGTGGGGTCAGCGATCTGCTGGCGCTTGTCAATCTGGGCAGATATCTCGATCGGTTCGTCGTACATGACTACGCGCTGGACATTTCCGGTGGCCTCGACCGTGAAGGTGACCGCCGTCGCCTCGTCATAGTCGTGCGGCGTGCGGAGCTCTACGAGCGTATAAGTGCCGGGGGCGAGTGCCTCGATACGATGGTCTGTCTGCTCGGAGGTCCATTCCTCTACGACTTTGCCGTCCTCATCCAAGACGGCGAGGTGCGCGCCTACAACCTCGCTCTCATCGGTGATGTCACGCTTGGAAAGGTCGACCTTGGTGAAATCGTCCTCGACCTCTATCTCAAAACGTTCGAGTCCCTCGGTAAGACCGTTGCGGTCAATCGTGAAGTAGCGCACCTCGTTATCAGTGAGGAAGCCCTCGGGCGCCTCTGATTCCCAGAGGCGGTAGCTGCCCTCGCCGAGATGACGGATGACAATCCGGCCTTTCTCGTCGGTGACGAGCTGTGTGGGTTTTGCTCCTTTGGCAAGAAGCGCGGGCACCTCGCGGAAATCTTCGTTGTTGTCGCTGCGCAGCACGCGGCACGCCCCGGCGGAGAGAGATGTTTTTGCAACTGCCTCACCGTTGATAAGCACCTGATAGGTTCCGGCGGCAAGGTCGGTTGCGAGGTATGCGCCGGCATTGTCGTCAAAGGGGATTTCAATCAGCTCCGATATGCTGCCGAGCTCCTCTAGCTGCGCCGTCGTTCCGGTGAAGAATCCGGTGCCGACCGTGAGGAGGTATGAGGTGTCCGCGGCAATCTCAAGCTCGACGTCGCCGCCCACGTCAATCGCCTCGCCCGTCGCAGCATCCGTGACCGCGAGCGCATAGGTGCCTGGGTCGACGGTGACGGCGCCGTTCTCAAGTTCGACCCGCGTGTCATCGGCGGTAAGGACTGCTTGCATGTTCTCGGGCAGGTTGACCTCAAGCTCTGCATACGCCACGGGGGAGCGAAGCGATACCTCGGTGCCCTCAATACCCGCGATGGCAAGCGCCGCTTTGCCGGCCGTCGGTGTGATATCGAGCTCATCTGCTGCGGACCAAAGCTCGAACGTTGCTCCGGGGAGGGCGTCTTCGTAACCGAGGACGCGCTTACCAAGCGTTACCTCGGTAGGTGTATCAGTTGCCTCGATCGATACCTCTGCCAACTCGGTTGTGCCGTCAACGTAGGCCAAGGTGAACTCGTGTGGCGTGGAGTCGAGGACGTGGCCTGCAGGGGCGACGGTCTCCACGAACGCGTAGGTGGCACTGCCGATGCCCAGGTAGAGAAGGCCGGTTGTGGCGGTGCCGTCCTCGCCGGTGACTACATGGTCCACCACCTCGCCGGCGACGGCTCTCACTGTGCCGTCGGGCGAGACGATATCCTGCTGCGCCACCACGTCAAACTCAGCACCTTCAAGGGCGCCCGCGCATCCCGCGTCAAGTATGCTGTCGCCGTCGTGGCCTTCTGCGTCGCTGCATCGCTTAGTGATGACGGCTCGGCCGCGCGCCTGCTCGTTGGGCACGCACATGACGGTTACCGCGGGCGTCGAGCCGTCGTTCGAAATCGTCACCTCAATATCTTCCTGTCCGAGTAGATAAACGGGCGCCGTTGCAGTCTCGCGGATGTAGTAGGTACCGGGCTTGAGGGCCTCGGGCAGGGTCACCGTGCCAGAGTCGTCGGTGGTGAACTCGCTGAGCTCCTCATGACTGGGATACCACGCTTCTTGCGTGATGGGTTCTTTGTTGGTGTCGAGCAGCTGGAACGTGAAGCCTGCGAGCGGCACGGTAAGGCCGGTCTCGGCATCGGTCTTCACGATCTGCAAACGGCTGGTGACAAAGTCGTTGTCCACGATGTAGCTCAGCTGGATCCCGTCTACCATCTCCTCGGGCTCGATGCGCCATTCTCCTGCGGGCCGGAACCCCTCGGGCGTGGTCGCGGCATCTTCGCGTACGGTATAGCCCTTCCGGTCGTAGGGGAGCGCTCCGTTGATGCCTTCGGCACGCTCTCCGGAGCCGTACCAAGCGCCCTCGGTCGTTGCAAAGCCGGAGGCATCTGTCTCGATGGAGGCAACCTCTTTACCCGTGGTGTTCGAGATGATGGAGAAGCGAACGCCCTCCGCGGGCTCCTGCAGGCCCGACTCCTCTGAGCCTGTGTCGCGGTACTTAACGATTCTGAGGTCAAAGGCGACGGGATGCTCGGCAAAATCGCTCTCGGGTTCGAGCTCGATAACGCCCGTTGCGGGGAGGTCGTCCGCATCCACGTTATAGGTGTAAACGGTCGGATCGAGGCGATACCCCGCCGGCGCCTTGGTCTCCACGACCTTCACGGTGCCAAGGGGGATGTCCTCCACGCGCGCCCGCCCGTCCGCTCCGGTAACGGCGGTGTAGGTCGCGCCATAGACGTCGGTGACCCGGTACCCGGCGCCCTCGAGGGACGCTCCTGGTTGGGCGGCCCCTCCCGTTGTCGAATCCCGCTTCACGATGGTAAGGGCGATGGTGCCGGGTTTGTCGGGCAGCTCGACGGTCGTTCCGGTCCCCGCGGTAAACGCGATGCGGTCTGGGTTCAGAACAAAGCCCTTGGGCGGTACGGTTTCGATAGCGTAATAGCTGCCCCCTGCATCAAGCGTGAGCGTGGCCTTGCCCTCGGCATCGGTTGTAATGGTGCCAACGAGCGCGTCACCCTCGGCGCGATGAATCTCGTAGGTCGCTCCGGCAAGGCTGTAAAGCGAGCCCGTGGTGTTGATGCTGGGCTCAGAGGAGGTCTTTTGGAACGCGACCTCTACGGTGTGCTGCGTCTTGATGACAAGAAAACCGGTCGCCGTGCCCTTGGGCGTGATCTGGGAGATCATGTTGCCCGGCTGTGAGCCTGCAACGAGGCCGTCGCCCGAGCTCGAGCTATGCCAAAACAGGTCCTCGGAGGGCGTGTTGCCCCAGAAGAACCCGATGTGGTAGTCGTTGCCCGCTATGGAGCGGTCGGTGTCGATAAAGATGATGTCGCCCTTTTCGAGCACGCCGGAGGCGAGCATCTCCTGTTTGTTGGAGAAGCGGTAGGTCGCCATGCCGTTGTCGAGCGCCCAGTAGTACCACTTGCGCGCGTTCGTATCGTTGCTCTTGTAGTCAGGGTTCGCGCCGTTTGCAAACGAGCGCCAGGTGGCAACGCCCGACACGTCGCCGCCGGCGTCCATGATGACGCGCGAGACAAATCCCGCGCAGTTCATGTAGGCGCCCACGCCCGGTTTGGGGTTGCCGTTGGGCCAGCGGCAGTCCCAGTCGGCTTTAAGGCCGCCCTCGCCGTTGGGGCCGGTGTTGCCGTACGGCGTGCCTAGGTAGTAGCTGTCTGGCTCGTGCGCCTCGAGAACGGACTGGACGGTGCGCGTGCAGCCGAGGGCCTGGTCGATGGTGAGTGTGGTTGCCGCGTGAGCGCTCTGGCTGATAAAGAGCGCGGCGACGGTGCACCCGAGCAGGGCGAGCAGGAGGGGCACAAGGCCCTTTAGGCTCACCCCGCGCTTCTTTGCTCTGCGTGGCGTTGGTTTTAGGTTGCGGCAATGCGACCCAGGCGGCATAGCGGATCTTGCATGCTTGCCTGAATACGCGCCCTTTTGGTGTGGCCTGAACGGCTTGGTGCCCATGGCTGCTCCTTCCCCTCGAAAACGGGAGGGAAGGATACGCCCGGTGCTCTAACAGATTTCAAGGCGTCTCTAACTAAGGACAAACGGCGGTCCAAAAGGAATCTTTCCTTTTCTAACTGCGCAGGTAAAAGGGCATGTTTTAAAGCGGGCAAGGGCGCGGGCGGTGTCGGTCTGCCCACAAGTCTTCACGCAGAATCCAGGAATTCGGCATTGGCAAAGTCGTTCAAAAAAACTTGTTGACTTAGCGCGGGGCACGAGGTAATATTTCCGAGTGCGTTGGACCTGTAGCTCAGTTGGTTAGAGCGTCCGGCTGATAACCGGGAGGTCACAAG
>CAUGVQ010000106.1 GCA_959602875.1 uncultured Collinsella sp. | reverse complement strand
CGCTGAATCCAAAGGCTATGCCTCACCGGAGCACATCGCTGCCATCAAGCAGATGGGGCTCTCGGAGGTTCACCGCGTGAGCTTCTGTGGAAACTTTCTGGAGACAGAATCGCTGTTCTAATGAGGCACAACCTCTTCTGAGCAGGTTTTCCACCACACTGCCTGCGAGGTTAGTAATCTTTCAAAGTCCCATCAGTACTCTGTGACATGCGTGCAAGAGTCAGCGTGAAATCTGTAAGAAGCGCCGTGGAACATGTCCTCACCTTCAACGAGAGGAGAGGACATGTTAGGACAGAGAACCGTATCCGAGAAGTGGGACCTTGGCGACATAAGCCCGGAGCTCACTGACGCGCTCGCTGAGGACATCGGTTTTCCCGCGGACGTCGCTGTGGAGAACCTCACACCGCATGAGCTCGGCATCCTTGGTGAAGCACTAGCCGGGGCCTTTCTCATCAGCAGCGGCTACGAGATCTTAGAGCACGGGTACCGCTGCCGTGAGGGTGAGGCCGACTATGTCGCCTACGACCCGGCTGACGAATGCATCGTGCTCGTCGAGGTCAAGACGCGACGCAGGCGCAGCCTTTCAAAAGGCGCCTACCCCGAGGAAGCGGTAGATATTCGCAAGCGTAAGCGCTACCGCAGAATCGCCGCTTCCTACCTCATGGATAACTTCCCCGTACCATCGCTTCGCTTCGACACGATCGGGGTCGTTGTTGACGGTGACGACCAGGTGGGCATCCTTCAAGCGTGCGGAGCGTTCGATTGGGAGTGTGAGATGTGAGCGGCGTCGTCTCCGTACGCGGCGCCTGCCTGAGGGGAGTCGAGGCGTTTCCTGTCACGGTAGAGGTCGCCTTATCGGGAGGAATACCCGGAATCCACCTCATCGGTATGCCCGACTCCTCTGTGCTCGAGGCGCGCCAGCGCATCAGAAACTCACTGCGCGCAGCCGGCTACACGCTACCGCGCCAAAGCGTTACCGTGAACCTCGCACCGGGCGACGTCCGAAAAACCGGCACCGGGCTCGACCTTCCCATCGCGGTGGGCATACTCGCAGCGTCGGGTCAGATTCCCTTGAATGGTCTTAGGGATGTGCTGCTCGTCGGCGAGCTTACCCTGGACGGAGACGTCAGCCCGGTCAAAGGCGAGGTTGCCTATCAGCTTCTCGCACGCGAGCTCGGCGTTGTACTGGTGGGCGCATGGGACGAAGGGCACGTTTCGCTCGACGGCATCCGCTCGGCCAGAATTCAAAACCTGGCAGATCTGCATCATGGCATCACACACGGTCTGTATGCCTACGATGACACTCCCGTGCCCACGCATGGGCTGACGCCGCTTCTTGACTATGCCGACGTGGTGGGACAGGAGTTTGCCAAAAGGGCGTGTGCCATCGCAGCGACGGGGGAACTCGGGCTTCTCATGGTGGGCTCGCCGGGTGCGGGAAAGACCATGCTCGCCCAGAGACTCCCTACGATACTGCCACCCATCGACGATAAGACCAAGCAGGAGGCGCTTCGCATCCATTCGGTCGTGGGGGAGCCAATCGAGGACATCCTTGCAGGAAGAAGACCGTTTAGAAGCCCGCATCACAGCGCCTCCTCCGCAGGTCTTTTGGGAGGAGGTCGCCCTGTCCGGCCGGGTGAGATCAGCCTCGCGCACGGAGGCGCGCTCTTCTTGGACGAGCTAGCGGAGTTTCCTGCAAATATCCTCGATATGCTCCGGCAACCCACTGAGGAGGGCGTGGTACGAATCGTCCGTGTCGATGGCGTGTACACCTTTGCCTGCCGCTTCCAGCTTGTTGCGGCAAGCAACCCCTGCCCTTGCGGATATCTAGGGGACCCAGAGATTGACTGCAAGTGCACCATCTCTGCCATAGAACGATACCGAGCGCGGCTCTCGGGCCCCTTTATGGACCGCATCGATCTTGTAATCGATGTGTCAAGGCCCGATCCAGAAGATGTGCTCCGCGGAAGCGAGGGCCTCTCGAGTGATGAGATCTCCCAAAGCGTCATACGCGGACGGGCATTTCGCGCTTGGCGCCTGCAGAAACGGCAAGAAGATGGGGGAGAGAGTCTCACGCTATCAGCCGAGGCAGAAGCGACCGCCATCGCTCTTGCAAAAAGAGCACACCTGAGCGCGCGAGGGTTGGACCGGCTCTGCCGTGTGGCGCGGACCCTTGCCGACATCGATGAGTCGGTGCTCGTAGGAGAGTCACATGTGAAAGAAGCTTCGATGTACCACGGGGATAGGAGGCTTTGATGGGATACGGTGTCTTCGGTGACGGATGGGAGATCAAGAGAGGGGACTTCACCTATCCTCATCGTTTAGAAGACCTCGCTTCACCACCTGAGATCGTATACGGAAGGGGAGACCCGTCGGCCTTGGCCGAAGAGGCGCTCGCCATCATCGGCACGCGGCAGATGACTCCCTATGGTGAAGGCGTCTGCACCTTGGCTGCGCGCATGGCCGTATCGTTTGGCATCTCCGTGGTGAGTGGAGGCGCCATCGGGTGTGACTCGGCCGCGGCACGGTCCACTCTCGACGAGCGCGGAACAAACATCATCGTGCTCGGAACCGGTGCAGACGTTTGCTATCCACAACGCAGTGAACCCCTTATACAGCAGACGATTGCCCAAGGAGGCGCGGTTATCTCCATAGAGCGCTGGGGCACTCAGCCGAGGCGCTATGCCTTTCCCAAGCGAAATCGCATCATAGCTGCGCTTAGCCGCGCCGTGTTCGTTGCAGAAGCGGGCTTGCCCTCGGGAACGTTCTCTACCGCAGAGGCGGCAACCGAAATAGACCGCGAGGTGCTCGCTGCGCCGGGGTCCATCTTCTCACCGGCCTCCCGAGGATCAAACTACCTTATCGAATCGGGCGCCTGCATCATCGCCGACGAGGAGGCGCTCTCCTGCGCTTTATCACGCATCTTCTGTCGCCTTCGGTCTGAGGCTGCGGCAAGTGCGCGCACGCCCGTACTGGACCAGTGTGGGAGCACCATGCTCGAGGCCCTTGTGGCTACACCGCTGCGGGTGGATGCCATCGCCCGCGCGGCACATATCGACACACGCGCCTGCCTAGAGCGTCTATCGGAGCTGACTTTGGCCGGTCTTGTGGAACGGATGGTTGATGGTCGTTACGCGGCGACTGCGGCGGCCCTCGTCAACAGAACCTCCTTTGGGGCACAATAGGATGCGTACCGAACGCTTAAGAAAGGTTTTTGTATGACCCTTCCCACGGTTACCGTCGTCGGCGGCGGTCTTGCCGGATCAGAATGCGCCCTCGATCTTGCGCGCCGCGGCGTGCCCGTTCGTCTTATCGAAATGCGCCCGGAGACGACGTCTGCGGCGCACCACACGGCCCATCTTGCTGAGCTCGTCTGCTCGAACTCTCTAAAGGCAACTAGGCGAGACTCCGCCGCAGGGCTTCTCAAAGAAGAGCTTCGCCGGATGGGGTGCTCATTGCTGGCGTGCGCGGAGGAGACTGCCGTGCCTGCCGGAGGAGCCCTTGCTGTCGACCGTGAGGCCTTTTCCGCCGCAGTGGAGAAGCGCATCGAAGACGAGCCCCTCATCGAGGTGGTTCGCGAGGAGGTCCGCGATATTCCCAACGGCCACGTCGTCATAGCAGCCGGTCCGCTCTGCTCAGACGCGCTCGCCGAGCGCATTCGGGAGAAACTCGGTGCCGAGTCGCTCGCCTTCTTCGATGCTGCCGCACCTATCGTGGACGCAGCATCCCTCGACCGTTCCGTCCTCTTTACCCAGTCGCGCTACGACGACCAGGGCACCGGTGACTACCTCAACGCGCCCTTCAGCCGCGATGAGTATGAGCGCTTCATAAACGAGCTCCTTGCAGCCGACCGTGTGGTGCAGAAAGAGTTCGAGGCACGCGATCTCTTCCAGGCATGCCAGCCGGTGGAGGAGATCGCGCGCACGGGACGCGATGCCCTTCGCTTCGGCGCGCTCAAACCTGTCGGGCTCACCGATCCTCGTACCGGGCACCGTCCCTGGGCGGCCGTGCAGCTCCGCGCCGAGAATGCTGAGGGCACGGCGTACAACCTCGTCGGCTTCCAGACCAACCTCACCTGGCCCGAGCAGAAGCGGGTGTTCCGTATGATCCCCGGACTCGAGAATGCAGAGTTTTTCCGTTACGGCGTTATGCACCGCAACACCTTCGTCGATGCACCGCACGTACTCGATAAGACCTTCGCGATTCCCGGCACGACGGTGCGCCTCGCCGGGCAGATTTGCGGAACGGAAGGTTACGTCGAAGCGATGGCGTCGGGGCTTCTAGCAGCGGCAAACACCTATGCGGACCTCATCGGCACCGACCCGGTCTCGCTTCCCGTAACCGGTGCGCTCGGATCGCTCGTTGCCTATGCAACCGACCCTGTAACCGAGAATTATCAACCCATGCACGTCAACTTCGGGCTCGTGCCTCCTCTTGATGACGGCCGCCGACGCTCCAAACGAGACCGTTACGCCGCTTACGCCGAGCGCGCCCTCGCAGACCTCGACGCCTATCTCGCAAGTAGAGGCGACCTCTTCAACGATGACGGACAGGACTGATCTTCCCGCCGAGGACTTTCTCGAGGCCCTCGACGGATTCATCGCCTACATCTCGCGCGTGGAAGGGCTTTCCCCTGAGACCGTGCGAGCCTACGAGGGGCACCTGGATGCCTACGGTTCCTGGACGTTGCGAGCGAGCGTTGACGCACTCAGACCCTCTGTCCGGGACCTCAGGCGCTATCTTGCGGAGCTGCACGCTGCTCGCTACGCACCCAGAACCGTCTCCGCACATCTCTCAGCGCTCCGCTCGTTTTTCCGCTGGTGCGAGCTTGAAGGAATCGTCACGGGTGCGGCCGCGCTCACGCTTCAGTCTCCTAAAATCCCTAAGTCGCTCCCCAAGACCGTTGGCGCGAGCGCCATGGAGGATCTGCTCGCAGCTCCCGACGTAACCACACCGGAGGGTGTTCGCGATTCCTGCATGCTCGAGCTCTTCTACGCAACGGGCGCGCGTATCTCCGAGCTTTCCCGACTCGATATCGAGAGCATCGACTTCGCAACGAGGACCGTGCGCCTCTTCGGCAAGGGCTCCCGCGAGAGAATCGTCCCCGTCTATCGACGTGCCCTCGATGCCGTGAAGCGCTATTTGGAGCAGGGGAGACCGGCGCTTCTCACCGCCTCTGGCAGATGTGAGCAACGAGGTGCTAGAAGGCCCCTGTTCCTGTCTGCGCGCGGAAACCGTATGGACGCGGCGGCGCTCAGGTACCGGTTCCGCAAGCTCGCAACCATAGTGGGGCTTCCCGCGGACATCACGCCGCACGCCATGCGGCACACCTTTGCAACCGACCTCCTCGCCGGCGGTGCCGACTTAAGGAGCGTTCAGGAGCTCCTTGGCCATGCGAGCCTCTCTACCACGCAGCTCTACACGCACCTCACGCCGGAGAGGCTTCTGGGCGCGGTCGTTCAGGCCCATCCGCGGGGCGACGCTTGAGGCGGTTCTATAGAGAGCCTCACTTTGTGCGGATTTTACTTGGAAACCAAAGCGCATCCTGCTATGATTTCGAACGTTGCCGTTCTGGCGACGCGTATTCATCACACACGTGCGGCTACTTTCCCGCCGTGGTGCCCGGGCAGGGTAGCAGGTCCCGGGTGGTAGGGAGAGGTTGACCCCGCACGGAGGCGAACCACAGGAGGTTTACATGGCTACCAAGATCAACATCCGTACCCTTCTCGAGGCAGGCTGCCACTTCGGCCACCAGACCCGCCGCTGGAACCCCAAGATGAAGCCCTTCATCTTCGGTGAGCGCAACGGCATCTACATCCTTGACCTCAAGCAGACCATCATCAACGCCGACCAGGCCTACTCCTTCCTGCGCAACGCCGCCAAGGGTGGCAAGGTGCTCTTCGTCGGCACCAAGAAGCAGGCCCAGGAGCCCGTCCGCGCCGCTGCTGAGCGCGCCGGCATGCCCTACATCAATCAGCGCTGGCTCGGCGGTATGCTCACCAACTTCGTGACCATTCGCTCGCGCATCAACCGCATGGAGGAGCTCGAGACCATGGTCGAGGACGGCCGTATGGCGGTCCTCCCCAAGAAGGAGCAGGCTGTTCTCGGCAAGGAGCTCGCTAAGCTCCAGAACAACCTCGGTGGCGCCCGCGACCTCAAGGGTCTGCCCTCCGCGCTCTTTGTCATCGACACCAAGCGCGAGGAGAACGCCATCAAGGAGGCTCGCCGCCTGAACATCCCGGTCGTCGCCCTCATCGACACCAACTCCGACCCGGACGAGGTCGATTTCGGCATCCCGTGCAACGACGACGCCATCTCCGCCGTCACCCTCATGTGCGAGCTCATGGCCGACGCTTGCCTCGCCGGCACTGGCAAGGAGCAGATCTCCGAGGCCGAGATGGCTGCCGAGGCTGCCGCTGAGGCCCCCGTCGCCGAGTAACCGTCAATACGGAAACGCTTCCGCTGAGAAAGGAACCGAACATGGCTCAGATTACCGCCGCTATGGTCAAGGAACTCCGCGAGATGACCGACTCCCCGATGATGGAGTGCAAGAAGGCTCTCGTCGAGG
>CAUGVQ010000105.1 GCA_959602875.1 uncultured Collinsella sp. | reverse complement strand
TTGCATCAAGTGCGTCCTTTACCGCCTTGGTCATCTCGTCGAGCGGCTTCTGAAGAGCGCGGCGGATCTCCTCGCTCTCGATACGCACGGTGTCAGGCAGACCGGTGATGACGTCGCGACCGTTGACCTCGACATCAAGCTCGTCTTTCAACGGAACAGCAGAGCCGACTTTGATTTTGATGTCCTCGGCCGTACGCTCACCGATGGCGAGGTTGTAGGCATCGCGGACATGGGAGAGGATCGACTGGTCAAACTCGTCGCCGGCGACACGAATGGAGCGCGAGACGACGATACCGCCCATAGCGATGACGGCGACCTCGGTGGTGCCGCCTCCGATATCGATAACCATCGAACCGGTGGGCTCCTCAACAGGCAGGTCTGCACCGATAGCGGCTGCCATGGGCTCCTCAATGAGGTAAGCCTGGCGGGCGCCAGCGGAGATGGTGGCCTCAAAGACTGCGCGCTTCTCGACCGACGTCACGCCGGAGGGAACGCAGACGACTACGCGAGGACGCGGCGTCCAGGGATAGCGCTTTTCGCTCGCCTTGTCGATGAAGTAGCGAAGCATAGCCTCGGTAACGTCAAAGTCGGCGATAACGCCATCCTTTAGAGGGCGCACGGCGACGATGTTGCCGGGCGTGCGGCCGAGCATACGCTTAGCCTCGATACCCACGGCCAAGATCCGCTCATCGTTCTTGTCGATGGCAACAACAGAGGGCTCGCGAATGACAATGCCCTTCCCGCGTACGGAAACAAGGGTGTTTGCCGTACCCAGGTCGATGGCAAGGTCACCAGCGTACTGGCCAAATAACATATCCGTCAGAGAAAACAACGCAGCTCCCCGATCGTTCGAACATCATGAAGCGGAGCTCGAAGAATGGACGAGCCCCTTCGGCTAGTGTAGAGCAAAGGCCGCATGACGGCAGAGCGCATGCGGCCTCACATCAAAATACCCATACTAGGCTGCAGAACCGTCCGCCTCAGCAGTCTCTTCAGCCGTCGTGTCAGCAGGAGCCTCATCAGCGGCGCCCTCGTCAGAATCATCGGACGTGGACACGGTGTTGGAACCGCTGAAATCGATATCGATGGATGCGACTGCCCAGCCGATGTGGTTGGCGGTGCGGACGAAGTCGACGGTATAGGTCTGGGTGCCACCGAGCGAAAGCTCCACCTCGACCTCGGCCTTAGAAGAGGTCATGTTCTGATCCATGGCGGTGATGGTGGGGGTGGCGTCCTCGGGGATGGTGGAGGCGATGAGCGAGCGAGACGCCTCGTCAAGACCCGGAGCGAGGTAGGAGCTCGTGTCCTCACCTTCGGTGACGGCGTTGAAAAGACCCGTCAGCGCATCCTGCTGAGAGGGGAAACCAAGGCCGCGCGTATAGGCAAAACCAAGGCCACCTGCAGCGATGAGAAGAAGCAGAAGAAGGACAATGAAGACCTTGAGGCCAGTGTGGCGCTTCTTGCGGCGCACCTTCATGGACTCGCGGTCCTGCTGGATGAGCTCAGACTCGCTCATCGTAAAGAAGCCGGTGTCAGAGGGGTCGGGCATGAAGGCGCCGGACTTGCCGAGCGGATCGAGCGGGTCGACGGGAGCGGACGAAGCAGTACCCGTGGGCGCCATGGCGCGCTGGGCGTTGAGCGCATCGAGCGCATCCTGCGCGCGGGCGAAATCATCCTGCTGCTCGCGCGTAAGCTGGTAGATACCGTCAGCGGTGGCGGCGGTAAAGGCGTCGACGGCGTCGGCAGGACGATTCTGCGCAATGAGCGCCTGGCCAAGGCCGGCATTGATCGCGCGGGTGTCATCGCGCGGGGTCGCGAAGTCGAGCGCGGTGCGGTAGGTCTCGACGGCGTCCCCGGGACGACCGAGCTTGATGAAGCAGGAGGCAAGGTCGGCAAGCGCGCTCGAAGGGGCAGGGTTAGCCGCATCGATCGCTGCCTGACGGAAGGCGGTACCCGCCTCCACGACGTTGTCCTGCGCAAGGAGGGCGTTGCCAAGGCCGAGATAGGCCTTATAGGGCGTAGCGTAGGTGGCGTCCTTCACGGCCTCGCGGAAGCTGTCGGCAGCGCGATCGTACTCCCCCGCCGCAGCGTAAGCCTTACCGAGGTTCGTATGAAGGGCACCCCGCTTACCATAGGCGGCGTCGGAGAGAGCCTGCTCGTACGCGGATGCGGCATCACGCCAAAGCCCGAGCTTCATGAGCGAGTTGCCACGAAGGTGATCCACCTCACCTGCAACTTCGTTAGCATCCTTTGCGGCAGCGAACATCTGGGCAGCGGCAGAGAAATCGCCGGCGCGATAGGCGCTGCGCGCCTGCTCGAGATACTGGTTGTTCATACGGTTACTCCCCCTTGCTGGAATGTACGATCTCGATATGCTCGATCACATCGCCGGCGCGAAGCTCGCGCTCGACCTCGATACCCTCCACGGTGGTGCCGAAAACGGTGTACCCGGAATCAAGGTTATGCTGCGGACCGAGGCAGAAATAGAACTGGGAACCGGCGGAATCCGGACGCTGCGAGCGCGCCATGGCAAGCGCACCGTCAACGTGGCTGTTGTGCGGGTTGGTGCCAAACTCAGCCTTGATGCAGTAACCGGGACCGCCCGTGCCAGGCATGCCATCGGGGCCGGGCTTGCCCGCCGCAACGTCCTCGGGAGTCATATCCCTCGTGTTGGGGCAGCCACCCTGGATAACGAAGCCAGGAACATAGCGATGGAACTTCAACCCATCGTAGAAACCGCTCGAAGCAAGCTCGCAGAAATTTGCGACGTGAATCGGTGCGCCCTCGCCATCAAGGTGAACGCGGATGGTACCGCGGCTCGTCTCAATGACAGCCTCCTCGTCGCCCTCAAGCTGATAGGCGGGCGTATATAGGTCTGGAATAAACCCAAACATGCAAGGTCCTCCCCGAAAACGATACGTATACGCTCGCTATTCTAGCAATAACCTCGCAATTTCACCAAGTGAGCATGCAAGATGCCCAGAGCGCACACCTAATGCTGGACGGGTTTCCACTGATAGTAGTTTTCCTCAAAAAGGGTGAGGTTCTGGTTTTGGCCGGATCCGTCAAGCGCATCGCGAAGAGGCTGAGAAATCTCGGACTTGTGGGCGGAGAGGCTCTCACCGTCGGGGTAGCTCAAAGAAATGTCCCAGGAATCGCACAGCACATCAACTCGGTTATACATCCAAGTTGCAAGCTGGACCAGGTGATCAAGGTCCTCTGTGTAGGGGGAACCGTCCTCAAGGTGAATCTCAGAAAGCTCGTCGAGGGTTGCTTGGACCTGGTCGCGCAACGCATAGGCGCTTGCCGAGGCATCGCGGCGACGCTCGAGGTTGGACAGCAAGAAGCCCCCGTTGTAGTCGTAGATGACATCACCCAGCGGGTCCTGGTAGCCGCCGATCTCCTCATAGATGCGCGTAAGCGTATCGTAGGCCTCGTCGTCGCTGAGCAGCGCCTCGTCGGTAAGCTCGATCTCATCCTCTTCAGGCGAAGCCTCTTCACCTGCAGCTTCACCGCTCTCCTGCTCTTGCGCCGCAGCACCCTGGCGCGAGGGGAACATCTCCGCCGCCTGCCGCTCGATCTCGGAATAGACGCCGGGCATGACACCAAAGGGGTCCGCCACCACAAAGAAGGCGCAGGCGCCGATAAGCGCAACAACGACGATCGAAGCGACAATCTTTCCCACGGGACGGCGGTGCGCATGATAGGGGTCCTCGTCATGAGAGGAGACGGCCGGAGTATCGTCGGTGAACTTGAGGACGTTGGTGGCCGATGGGTCAAGACTTACGTCGAGCACCTCCGCCGCAGACGGACGTGTGCGAACGTCCTCGTCGGTCAGTTTGGGGAAGCTCGCGGTCTTGCCAGCCGCAAGGTCTGCAGCGGACGCCTCGGTGGAGAGGATCCCCGGCGCAGGTCGTCCGCATTTGGGACAGGTGCGGTCCTTGGGAGTGAGGCGCGCGCCGCAGCCCTCGCAGAAGATGAAGTCGTGTGTGGAGGCGCCCCCCGAAGCACCGATGAGCGCGCTGCAATGCGGGCATACCGTAGATCCGTCGGGAACGGTTGTGTTGCAATGCGGGCAAATCACGGAAGCGTCTCCTCACTCGGCCAGCTAGCGCTACGCGCGCTCAAGAACCTGATTCAGTACAAATGGCAGGATACCACCGGATGCGAGATATCGGGCCTCAGTTGGCGTATCAACGCGGACGATCACGGAAAACGTCGAGGTATCTCCGTTTGGACGATGAAGGACGAAGCTGGTCTCAACCGGAAGAGCACCCCATGAGGAGAAATCGATGGGAGAGATCTCTATGTCCTCGTCACCGGTGATGCCAAGGGATGCGACCGACTCCCCCTCACGGAATTGCAGGGGGACGATGCCCATACCAATGAGGTTGGAACGATGGATTCGCTCGAAGCTCTCGGCAACGACGGCACGCACGCCGAGAAGCATCGGACCCTTTGCCGCCCAGTCGCGCGAGGAGCCGGACCCATACATCTTGCCGGCAAAGACCACGAGGGGAATCTTATGATCGCGCGCCGTCTGAGAGGCGTCGAAGATACGCACGGTATCGCCGGTCAGCGGGTCTTTTGTCCAACCGCCGCGAAGATTGGGAGCCATCTGGTTCACGAGGCGAACGTTAGCGAACGTACCGCGCATCATGACCTCGTGGTTGCCTCGCCTAGACCCATAAGAGTTGAAATCGCCTTGAGATACACCCCTATCCTTCAAATAGGTTGCGGCGGGCGAATCAGGGGCGATGGAACCTGCCGGTGAGATGTGATCGGTGGTCACGAAGTCGCCGAGTACCGCAAGAGCGCGCCCGCCTTCAATGGAGAAGACATCTGAGGCACTGGCATCGTCAACAAACGTTGGACGGCGGACGTAGGTCGACGCGTCATCCCAGGCGTAAGTCGTTCCCTGGGCGACCGGGAGGGCTTGCCAAGCGGCGCTTCCCGTAAGCTCGCCATGAGATACCTTTGCATACACGTCTGAGAGGTCAACGGCATCAAGTGCCGCCGCAATCTCCTCGTCGCTCGGCAAGAGGTCGGAAAGGTACACGGGACCGTGCGAGCCGACACAAAGCGGCTCGCAGGACGGGTCGATATCGACGGTACCGGCAAGTGCAAGCGCGATGACGAGCGCGGGGGCACAGAGATAGTTCTGGCTGACATCCGGAGAGATGCGGCCTTCGAAATTGCGGTTGCCGGAAAGCACGCTCGTGAGCTCGCAAGAGGAGGCAATGGGCTTCAGCATGTCCAAAATGGGGCCTGAGTTGCCGATGCAGCTCATGCATCCCCATCCGCACACGGCAAACCCAAGATCCGCGAGAGGCTTCAAGAGCCCGGCGCGTTCAAGCATCTCGGTGTTGGCGTGCGATCCGGGTGCAAGCACGCACTTCACCCAAGCGGGAACCGTGCACCCGAGCTCACGCGCGCGCTTGGCCGTGAGGCCCGCAGCGATCATCATGGCTGGATCGGTAGCCGTTGTGCAGCTTGTGACAGCGGCG
Organism: uncultured Collinsella sp.; assembly: GCA_959602875.1. GTDB lineage: Bacteria > Actinomycetota > Coriobacteriia > Coriobacteriales > Coriobacteriaceae > Coprousia. The sequence goes on along the minus strand of CAUGVQ010000105.1, from coordinate 1,397 downwards.
ATGGCGATGGCGCCGTGACGAACCGTTTCCGTTTGACCGTTGACATCGATGGTAAAGGATTCCTCCGGCCCTCTCCCCTGCTTTGCAAGCGCCGTACGGAAGCGCGAGCGGAGCTCACGCACCGGCAAGCGATCATGAGGGCGCGAGGGTCCTGCCAGAGACGGCTCGATGTCAGAGAGGTCGATGTCTATAACACGGTTGTAGACGACGTCGCTCGCATTGCCAAATATGCCCTGAGCGACAAGGTAGGCACGGGCGAGTGCGACCTCATCCTCGCTTCTGCCAAAACGTGTAAGTTCTGCAAGGGTCGCCTCGTCTGCCGGGAAGTAGGTGGCAGTGGCGCCGTATTCTGGCGTCATGTTGGCGATAGTCGTACGCTGGGTGACGCTGAGTGCCTCAACGCCAGGGCCAAAGCACTCAACGAGGCAGCCGACGACGCCCTCTGCGCGCAGCCTCTCGGCAAAGGAGAGCGCAACGTCCATGCCGCTCACCCCATTAGCAAGTTCACCGGTGAGGTGAACTCCGACCACCGGAGGCACGCTCATGGTGATGGGTTGACCCAGAGCCGCTGCCTCGGCCTCGATACCGCCCACGCCCCAACCGAGTACGCCAAGGCCGTTAGCGGTAGGCGTATGGGAGTCCGTTCCCACAAGGGTATCGAAATAGGCGACCTCTCCAGCGGTCCATACCACGCGGCAAAACCGCTCAACGTTGAGCTGGTGGCAGATGCCGATTCCCGGCGGCACAATCTTGACGTTTTCAAAGTTCGACGCTGCCCATTTGAGAAACGAGAATCGCTCGGCATTGCGCTCGGCCTCGATACGGGCGTTTTCCGTAGCGGCACAGGTGCAGGAGGTAACATCGGCCGTAACGGAATGGTCTATAACGAGCGTACAGGGAATGAGCGGGCTCACGCTCGCGGGATCTTTTCCACGAGCCGCCGCCTCGTCGCGCATGGCGGCGAAATCGGTGAAGACAGGTACGCCGGTGAAGTCTTGGAAAAGCACGCGCGCAGGCATGAACTCGATCTCGGTCGACGTGGAGCCAGAAAGCGCGGCATCCACGATCGCAGCGGCAGCTGCTCGCGCGGCATCGTTATCCTTGGACCTTCTCACCACGTTTTCGATCAGCACCCTAAGACAGAAGGGGACCTTATCGATGCTATCGATTGCAGAAAGGTCGCTTATCCTATACGTCGCACCGCTTACTTCTATGGTGCGCTCGAGAGGAAGTTTGTCGGAGAATCCGGAAACATCGTGCTCGACATGCGAAAGGCTCATGGACGCCTCCTCAACAAGGGTCAGTCGTGGTCTCTCATCCTACTTGATTTACGAGACGGCATGGACACGCGTATTCCCTGCGCGGATTTTGTAACAGTGCGCGTTCTCTTCTTCTTG
>CAUGVQ010000104.1 GCA_959602875.1 uncultured Collinsella sp. | reverse complement strand
GCTTGTGGTGCGTGACGAACCACGAGAACGGCGAGCGTCCCTCCACGCCGGGAAACTCGAAGAGAAGCCATTCGCTAAAGAGCGGGCTAATCTCCTCGCGCGTGAGGATCGGCTCTTTACCAAAAAGGAATGCGGGTTCCACGAAGCCCATGAACATGGCGTTTGCGAGGTCGAGGACCTCCTCCTTGTGCTCTTGCCAGTACATGCCCACGATGTCGACGTCGCGCTCGATAGTTTTCTCGTCTACCATAAGACCTCCTCGGTGCCGGTGCGCCCGCCTTTTGCGAGCGTGTCCCCCGAGGATATGCAGGCCGTCAAACAGAATGATGCCGCTCGCTAACGTCGTTTGAACAGCTCCTTGATACGTCTTTGAGCATTTTCTAACCGGCCAGCTCAGAGGGGCCAAAAATGAGGCGCCCCGCCGCGAGGGCGCATCCTCGGGCGGGGCGAATATCCATAGATTGTGCAGATTGCGGACCGTCGAGTTGCCAGGGACGGGGGCTTCGGGTCGCTAAGCCTTGCGAGCGGCGACCCCAGGTTTCAATAACGCGCGAGCGAGCGCCCCGACTTCCTAGGACTTGGTTTCCATGCGCGCGTGGCACTTGGGGCAGGTGACGATAATCTTGCCTTTGCCGCGTGGGACCGAGAGCATGGTGCCGCAGTTGGGGCACTTGAGAAACGCTTTCTCCTTGCGCTCTTTCCACATCTTCTTGGCAACGCGGGCCTGACGCTTGAGGTCGTCTGTGGAGGAGCCGGCAGACGACTTAGCGCTGCCTGTGCTACGTCCGGTACCACCGGCGCGCGAGCCGCTGCCGAAGTACTTGCCAATCACGGGGATGCGCGCGGCGAGGCGGCAGAACGCCTCGTTCTCATCCCGGCGGGCGGGGGTGTTCTTGGAGAAGGCGCGCACGAGGGCGAGGACGAGGATCGCAAGCGCGATGTAAGAAGCGGTGCGCACTTGGAACAGGGTGCCGACGAGTGCGAGCACCACGCCGATGCCGCCGAGTGCGGCGGAGAAATCGTCGACACCGTTGCGTCCGTTCATGAAGTTTTGCATGTAAGACCTGCTCTTTCTGCTTTGGTTAGACTCGTGCATCTTACCCTTGCATGCCGCATCCATCCGCATGAAGCGCAAAGACGCGCGAATCTGCGCAGGTCATTCACGGGTGTGGAGGATGGCGCCGCGCGGTTGGCGCCTGTGCAGGTGTAACAAGCGTAGGCGCGAATGCAGCCGTCCCTTAGTATTTGCCGCGCAGGGCGTACCAGCCGTTGTGCTCCTCGACCTCAAGCGGCACGCCAAACAGCTCGCTCAGCACGTCGTCGCGCATGAGCTCGGCTTTGGGGCCGTCGGCAAAGACCTCGGCATCCTTGATAAGCAGGACACGGTCGATAGCGGGGATGATGTCCTCGGGGTAGTGGGTGACGAGCACCACGGAGCGCCCCTCGGCGGCGAGCAAGCTCATGGTCTCGCGCACGTGATACATGCCCTCGGGGTCAAGGCCCGTGCAGGGTTCGTCGAAGATGAGGATCTTGGGGTCGCTCATGAGCTCGCGCGCCACGAGCACGCGGCGCACCTGGCCGGTCGAGAGGGTCATGACGTCGCGGTCGGCGAGGTCGGCAATGCCCAGGCGGTCGAGGGCCTCGATTGCGCGCGGGCGCGCCGACTCGGGCACATTGACATGCTTGGGGAGTCCCAGCGTGCCAAAGATGCCGCCCATCACGATCTGGTCGACGGGCAGATGGACACGCACCTGGTCGTGCATGGTGGCGGACACGATGCCGAGCGCCTGCTTGATGTCGGAGAGGAGCGGACGCGCCTGGCCGCGGAAGCGCACGGGCGGCTCGTCGCGATGGAGGGGGAAGACCTCGCGCGTGAGGAGCTGGATGAAGGTGGACTTGCCGGCGCCGTTGGGGCCGAGCAGGGCCACATGCTCACCCTCGGCAAGGTCGAAATGGCCTACGGAGAGAATGGTGCGGCCGGCGCGAACCACCTCGGCATCGCGAATCTGAAAGAGCGGCTGCGTATCCGTTGCGTTCCGCACGTCTGCCGCGTTCTGTGCGCTGGGTGCGCCCTGCGTCTCGTCCATAACGTACCCCCGTTGCTGCTGTTGCGCTTGTAACTGTACTACGGCTGCGTGTCGCCTCGCCTGCGCCCGCCGCGGATTGTTTCCAACCGTTTTCGCCCCGGGCGTGCTCGCATGCCGCCAAGAGGGCGGGCTCTGCTATGATGCTACTTTATCTAACCAAAGTGTTTCATCGTCGTTTGCGCCTTGATTGCGCGCGGGCGACTAGGGGAGGCGGCACCATGCCCGAGATGCTCACGCTCGACGCCTTTGAGGAGGCCTCGCAGAAGGTCAAAGAGGTAACGCAGGAGACCAAGCTCGTCGAGAGCCCGTATTTCTCCGCGCAGTGCGGCAACCGCGTATGGCTCAAGCCCGAGAACATGCAGCGCACGGGCGCCTACAAGGTGCGCGGGGCGTACTACAAGATTTCTACGATGGCGCCCGAGGAACTCGAGCGCGGCATCGTCACGGCGAGCGCCGGAAACCATGCGCAGGGCGTGGCCTTTGCCGCCACGCGCGCCGGTGCGCGCTCGGTAGTTGTCATGCCCACGACCACGCCCCTTATCAAGGTGGAGCGTACCAAGGGCTATGGTGCCGAGGTCCTGCTCTCGGGCGATGTGTACGACGAGTCGTGCGACTTTGCCCTTGAGCTTGCCGAGCGCGAGGGCATGACCTTTATCCACCCCTTCAACGACCCGGTGGTGGCGACCGGTCAGGGCACCATCGCGATGGAGATCGTGCAGGAGCTACCGCTTGTCGATACTATTCTCGTGCCCGTGGGCGGCGGCGGGCTCTCCTGCGGCGTGGCGACGTTCGCCAAACTCTACAACCCCAAGATCCGCGTCATCGGTGTGGAGCCAGCGGGCGCGCCGAGCCTCACGGCCGCGCTCGAGGCGGGCAGCCCCGTGAAGCTTCCCGGCGCGAACACCATCGCCGACGGCACCGCGGTACTCGAGGTGGGCGATAAGGTCTTCCCGTACCTCCAGAAGAACCTCGACGACGTCATTACCGTGCCGGATGACGAGCTCATTGTGACGTTCCTCGACATGGTGGAGAACCACAAGATGATTGTCGAGAACTCGGGCCTGCTTACGGTGGCGGCGCTCAAGCACCTGGCGCCCGAGAACCGCCGCGTGGTGTCGATTCTCTCGGGCGGCAACATGGACGTCATCACCATGAGCTCGGTGGTGCAGCACGGCCTCATCCAGCGTGGGCGCATCTTCACTGTGAGCGTGCTTTTGCCGGACCGCCCGGGCATGCTCGTGAAGGTGGCCTCCGCCATCGCCGATGAGAACGGCAACGTCATCAAGCTCGAGCACAACCAGTTTGTCTCGACCAACCGCAACGCCGCCGTGGAGCTGCGTGTGACCATCGAGGCGTTTGGCGAGGACCACAAGCACCAGATCGTCGAAGCGCTCGAGCGCGCCGGCTTCACCCCGACGGTGGTCCAGACCGCGTTGTAGCAATCGCTTCAATTCGCGCGTCTTGCACCTATCGGCACGTTTCATGCCGGTAGGTACGACGCAGGCGCTGAGGGAATTGTGTATACCGAAAGATTGTGTTTACCGAAACTTTCCCAGCGAATAGATGGCCCGTTGACGACACGTCCTTTAGCTGGGATTTTGTGAGCAATTCCGCGGCGACTTGCTCAGACGAGGGTGTTTGCGGACTGTTTCGGTATACACAATTTGTTTCGGTATACACAATCTTTCAGCGTGCGCGACAGCGCTAGACGCTTCCGGCGTTGCGCGCGGCAAATCCTCGCCGCGTGACGCATCTTCCCGCAAAACGTGAAACGCCGTTTTGTAGGGGAGAGGCCTTTCACCGCAGCAGACGAAACGGCGTTTCATGTCCTAGTCATAACCTTTCAAACAACGGACGGCTCGAGGCGGGCCAAAGACGGCCCGAGGCAGGTCGAGCTGATCGAGCCGAAGCGGCAGAGGTGTCGGACGGGCACCGGCATCTAACAGAAAGGGGCAGACATGGGCGAAAACGGCAAGGCGCTGGAAGAGGGCGCCGCGGCGGTGGCGGAGCGCGGGACCCGCGCGGCAATCTTCTTCGACATTGACGGCACGCTGCTCGTTCCCGGGAGAGATTTCAACAAAGAGCAGAAAGAGCGCAAGGCAGCGGGCGGTATGCTGCCCAAGCCCGTCGCGCCGCGCAAGCGCCCCGAGCCCTCGCCGGCGGTGCGCGCGGCGTTTGCGGAACTGCACCGTCGCGGCCACCTCGCCTTCATCTGCACGGGCCGTCCCAAGGGCTTTTTGCAGCAATCGCTTCTGGACCTCCAGCCGGACGGGTTCGTCTGCCTTGCCGGCGCCTATGTGGAGGTACGGGGCGAGGTGCTCCGGCAGGAGCGCATCCCGCGCGATCTCCTGCAAAAGACCGCTACCCTCGCGCTCGAAGCGGGGCTCGATGTCGACTACGAAAGCGATACGGGAAGCGTCTCCATCTACCCCGTGCACGAGCCGATTTGGGATGATGAGCCGTTTGGCCGCAACGTCGAGACGCTCATGGAGTACGAGAAGCGCCTCGATGGGTTTAGCAAGTTCTGCCTGCGCGGCGACCAGAGCGAGCGTCTCACGCCCGTTTTGCCCCAGCTTCTTGAGCACTTCGATACAGCCGACATGGGTCAGGGTATCCGCGAGTTCACGCTGAAGGGCATGAACAAGAAGACGGGTATCGACCTTGTGTTCGCCCACCTGAACCATGGGCGCGAGCTTACTTTTGCGTTTGGCGATTCCGAGAACGACCTGCCCATGGCAGATGCCGTGGAGACGTTTGTTGCCATGGGAAACGCATTCGACCATGTAAAAGCAGAGGCAGCGTATGTGACGGACAGCGTTTACGACGATGGCGTCGCTACTGGCCTTGCGCACTTTGATTTGATTTAGGCATCCGCATCCCTTGTTGAAGTTGCCCATCCGAGCAATTGTGTTTGACTAAGAAACGGGTGCAAGCAATTCTAGGTAGAGCGCGCCTTTCGGGAAGTGCCTCCATATCCCGCGTGCGTTCCGTTCAGCCGTCGCCCGCTGCCGCCTGCCGATTGCCTTGTTTCGAGCTGGTTACCGTTGTTGCATACCACCGCGGGCACGCCTGCGCTCGGCGATACTTGCCAAACTCAGCAAATGCGTTGACAGGGCGAGTACCGGGCGCTCGTGCCACAGCGAGCGGGGCAGTGTGAGAACCCGCGGCGGGTGACCGGGAACATACCCTCGAGCAGCTCGGCTGAACGCGTGCGTGCCACGCGCGGGCGACCCCCGCGAAGCGCCGCCGCCAGTATGCCGCGCCGGAGCCCCCGTTACGGGCATCGCGCTACGAGGGCCGCATAAGATGCGGCGCCTTACCTCGCATTTCTGATATATGCGAGCGAGCCGGCAGGAAGGCTCGCCTAACGGGAAGCGAGGCGTGAAGCAAGATGCGAAGCGATGCCGTAAAGAAGGGGCTGGCGCGTGCCCCCCACCGGAGCCTTCTCAAGGCGGATGGGCTCACCGACGAGGAGCTCGAGCGCCCGCTCGTTGCCGTGGTCTCGGCGCAAAACGAGGTCATCCCCGGCCACATCCACCTGCAGCAGATCGCCGACGCCGTAAAGGCGGGTATTCGCATGGCGGGCGGAACGCCGCTTCAGGTCAACACCATCGGCGTGTGCGACGGCATTGCCATGAACCACGAGGGCATGCATTACTCGCTCACAAGCCGCGAGGTCATCGCCGACTCCGTTGAGTGCGCCATCCAGGGGCACCAGTTCGACGCGATGGTCCTCATCCCCAGTTGCGACAAGATCGTGCCCGGCATGCTCATCGCCGCGGCGCGCCTGAACATCCCCACGATGCTCGTCTCGGGTGGCCCCATGCTCGCCGGGCGCGACAAGTGCGGCCACCAGACCGACCTCAACACGCTTTTTGACGCCGTGGGCGCCGTGACTGCCGGTACCATGACGCCGGAGGAGTGCGCCTGGCTCGAGAACACGGCCTGCCCCACGTGCGGCAGCTGCTCGGGCATGTTCACCGCAAACTCCATCTGCTGCCTTGCCGAGGCGCTCGGCCTTGCCCTTCCCGGTAACGGCACCGTGCCCGCCGTCTACTCTGAGCGCATCCGCCTTGCCAAGAAGACGGGCATGAAGGTGATGGAGCTCGTGCGAGAGGGCACGTGCGCGCTCGATATCCTGAACGAGGCCTCCGTCTACAACGGCATGGTGCTCGACATGGCCTTTGGCGGCTCCACCAACACGATGCTCCACCTGACGGCCATCGCGCACGAGGCGGGCTGCGACATCTCGATGGCCGATTGGGACGAGGTCTCTGCCAAGACTCCCAACATCGTGCGCATCGCGCCGGCGTCGAACCTCCACATCGAGGACCTGAACGCTGTGGGCGGCATCCCCGCTATCATCGGCGAGCTCGGCCGCGCGGGCCTCTTGCGCGAGGACGCCCTCACCTGCCATGGCACCATGGCGGAGTGGATCGCCCAGATCCCGCCGGCAGACGGCGAGATTGTCCGCACGGTGGACAACGCCTTCTCGCCCGTGGGCGGCCTCAAGGTCATGCAGGGCAACCTCGCGCCCGACTGCGGCGTGGTCAAGAAGAGCGCCTGCGCGCCCGACATGTGGCAGTTTGAGGGCGCGGCGCGCGTTTTTGATAGCGAGGAGGCCGCCTGCGAGGCCATCTTTGGCGGCAAGATCAATCCGGGTGACGTGGTGGTCATCCGCTACGAGGGACCGGCGGGCGGCCCGGGCATGCGCGAGATGCTCACGCCCACCTCGGCCATCTGCGGCATGGGCCTCGACCACTCCGTTGCCCTCATCACCGACGGCCGCTTCTCCGGAGCGAGTAAGGGCCCGTGCATTGG
>CAUGVQ010000103.1 GCA_959602875.1 uncultured Collinsella sp. | reverse complement strand
GCATGCTCGCTGGCCTCGGTGGCCTCGGCATCGCCATGGCGGGCCTCGCCGGCTGCAGCAACGGCGAGACTCCTGCCGGCAGCACCCCTGCCGCCAGCTCTGAGTACGAGCCCGTGACCCTGCGCGTCGCTTACATGCCCAACCTCGGTTCGGCTTCCTCCCTCTTCTCCGCCATGGATCAGGGCTACTTCGACGAGGTCGGCATCACCATCGAGGCCACCAAGTTCGAGGCCGGCCCCGCCGAGATCACCGCTATGCAGTCCGGCAGCATCGACATCTCGCAGATCGGTCACGGTGCCCACAGCCTCTGCATCAACGGCGACGCCGTCGTCTTCGCCTTCGACCAGCTCTCCCAGGCCGACGCCGTGGTCTGCGACAAGACCAAGATCGCTTCCGCTGCTGACCTCAAGGGCAAGAAGGTCGGCCTCCAGTCCGGCACCTCCTCCGAGATCATCCTCGACTACGTGCTCCGCGACGCCGGCCTCACCCGTGACGACATCGAGGTCCAGGAGATGCAGGTCGCTGGTATGACCACCGCTCTTCTCTCCGGCCAGATCGACGCCGCCGCCACCTGGTCGCCCAACACCGTGACCATCGCCAACGAGCTCGGCGACAACTACCTCGTCCTCGGCACCAACACCGACTACTCCGACGAGGTCGCCTTCCCGTCCAGCTTCGTGTGCCTGCCCGAGTACGCCGAGGAGAACGCTGAGGTTCTCGCTCGCTTCGGTGCCGCCATCGCCAAGGCTCAGGTCTATCGTGCCGAGAACATCGACAAGGTCGCGACCCTGCTCGCCACCGAGCTCGAGGTTCCCGAGGAGACCATGCAGCAGGCTACGGGCGAGGGCGACTGGGACGGCACGGTCGAGGCGCTCGGCCAGGACGACGTCATCCTCGGTTACTACGAGGCCCAGCAGAAGGTCTTCCTCGACGGTGGCCAGGTCACCGAGGAGGTCCCCGTGGAGAACTACGTCAAGACCGACATCATGGACGAGGCGTACAAGATCTACGAGGAGATCAAGTAGCTTTTGCTGACCAGGCGAAGCCTGTGTAGCATCTAGTCGACAGCCGGGCCTTGCACATGCGAGCGTCCGGCTGTCGTTTTTCTGGGCCTCGCGCCCCAAGAGAGAGGAAGCATCACCATGAAGCATGACTACTATCACATCCCCGCTGACAAGCTGGGCGAGGGCGCCAAGATTCCGCTGGAGGTCCTCGGTGACTCCGGCGAGATCTTCTACGAGATCGCCCTCACCATGGTTGAGGAGATCGAGGCCCACAACGCCCGCGGCGAGAAGACCGTCTTCATCTGCCCGGTCGGCCCGGTCGGTCAGTACCCCATCTTCGTACGCCTCGTGAACGAGCGCCGCGTCTCCCTCAAGAACTGCTGGTTCATCAATATGGACGAGTACCTCACCGATGACGACGAGTGGATCGATGCCGAGGATGCTCTCTCCTTCCGCGGCTTCATGGAGCGCACCGTCTACAGCAAGATCGACCCGGAGCTCGTCGTCCCCGAGGCGCAGCGCATCTTCCCCGATCCCAAGGACCCCGCCAACGTCGGTCGCGTGATCGACGAGCTCGGCGGCGTGGACATCGCTTTTGGCGGCATCGGCATCACCGGTCACCTCGCATTCAACGAGCCCGAGGCGGATATGCCGGTTGACGAGTTTGCCGCGCTCGACACGCGCGTGCTTTCCATCCACCCCGAGACCCGTGCTACCAACTGCGTGGGCGACCTCGGCGGCGCTCTTGAGGACATGCCCCATCGCTGCGTGACCATCGGCATGAAGGAAATCTTGGGCGCCCGCAAGGTGCGCCTGGGCGTCTTCCGCGACTGGCACCGCGCCGTGGTGCGCCGCGCCGCTTACGGCGAGGTCACCGCTGCCTTCCCGGCGACCCTTCTGCAGAACCATCCCGACGCTAAGATCTTCGTCAACAACGTCGCAGCCGGTCAGGCCTACTAAGGAGGCCCCGTTATGGCTTCATCTGAGAACTCGTTCTACCTCAAAGGCGCCACCGTCCTCCTTCCCGAGGGCATGACGCGCACAGACGTTGTCGTCAAAGACGGCAAGATCGCCGGTCTCCCCCGTGACACCGCCAACATCGAGGGTCTGCCCGAGCTCGATGCCACCGGTATGACCGTGCTCCCCGGCTTTATCGACATCCATACGCACGGCGCCGCCAACGTCGACGTGAACGCCGCCGACGAGGAGGGCCTGCGCACCATCGGCCGCTTCTTTGCGAGCCAGGGCGTCACCGGTTGGCTCTGCTCGGTGCTCACCGACACGCCCGAGCAGACGCTGTGGTGCATGGAGCAGGCCCGCAAGGTCATCGAGGGCGGCCCGTACGACGGCGCTGCGCTGCTTGGCATCCACCTCGAGGGCCCGTGCCTCTCGAGCGAGTACAAGGGCGCCATGCCTGAGCACCTGCTCATGCACGAGGCGACCTCGGAGCTCTTCGGTCGCTATCAGGAGGCCTCCGGCGGCAACGTCCGCTACACCACCCTCGCCCCCGAGGTTCCCGGCGTGGAGAAGATCATCCCCGAGCTCAACGCGATGGGCATCGTCTGCGCCATCGGCCACAGCGGCGCGGGCTACGACGAGTCCATGGCGTGCGTGGCGGCGGGCGCCGCGAGCGCAACCCATCTGGGCAACGCCATGCGCCTCTTCCACCAGCACAACCCCGCCATCTGGGGCGTCGCACTCGAGAGCGACCTCTACGTCGAGGCCATCTGCGACGGCCGTCACCTGCACCCCGGCAGCGTGCGCCTCTACCTCAAGGACAAGGGCTGGGACCGCGTGCTCGCCATTACCGACTCCATCATGGCCGCAGGCCTGCCCGACGGCAACTACAAGCTCGGCGTGAACGACGTGGTCGTTGAGGACGGCGACGCCAAACTCGCCGATACCGGCGTGCGCGCCGGCTCCACGCTCACGCTCGCCCAGGCGCTGCGCAACATCGTGAAGTTCGCCGACACGGACGTGGCCCACGCCGCGCACCTTATGACCGCCAACCCCGCGCGCCTCATCGGCCTGCCCACCAAGGGCAACATCGCACGCGGCTGCGACGCGGACCTCACCATCGTGGACGGCGACCTCGAGGTCGTGCGCACCATCGTGGGCGGCCGCACGGTCTACACACGCTAACGTGCTCGCCTTAGGGTCGTGGCAAGCAGCCTGACCCACATGGAAGGGGCGCCGCCACCGCTAATCGATGTGGGGGCGGCGCCCCGTCGTTATACCTCGAATAAACCTAGGCGCCCTCAAAAGACGGCGGCGCGGCGACTCTCAGGCTATTCCCGCGGACCGGGCAGATGATTGATAAGCGAGGCCTGGTACGCCGCGCCAAAGCCGTTGTCGATGTTCACGACCGAGATGCCGCTCGCGCAGCTGTTAATCATGGCGAGAAGAGCCGTTACGCCGCCGAGGTTGGCCCCGTAGCCCACACTCGTGGGCACGGCGATAACCGGGCACGACGCCAGGCCGCCCACCACGCTCGGCAGCGCCCCCTCCATGCCCGCGATGGCGATGATCACCTGTGCGCGGGCGATGTCGTCCGCATGGCGCAGCAGACGGTGGATACCGGCGACCCCCGCGTCGTTTACCACGCGTACGCGGTTGCCGAGGAAACGGGCCGTGAGCGCCGCCTCGGCCGCTACGGAGATATCACTCGTGCCCGCGGTGATAACGAGAATCTCGCCGTTTCCGGACGGCTCAGGAAGCTCCCCCACCACGCCCGCGTGCGCGTCCTCGTGATAGGTATAGGAGCTGAGCGCCGGGGCAAAGGCCTCGAGCGCGCACAGCTCCTCGTTTTTCTGCACATCGACGCGGGTGATGAGGATGCGCCGCTGTCCTGCCGCGCGCATGGCGCCCACGATGCCCGCGATTTGCTCGGGCGTCTTGCCGGCACCGTAGATGACCTCGGAGACGCCGGTGCGCGCCCCGCGCGCGGTATCAACCTGAGCGTAGCCAAGATCGCTCACCGCATCGAGGTGAACACGCTCCACAAGCTCGTGCGGCGCCATCTCGCCCGCAGCGACTTTGCGCGCCAATCTCTCCAAATCGTACGCGTCCATGCGCATCCTCTCCCGCCGCATCGCACGGCGCGCTTCATGTCCCCCTTACAGCAGGGCCTCTGCCCATGCGGCCTCACGGAAGCCCACGAGCACCGTGTCGCCCGCAATCACGATGGGGCGTTTGACGAGCATGCCGTCGGTCGCCAGAAGCTCGCGCGCCTGCTCATCGGTCATGCCAGCGTCGAGCTGCGCCTTGATGCCGAGCTCGCGGTACTTCATGCCGCTCGTGTTGAAAAAGCGCCTCACGGGAAGGCCGGAGCGCGCCTGCCAGTCGGCGATCTCGGCGGCGGTGGGGTTGTCTTCCACAATGTGACGATCGGTGTAGGCAACGCCGTGCTCGTCGAGCCACTTCTTGGCTTTCTTGCAGGTCGAGCACTTGGGGTACTCGATAAAGAGAACGGTTGCGGCAGAGGGCATCCGGGCCTCCTTGTGTCGTATCATGAATACACCCTACCATGGTACCCCGTCGCGCGGCGAAGCGTCACATGGGGTATTTTGACCCCGTCCCCAAATGTGCACCAAAGGGCCATTTCGACCCCGTCCCCAAATGTGCAAATGTGCCAGTGAGGAGCTTCATATGGGCATGCCCGCACGTGTTCTTGTAGACTGCCATACCCACACCCACTTCTCGGACGGTGCGGCAACGTTTGCGGAGAACGTGCGCGCCGCGGGGACGGCAGGCTGCCGCGTTATGGTCTCGACCGATCACCTCACCCTACCGGCGAGCATGGACCCCACCTGCGCGGTATCTGTTGCCGAGGACGAGCTTGTCGCCCACCGCGCCGCTTTTGACGAGGCGCGCGCAGCGGCGGCCGAGCTGGCACCCGGGCTCGAATATATCTACGGGTTTGAGTGCGACTGGTACGAGGGCTGCGAGCCCTACGTAGAGCGGTGGAGTGCAGACGCCGTGGTGCGCCTGGGCAGCGTTCACTGGCTGGGCAACCCCGGCGACATATCTGCCGGCGCCGCGCATCCCGGGCATGCAGACGACCCTGCTGCGCGCGTCGCGCCCGCCGGAACACCCGGATCGGACGCGGGCTGGATCGACGATGGCGACGACCTCCACCTTTGGTTGGAACTCGGACCCGACGAGGTGTGGCGCCGCTACGCACGCGCCTGGTGCCGCGCCTGCGAGAGCCCGCTCGACTTCGACGTGATGGCCCACCCCGACCTCGCCCAGCGTTTTTGCCAAGAGGGTTTCACTGCCACCTGTGACCTCCGTCCGCTGCTCGACGAGATGGCGGCGTGCGCCCACGACACAGGCAGACGTATTGAGATCTCGACCGCGGGCCTGCGCAAGGGCGTGGGCGACTACTACCCCGGACGCGCGCTCCTCGAGCGTTTCTGCCGCGCAGGCGTACCCATCACCTTTAGCTCCGACGCGCACGTGGCGGGCGATGTCTGCTCGGGCGTTGCCGACGCCATGAGCCACGCCTTTGCAATTGGGTACCGGAGCTTTGATGTGCCGCACGCGGACGGCTCGTGGGAAACCGTGTCCCTTTCTTAGCGCATGCGCGCATTGAGCTCGCCGGCGAGCTCGTCGATGGTGACCCCGTAGCGCTCGAGCGTCACGAGCAGGTGGTAGACGAGGTCTGCCGCCTCGTAGCGGATGTGGTCGTGGTCGCGGTCCTTTGCCGCCATGACGACCTCCGTCGCCTCCTCGGTAAGCTTTTTGAGCAGGCTGTCCTCCTTACCGGCGAGAAGACGCGCCGTGTAGCTCTCCTCGGGCGAGGCGTCGCGCCTGCCGTGTATGGTTGCGGCGAGGCCGCTGATGGTCTCGCCGATATCGCCCGCCTGCACGTTGGCCGTGCGCTCCCCCATATCAGACTCCTTATCTCACGCGTGACCGCGTACTGTTTGCCCTTACGCCTCGACGCCAAGCTCGTTAAAAAAGCAGCTGCGGGCGCCCGTATGGCACGCTGGACCTGGAGAGTCCACCTTTACAAGCAGCGTATCGCCATCGCAGTCCGCCCAAAGCTCGCGCACCTGCTGCATGTTGCCGCTCGTGGCGCCCTTGTTCCAGAGTTCCTGGCGGCTGCGACTCCAAAACCACGTCGTACCCGTCTTTTGCGTGAGCGCAAGCGACTCGGCGTTCATCCAGGCAACCATGAGCACCTCGCCGGTGTCGTACTGCTGCACTACGCAAGGGATGAGCCCCTGTGCGTCGAATTTGAGCTCGTCTGTTATCATCTGCCAGCTCCTCGCCTACGCCATGGTCTCGAATCTAGAAATCCAGCCTCACCGGGATGCCCTGAGAGGCCATGTATTCTTTCACCTCGCGGATGCTGAAGGTCCCAAAGTGAAAGACGCTTGCCGCAAGCACCGCGTCGGCCTCGCCCTCGATGATGCCCTCGGCAAAATGCTCGAGCGTGCCGACGCCGCCGGAGGCGATTACCGGAATGGGCACGGCGCGCGCCACCGCACGGGTAAGCGCGAGGTCAAAGCCCTCCTTGGTACCGTCGCGGTCCATGCTCGTGAGCAGGATCTCACCCGCTCCGCGACGCGCGGCCTCCTCCGCCCATGCCACCGCGTCGATGCCCGTGGGCGTACGGCCGCCCGCAAGGTAGACCTCCCAGCGGTCGGCGCCGGGCGCGCCTGGCTCGCCTACGCGCTTGGCGTCGATGGCCACAACAACGGCCTGGCTGCCAAAGGCCGCCGCCGCCTCGGATATGAGCTCGGGGCGGCGCACCGCGGCCGAGTTGATCGAGACCTTGTCTGCGCCTGCAGCGACCATCTGACGCATGCCCTGTAGGTCACGGAAGCCGCCGCCCACCGTGTAGGGTATGGCGAGCTCCTCCGCTGCGTGCGCGGCCATGTCAATCGTGGTGGCACGGTTGTCGCTCGTGGCGGTGATATCGAGGAAGATCACCTCGTCTGCGCCCTCGCGGTCGTAGGCGCGCGCGAGCTCCACGGGATCGCCCGCGTCGCGCA
>CAUGVQ010000102.1 GCA_959602875.1 uncultured Collinsella sp. | reverse complement strand
GTGCGGCATGGGCATCGCGCTTATGACGCGCATCAAGACCATCACGCCGGAAGAGGAGGCGCGGCTCGGCGCCTAGCGCGCAGGCCCGCGTCACCCACGGGCCAGCGTAGCGCGCATGCCCGCTTGGCGGGCGCCTCGCGACCGTGTTTACCTTGTGAACCGATGGGGGAGATGTATGCCCAAGACACCCGACACACCCGCCGTTGCCCGGCGCCGCGCGCGTGAGAAGCGCGTCGTCTCGCAGATGATTGCGCTGTATTGCCGCGGCCACCACGATGCGGCCGAGCGGACCGAGCGCGCGCTCTGCGGCGAGGCCGTGTGCCCGGCGTGCGCCGAGCTCGATGCGCTCGCCGCCCGTCGCACGGAGCTCTGTCCCCATATGGCGACCAAGACCTCGTGCAACAAGTGTGCCACGCACTGCTACCCGCCTCGGCAGCGCGACCAGATCCGCGCGGTGATGCGCTACGCGGGCCCGCGCATGCTGTTGCACCACCCTGTGGCGGCGGTGCGTCATCTGTTAGGTAAGTAACGGCGCTTCGGGTGCATCCGTCACGCCCCGTGTGCAAAGCGCACACCCCATGTGCAAAGTGCACGCCCCGTGTGCATCTAGCACGCTTTAGAGCCTTTAAGCGTACAGAATGCACACGGGGCGTGACGGATGCACGCGAAGTGTGCAGATCGCACACAGGGCGTGCTACATGCACACGAGCCGTGCCGATCGCACACAGCAAACGTTACTTGACGGTCATCACAGGTACGTTCACCGAGCGGAGGACGCCAAAGCTCACGCTGCCGATCATGCCGGAGAGGCGGCCCAAGCCGCGCCTGCCCATAACAACAAGGTCGATGTCGTGATTCTCCACGTAGTCGGCAATGCCCTCAACCGCCGAGGCGGCCACGATCGCGTTCGTCACGATCTTGCATTTGGCGCCGTCGAGCGCGTCGTCAATCACGCCCGTCATGTCATCGCGCGTGCGCTGCAGAAGCGCGCCCAGCAGGTTGTCGTAGTCTACCTGCGACGCAACGGAGAACGGGTCTTCGGGGGAGCCGGAGCCAAAGAGCGGGTCGGGCAGCGCCCCCACCGAGACGGCCGTCACCACATGCACCTCCGCCTCGGGGTCGTCGCCCACCATGCCAAAGGCCACATGCAGGGCGCTTTTGGCATGATCGGACTCGTCATAGGGGACCAGCACTTTCTTGAATAGCATCGTCACCCTCCCATCGTCGCCGCGGACGATACTCGCTTCCGTTATACCCCGCGTGCGCACAAGACGGTTTTGCGATGGCGCCGCGCCGCCGAACGTGCCGTCGGGCGCCGCGACCGGTATGATAGGGACGGTTATGCAAACGCCGGCAGCGGAGGAACCATGCCACACGTGTTTCTGTCCGATCTCACCCCCCACGAGCTGCAGGAGCGCTACGGGCGCGTGCGCTACGTCTTCACCGACCTCGACGGCACCATGATGGGCCCGGGGTCCTGCGTGCTCAAGAACGCGGCGGGCGAGCCCTCGCTCGAGTTCGCCACGGCGCTCGTCGATCTGGCGCGCGCTGGTATCGAGGTCATCCCGTGCTCAGGGCGCAACCGCTCCATGCTCCACGAGGACACGCGCGTGCTCGGCCTCAACAGCTACATCGGCGAGATGGGCGGCCTCATCATGCTCGATCGCGAGCACAACGTGTGGGAGTACTTCACGGCCGATATGCCCTACGACCCCGCGGACGGCCGCACCCCGCACGAGGTCATCGAGGCGTCGGGCGTGTGCGACGAGTTTGTGGGCCGTTGGCCGGGCATGCTCGAGTACCACAACGACATGTCGACCGGCTACAAGTACCGCGAGGTCACAGTGGGCTTTCGTGGCGAGGTCGATGACGAGGAAGCGCAGGCCATCCTCGACAAGTCCGGCCTTCCCCTCGACTGGGCGTGCAACGGTTTTCTGAACTACATCTCCGCCCCCACCACCCTCAAGCTTCCCGAGGGTGTGCGTGGGCGCGCCTTCAACATCCAGCCGCGCGGGCTCGAGAAGGGCCGCGCCATCCGCCGCTTTTGCGAGCGCCGCGGCATCGATCCGGCAGAGACCCTCTCCATCGGCGACGCCGAGTCCGACTTTCTCATGGCGGACGCGACCGCGCAGTTCATCCTGGTGGAAAACGGCCTCAAAGACCCCGGCGCGGAGCTCTTCCTCGCCGAGCACGACAACGCCTGCATCGCCCACGGCCGCACGATCGACGCTTGGTCGGGCGCTATGCGCATGGTACTCGACGCCGTCCGCAACGCGTAAGGGAGGCGGCTATGGGCGAGGTAAGCGGCTGCACGGTCGAGGCGACTACAAGCGGTGCGGTCGAGGTGACCGAGGGCCGCGTTGCGTCGGCAATCGCAGGTCAGGCGGCCGAGGGTTGCGTCGCGTCGGCGATCGCGGGCCACGCGGCCGAGGCGATCGCGGCGGCCATTCCAGCCTACGAGGGCGACGAGCGGCCCATCGGCATCTTTGACTCGGGCCTCGGCGGCCTTACCGTGGCGCGCGCCATCTCGCAGGCGCTGCCGCACGAGTCCATCTGCTACATCGGCGATACCGAGCGCTGCCCCTACGGCGTGCGCTCTGAGGCCGAGGTGCGTTCGTTTGTCCTGCAGGTGGGCAGCTGGCTCACACGCCAGAACGTCAAGATGATCATCATCGCCTGCAACACCGCCACGGCGGCGGCGCTGCAGCTCGCCCAGCAGACCTTCGACGTGCCCGTCATCGGCGTAATCGTGCCCGGTGCGCGCGCCGCCATCCACAGCACGCGCACGCGCAAGGTGGGTGTGCTCGCCACCGAGCTCACCATCCGCTCGGGCGCCTACGCGCGCGCCATCCAGGACTTTGACGCGGGCGTGGACGTGTTTGGTTGCGCGGCGCCCGAGTTCGTGGAGCTGGTGGAGCACGAGCTTGCCGACGGTGTGCGCGACGGCACCCGCTGGCTCGGCGGCGTGGATGTGTTCGACACCCCCGCGATCCGTGCGATTGTGGACGAGCGGGTCGAGCCCTTGCGCCACCACGGCATTGATACGGTGGTGCTCGGCTGTACACACTTCCCGCTGCTCGTGGGCCCCATTAGGGCGGCGCTCGGCGAGGGCGTGCGCGTTGTGTCCTCCGCAGAGGAGATCACGCGCGAGCTGGCCGAGATGCTCATGCGCCGCGAGGAGCTCGCCGCCTCGGAGGTGCCGGTGCGGCACCGTTTTGCCACGACCTCGGCCGACACGGCGTCGTTTGCAACGGCGGGCGGGTTTGTCTTTGGCCAGCCGCTTGGCGAGGTCGAACACGTGGCGCCCGTGGTGCTCGAGCGCACGGCGGCCTCCCTGCTGTAGCGCCGCGCGGCCCGAGGCATTACGTCAGGTGCTCTGCCGGAGAGGCAAAGGGGATATCCAAGTCCGTTATAAGGTCATTGCACCAGCCGTAATCGAGCCATCTCCTTCGATGGAGTTCGAGCACCACCACGCTTGCAACGTGACCATGTTGCTTGGCTATCGCTTCGATTTGATGGGATCTCGTGATTCCCCGATACGGGCTGAGATCATCGCCAAAGAGTATCTTGCGTGCAAAGCTGTTGGCGCGTTTTTCCTCGAGGGATTGCTGTGTTGCGGACTTGCTGTCGCAATCAATATGTGTGGCGGCCTCTTCGTCGTACAGTAGATGGCCCAGCTCATGGAAGAGCGTCCAAATGACATAGGCGTCTTTTTTGCATCTGCCGGTCTGTTGGATAATGGGCACGCCGTTTTTCAGCCAGCGCGTAATGCCATGCAAGGGGAACTTCTTAGGAGGCTCAACAAACTGATAAATCACACCGGCGGTTTCCAATATCGCCGAGATATCGTCAACCATGGTGCTGTCCGATACCATGGCGCGTTGCTTGATTTGCGGAAGAAGGTCGAGCAGCTTTTGGCGATCGAAGTGGAGATTGCTGGACTTTCGGCAGGCCTCGGTTTTTTCTCCGGCCGCTATCCAAGCGGCTACAAGTGCTTCGTCTATGTCTGCGCCTGATTCTCTCAGTGCTGCATAGGCAGGGCATTGCATGGTCTTACTCGAGTATTCTATGAATGCGCCGCATGAGCCAAATCCGGTAAAGTCAAGAAAATCGATGAGGACCCGTCGGCGGTCGCGGAGTGTTGCCTTGCTCGCACCCTGCTTTCTGAGAAACGAGGCAAGCTCAGAGCTTACGCAAGACAGATGGTTCGACAGCGAGTTTTCCTCTTGTATTCGTGCCCGGTCCTCTTGATAAAGCGCCTCGTAGGCAAGCCAGGCCCTGCAGGGAATACCCGTGACGTGTTCAAGTCGCAGCGCAAGCTCTGGTGAGATAGATGCCTTGCCTCCGAGAATTTGGTTAACGTGCTTTCGCGAGACGCCGAGGCGTTCTGCAAGATCCGATTGGGTGATGCCTTTTCCCTCTCCCTCGATCCACTCCTGAAGGAATTCACCCGGCGCCACCGCATAGTTGGTAGCCATCCCCGTCTCCTTTCAATGTTCCTTAGTCGTGGTAATCGGTTATTTCCCTAACGTTTACCTCGCTTGCGACAAGCTGCTCTATCACGTCGAGAATCTTCACGCCTTCGCAGCTTGGTTCGATGATGATGCGCTCGTTACCTGATACCTTTCCTGCCCACTGTCCTTCTCGGTCGCCGCTCAGGCGGTGCCATCGTCCTAACGGGTCGTTTTTCGAAAGATCGCCTAAAGTCTTTGCGGCCTCAATGGCTTTGATGCGCAGACGGAGCTTCTTTTCGATATCGGGGCGCTTTTTGTGCATCGTGCGCTCATCCTCGCACAGTTATTGAAGTTTCTTAGAGGAGTACGTGATTCTCAACGATGCACCGCCCCCAATAGTTCGTCAGACCCGCCAGCAGCCCTCCCAAGGCCATAATGATTACCATGATGTAACCGGATTGGTTACATCACTATGGAATATACCACGATTGCATTGTGAATGAGCGTCGAATCATATAGATATAATCCCTACAAGGTTCGAGGAGGTTGCCATGCCCTTTTCCATCGTCCGCAACGACATTGCCCGTGTAGCGGCTGACGCGGTGGTAAACGCTGCCAACACCCATCTTGCCCCGGGTGGCGGGGTCTGCGGCGCGCTGTTTGAGGCTGCGGGGTACGCGGACATGGCGCGAGCCTGTGAGGCAATCGGCCATTGCAACACGGGCGACGCCGTGGTGACGCCGGCATTCCGCCTGCCGGCGCAATGGTGCATCCATGCTGTCGGGCCTATCTGGCGCGGCGGTTCCCATGGCGAGGAGGAGGCATTGCGCCGTTGCTACCGTGCGGTGTTTGCCCGCGTGGTGGAGCTTGGCGCGCGCTCGGTCGCCTTCCCACTCATATCAGCTGGCATCTACGGCTATCCCGTGGCGCAAGCGCTTGCGATCGCGCGCGAGGAGACAGCGGCGTTCTTGGCGGAGCACGACGAGGTGGCGGTAACGCTCGTGGTGTTCGACCGCGCTGTCGTGCGCGAGGGGAGCGCGCTTGCGGCGGAGATCGCGGAGTACATCGACGACGCCTATGCCGAGCACCATCTACGGGCCCGTTCGAGTGCGGCTGAGCTGGAGCGGGAGCGTGCGTGGGTGGAGGACGCCCCGGCATTTGGTGCTCCCGTGTTCGCGCGGCCCCATGGCGCGGGGTCCCGCGGCGCTGCTCAGCACCTGTCTGCGCATTCCGCAGACAAGGGCGCCCTCGACAAGGCGCTCGCGCACCTCGACGCGTCGTTCTCGGAGACGCTTCTTGCCCTCATCGACGCGCGCGGCATGACCGACGCCGAGGTCTACCACCGTGCAAACCTGAGTCGTCAGCTCTTTGCCAAGATCCGTGGCAACGCGGCGTATCGGCCCACCAAGCCCACCGCGGTGGCGCTCGCCTTTGCCCTTGAGCTCGACCTGCCCGAGACGCAGGACCTATTGGGCCGCGCAGGGCTCACGCTCTCGCGTGCGAGCAAATTCGACGTCATCGTCCGCTTCTTTATCGAGCGCGGTATCTACGAAGTATTCCGTCTGAACGAGATGCTCTTTGCCTACGACCAACCGCTCGTGGGTTCGCTGTAGGGCGAGTCGTGCATCGCTGGGCGTACCGCCGGGGCCGCCGTACGTGCGCAAGGCCGCTTTGAAGCCGTGGCCCAGGCGCCCGCGCGCGGTGCGCCAGATGTCCCCTGACAGTTTACCTGCCCTCGTGCGCCGCCGCGTAGCCTCATAGGTGTCAGTCCCAACGTGCAAGGAGGACACCATGAGCAAGAAAGATGTCGAGAGAACGTCTCGTAAGAAGCAGGGCAACCGTGATGGTGCGGACACCCGAGTCAACGGCAGGGCGGCGGCCGGTAAGGGCGAGCCAGGGGTGCGCGCCGAGCTCGTCTTCATCCTCGATGCGAGCGGCTCTATGGCCGGGCTTGAGAATGACACCATCGGCGGATTCAACGCGCTCATCGAGGAGAACCGCGAGGAGCCGGGCGAGGCGTTCGTGTCGCTCGTCCAGTTCAACGACCGGTCGAAGGTCGTGCTCGACCGCGTTCCCATCGAGAAGGTCCCGCGCCTCGCGCGGAACACGTACCGCTGCCGGGGTTGCACGGCGCTGCTCGACGCGGTGGGTGCCGCCATCGAGCACATCGACCTTGTCCAACGTGTGCAGCCTGCTGGCTACGAGGCGGACCGCGTGCTCTTCGTCATCACGACGGACGGCATGGAGAACGCGAGCCGCCGCTTTGGCTACCGCCGGGTGAGAAGCCTCATCCGCAAGCATCGCGAGATGGGCTGGGAGTTTTTGTTCATCGGCGCGAACATCGACGTGGAGAGCGAGGCGGAGAGCCTGGGGCTCGATTCCGATATGGCGGTCGAGTATATTGCCGACGATATCGGCACCGGGGCGCTATACGAGGCGGCGAGTATCGCGACCGCGACGGTGCGCGCGGGCGCGTCGATGGCGTCGGGCGCGTGGCGCGCGGGTATTGACGAGGACCGGCGCCGCCGCGGGCGGGCGTAGCGAGCGCCGCGCTACCCGACGTGCTCAAAAACCTGCGAAGTAAGTGGGCTTTATCCTGTTGGCTATATAGCCAGCCGGTATCGATGAGTTT
>CAUGVQ010000101.1 GCA_959602875.1 uncultured Collinsella sp. | reverse complement strand
CGACGGTCGACGGCGGCGAAGGCGTCGAGTCGCTCACAATCTTCATGCCCGAGGGCACGACGTACGAGACCGACGACCTCGCTGTGACGCTCCTTACGGGCGACGACTTCATGACGCGCGTCGATCCCTCGTACACGCTTGAGAGCGACGAGCGCTCACTTACGCTCACGTTCGAGCCGGCGCTTACCGAGATGGGCCGCCTGAATATCATCATTTACGGCGTGTACTTCCCGGTCGCCGGTGGCGAGATGCAGGTGGCGGCGAGCTACACGCTCGCGGGCGATGCCGATAACACCGGTCACACGATCGCAAACATCCCCGTCATCTCCGTCGAGGGCATCTCCGGCCCCGAGGCGCTCTCGCAGTGGCTCGAGGAGCAGGCCTGGGTGCAGGCGTGGAACGAGAATCGCTTCCTGCATCTGTTCTTTGACCCCACCATCCTGGTGACGAGCTTCCCGGTGGTACTGACGGGTTTCTTCATGTCGCTCGGCGTGGTGGCGGTTGCCTTCCCGCTGGCGATTCCGCTTGGTCTTCTGCTCGCACTCATGCGCCTCTCCAAGATCGCCGTCGTGCGCGGTATCGCGACCACCTACGTGAACCTGGTGCGCGGCACGCCGCTCTTCCTCCAGATTTACGTTGCGTTCTTTGGCCTGCCGCTCGCGGGCATCGACATCCCCAACTTCCCGCTCGGCGTGACCGTCATGTGCATGAACTCGGGTGCGTATATGTGCGAGATTTACCGCGCGGGCATCCTCTCCATCAGCAAGGGTCAGACCGAGGCCGCGCGATCGCTCGGTATGACGAGCCTGCAGACCACCCTGTACGTGGTACTGCCGCAGATGTTCCGCCTCGTGATTCCCAACCTCACCAGCGAGTTTATCGTTCTGTACAAGGACACGTCGCTGCTCGCGGCCGTGGGCGTCATGGAGCTCGTGATGTACGCGCGCACCATCGTTGCCTCGACGGGCTCGATCACGCCTTACATCGTGGCCGCCGTGTTCTATCTCATCATTACGCTGCCGCTTTCCAAGGTGACGCGTCATCTGGAGGACCGCGTGCACGGCGGGCGTCGCCGTCGTCGCGCCGCGGCGGATGCTGCCGAGAAGGGGGAGGTCGCCCATGCCTAACGCAACTCAGGACGCCTGCGCCGCGCCCGCGCCCGCAGACGACGTCATCATCTCCATTCGCGACCTCAAGAAGAGCTTTGGCGATGTCGAGGTTCTGAAGGACATCTCGCTCGATATTCACAAAGGCGAGGTCGTGGTGGTGCTCGGTCCCTCCGGTTCCGGCAAGTCGACCCTCTTGCGCTGCCTGAATCTGCTTGAGGAGCCCACCGCCGGCCAG
Organism: uncultured Collinsella sp.; assembly: GCA_959602875.1. Taxonomy (GTDB): domain Bacteria; phylum Actinomycetota; class Coriobacteriia; order Coriobacteriales; family Coriobacteriaceae; genus Coprousia. The sequence goes on along the minus strand of CAUGVQ010000101.1, from coordinate 5,747 downwards.
ATCATCTTCGAGGGCCAGGACATAACCGGCTCCAAGGTCAACATCAACAAGGTGCGCGAGCACATGGGGATGGTCTTTCAGCAGTTCAACCTGTTCCCGCACAAAGACGCCCTGCATAACGTCATGCTCGCTCAGATGAAGGTCCTTGGGCGCTCCAAGGCAGACGCGGAGCGCATCGCGCGCGAGCAGCTCGACCGCGTGGGCTTGGCCGACCGCGCCGACCATTACCCCTCCGAGCTCTCGGGCGGCCAGCAGCAGCGCGTTGCCATCGCGCGAGCGCTTGCGATGGAGCCGCACGTGATGCTCTTTGACGAGGCCACCTCCGCGCTCGACCCAGAGCTTGTGCGTGGCGTGCTCGACGTCATGCGCGAGCTCGCGCAGGGCGGCATGACCATGGTCGTGGTCACGCACGAGATGGGCTTTGCGCGCGACGTTGCCGACCGCGTCATCTTTATGGAGGGCGGCGTGATCGTGGAGGAGGGCACGCCCGAGCAGGTCTTTGAGCATCCCCAAAACGAGCGCACGCGCGCCTTTATTGGCGAGGTGAGCGCGTAGTAGGCCGCACGTGCGCGCAGCTGCGAGGCGGAGCGCGCAGCGGGCTGCCGCAGCGGGCGGCTGTGTTAGCAGATGGTTGCAAGCCGGTGGTCTGCCGATGCGAGGCGCTTTAGCGTGATAAAGTAAACACTCCGCTATACGGGGTGCGCGGCACTTCAGCTGGGTCGCGCACCCCGTGTTTGCAAACTACGGATGACACGGTGGCCCTGGGGCGGCGAGGAGGAATTATGAGGACGGTAACGTTGGCGGCGGGCGAGCGCCTGAATGCGGCTCAGCTCACGCGCAAGGGCGTGTTGCCGGCAGAGATTGTTGAGGCGGCGCGCGGCATCGTGGCGCGCGTGCGCGAAGAGGGCGACGCTGCCCTGTGCGACTATGCGCGCACCTTCGACGGGGTGGAGATCGAGAGCCTTCGGCTTCCGGACGAGGTGCTCGACCGGGCGCTCGATAACGTCGACCCCACCTTTCGCGCCGCACTTGAGCGCGCCGCCGCGCAGATCCGCGCGTTTCACGAGCGCGAGCTCACCCAGAGCTGGTTCACCACGCGCACTGACGGCACCCTGCTCGGCGTCCAGGTGACGCCCGTTGCCGCGGCGGGCATCTACGTGCCGGGAGGGCGCGCGCAGTACCCCTCGACCGTTCTCATGAACGCCATCCCGGCCAAGGTGGCTGGCGTAGAGCGCGTGGTCATGGTGACGCCGCCGCAGCGCGACGCCGCCCCGGGCGCGCCCGCCATCTCGCCCTATACGCTTGCCGCGGCAAAGCTCGGCGGCGTGGACGAGGTCTACCTCGTGGGCGGAGCGCAGGCGATCGCGGCGCTTGCCTACGGCACCGAGACGGTACCTGCGGTCGACGTCATCACCGGTCCCGGCAACGCCTATGTGGCCGCGGCAAAGCAGCTCGTCTCGGGCGATGTGGGCATCGATATGGTCGCCGGCCCCTCTGAGGTCTGCGTGCTTGCGGACGGTACGGCGGCGCCCGCCGTGGTGGCGGCAGACCTCATGGCGCAGGCCGAGCACGACCCGCTTGCCGCCTGCTACCTCGTCACCTGCGATGCTGCCTTTGCGCGCGCGGTCGAGCGTGCGATCGACACGCTCGTGGCGCAGAGCCCGCGTGCCGAGATTACGCGCGCCTCGCTCGATGCCGAGGGCATGATCATCGTCGCCCCCGACCTCGAGGCGGCCGTCGCTGCGGTGAACACCATCGCGCCGGAGCACCTCGAGCTGCACTGCGCGGACGCCATGGCGCTTCTCGGCAAGATCCGCAACGCCGGTGCGATCTTTGTGGGCGCCTGGAGCTCCGAGCCCTTAGGCGATTACGTTGCCGGTCCCAACCACACGCTCCCCACCGGCGGAACCGCCCGGTTCTCGAGCCCGCTTTCGGTCGAAGACTTCCAAAAGAAGTCGTCGGTTATCTGCTACACGCCCGAGGGACTGCTTGCCGATGCGCCGGCAACGCAGCGTCTGGCCGAGGCCGAGGGCCTGTGGGCGCACGCGCTCTCGGCGGGCCTGCGACGCCGCGTGCTCGAGTGCGGCTCCGATGCCGTTGCGTCCGAGACGCTCGAGGGCGCCGATCTTACGGCAATCGCTTGGCCGGGCGACGATGTCCCGGTGGTCGCAGACGGCGCGTGCGGCAGCGCCCGTGACGCCCAGGTGGGGGAGGAGTAGGCCATGGCCCAGCTCTCCGAGCGCATGCGCGCCCTCGTTCAGCCGCATCTGGCCGATATTGAGCCCTACGACCCGGCGTTCTCGCCGTGCAAGATCAACCTTTCGGCCAACGAGAACACCTATCCCTTGCCCGCGGGCGTGCGCGAGGCCATCGATAGCGCGCTTGCTGCCACACCGCTCAACCGCTACCCCGACCCCATGGCAAACGAGCTGCGCGACGAGCTGGCAAGTCGCCACGGCCTCGCGCGTGAGAACGTCTGCGTGGGCAACGGCGGCGACGAGCTCCTCTTCAACTTTCTGCTCGCCTTCGGCGGGCCCGGGCGCACGCTCGTGACCTGCCCGCCCGACTTCAGCGAGTACGGGTTTTTCGCCTCGCTTGTCCAAACCGAGAGCGTGCGCGTCTTCCGCGATGCGGAGACCTTCGCTCTTGACGAGCAGGCCCTGCTTGCCACCGCGCGCAATGCGGCGATGGTGATTCTGACCTCGCCCAACAATCCCACGGGCAACCTTGTGCCGCTGGACTTCGTCGAGCGCGTTTGCGCCGCGTGCCCCGGCATCGTGATGGTGGATGAGGCGTACGGCGAGTTCGCGCCGGCCGGCTCCTCTGCCGAGGTGCTGCTTGCGCGCTGCCCCAACCTCGTGGTTCTGCACACGCTCTCAAAGGCCTTTGGCGAGGCGGGCATCCGCCTGGGCTACGTGCTCGCCGCAGCCGATATCATCGACGTCTTTGCCGCGGTGCGTCAGATCTACTCGGTTAACGTGCTCACCCAGGCGGCGGCGCTCGCCGCGGTGCGTGCGCGCGACGCCTACCGGCCCTGCGTTGAGGCCATCTGCGCCGAGCGCGAGCGCCTGGCCGCAGCCCTCGGTGCGCTCGAGGGCGTGCGCGTCTGGCCAAGCGCGGCAAATTTTCTGCTCGTGCGCCTGCCGCATGCGGCCGAGGTGCGCCGGCGCCTGCGCGACGACTACTCGATACTCGTTCGCGACTTCAGCTCTGCGCCGGGGCTCGCGGAGTGCCTGCGCCTCACGGTGGGTACACCAGAAGAAAACGATGCGCTCGTCTGTGCCCTCAGCGAGCTCACACGTAAGGAGGGACGATGACCGTTTACCGCAAACAGCCCAAGACCCTGGCCGAGACCTCGGCAGCGACCGTGTCTGAGGTGGATGCGCGCCAGAGTTCGGGCTTGACCTCGCTCTTCAAAGGGTCGAGCCTCCCGGCAGACGCGCCGCGCGCCGCGAGCGTTGCGCGTCGGACGTCGGAGACCGACATCACCATCACGCTCGGTCTCGACGGCTCGGGCACCTGCGACATCGACACCGGTGTGCCGTTTTTTGACCACATGCTCAACGCTTTTGGCCGCCACGGCCTCTTTGACCTCAAGGTCAAGGTGGTGGGCGATACCGATATCGACGCGCACCACACCGTCGAGGACACGGGCATCGTGCTCGGCCAGGCCTTTGCTGAGGCACTGGGCGACAAGGCGGGCATCACGCGCTTTGCCGACTGCACGGTCCCGCTCGACGAGGCGCTCGTGCAGACAGTGGTCGATATCTCCGGCCGCGGCCAGGCGTATTGCACGCTGCCGCTGCCGACTGAGCGTGTGGGCGCATTCGATGCCGAGCTTGCGGTCGAGTTCTTCTACGCCTTTGCCCGTGACGCGCGCCTGACGCTGCACGTGCGCGAGCTTGCCGGTGCCAACACGCACCACATCATCGAGGCGGCGTTCAAGGCCGCGGGCCGCGCTATGCGTGCCGCCTGCGCGCTTGACCCGCGCGTGACGGGCGTGCCCTCCACCAAGGGCGCCCTCTAGGCTCATTTGGGGCTCATTTGGGGACGGGTTCGTTTCGTGCACCCGGCCAATTTGGGGACGGGTTCGTTTCGTGCACTCGGCCTCGCTGGCGTGCGTTTGACCGAAAAAGGGGTGACGGATAGTGGGGGCTAGCCCGCGTATCGTCGTTGTCGACTACCACAAGGGAAACCTCTCGAGCGTGGTGCGCGGCCTTTCGCGCGCCGGCGCGCAGGCGGTGGCGACTGACGACCCAGACAAGATCCGCCAGGCGGACGGCATCGTCCTGCCCGGCGTGGGCTCGTTTTTTGACGCCATCAGCTTCATGCGGGCATCGGGGCAGGACGCGGCCATAACCGAGGCCATCGCCGGCGGTGCGGGCACGCCTTTTTTGGGCATCTGTCTGGGCCAGCAGCTTCTGTTTGACTGCGGCGACGAAGGCGTGCCTGTCGAGGCGCCGCTTGCAAAGGCTACCTCGCCCCGCGGAGAGGGCCTTGCACCGGGCATGGTCTTTGCCGAGGGCGGCACGCGCTGGGTGCGCGGCCTCGGCGTGCTCAAGGGCTCCTGCACGCTCCTGCCCGCGCGGCGCCTCAAGATTCCGCACGTGGGGTGGGACCAGGTCCATCTGACCGAGCGCGGCCGCTCCTGCCCGCTTCTCGCCGGTTTTGACGAGGGTGCAAATGTCTACTTCACCCATTCGTATGCCGTGGCCGAGGATGCCGACGCGCAGGACGTCGCCGCGCACACGTTCTACGCGCGCGCCATCCCCTCGGTCATCTGGCACGGCAACATCTTTGGCTGCCAGTTCCACCCCGAGAAGTCTTCCGCCCACGGCGCGGGCATCTTGCGAAACTTCACGAGTATCTGCCAGGGGGCGATCGCATGATTCTCTTTCCGGCAATCGACTTGGTGGCGGGCCGCGTGGTCCGTCTCGAGCGTGGCGACCGTTCGCGCTGCAAGGTCTATGCGGACGACCCGGCCGCGCAGGCGCGCGCGTTTGCCGAGGCCGGCGCCGAGTGGGTGCACGTCGTGGACCTTTCTGCCGCCCTTGAGGAGGACGAGGACGCGCGAGCCGCCAACACCGCAGCCATCAAGGCGATCTGCGAGGTCGAGGGCCTCTCAGTCGACGTGGGCGGTGGCGTGCGCTCGCTCGCACGCATCGACGAGCTTGTAGGGTTTGGGTGCGCACGCATCGCGCTCGGCACAGTGCTCGTGACCGAGCCGGGCTTTGCCGAGGTGGCCGCCCGCGCCTTTGGCGATGTGCTGGTGGCCGATGTGGCGGCGCGCGACGGCCAGGTTAGGGTGAACGGCTGGCGCGAGGACGTGCCGCGCACGCTCGACGACGTGGTCTCCGAGCTCGCGAGTCTGGGCTTTCGCCATCTTGTCTACACCGATATCGCGCGCGACGGCATGCAGACCGGCATCGACGTGGACGCGTACCGCCGCGTTGCCGCCCTTGCGGGCTTTCCCGTGGTTGCCTCGGGCGGCATATCGTCGCTCGCGGACATCCGCGCGCTCGCTCAGGCGGGTCCCGATGTAATCGAGGGCGCCATCACGGGCCGCGCGCTCTACGAGGGCGCGTTCACGCTCGAGGCGGCCCTCGCCGCCGCTGCAGGCCCCACCGACGCCCTCGCGTGCGACGCCACGGGCGCCCCTGCCACTACGGGCGCCACCACCGCCGCTAGGCAGGAGGTCCGCCCATGCTGACAAAGCGCGTCATACCCTGCCTCGACGTCAAGGCCGG
>CAUGVQ010000100.1 GCA_959602875.1 uncultured Collinsella sp. | reverse complement strand
CGTTGACGAACTCGTAGCCGAAGCCCTCCTCCATCTTCTCGAGCTTGATGACGGCATGACCGTACTGACCGCGGCCGCCGGACTGGCGGACGAACTTGCCCTCGGCGCGCTCGACGTCGTGGCCCGGAGCCTCACGGTAGGCAACCTGGGGCTTACCGACGTTGGCCTCGACCTTGAACTCGCGCAGCAGACGGTCGACGATGATCTCGAGGTGCAGCTCGCCCATACCAGCAATGATGGTCTGGCCGGTCTCGTGGTTGGCGCGGACTTGGAAGGTCGGGTCCTCCTCGGCGAGCTTGGCAAGCGCCATGGACATCTTGTCCTGCTCGGCCTTGGTCTTGGGCTCGACGGCGACGTCGATGACCGGATCGGGGAACTCCATGGACTCGAGGATGATCTCGTGGCCCTCGGTGCACAGGGTGTCGCCGGTGGTGGTGTTCTTGAGGCCCACGGCGGCGAGGATGTCGCCGGCAAAGGCACCGTCGACGTCGACGCGGTCGTTGGCGTTCATCTCGAGGATGCGGCCAAAGCGCTCGCGCTGGCCGTTGGTGGCGTTCACCACGTAGGAACCGGCGTCGATGTGGCCCGAGTACACGCGGAAGAACGTGAGCTTACCGACGTAGGGGTCGGTCATGATCTTGAACGCGAGAGCGGAGAAGGGGGCCTCGTAGTCGGCCTCGCGGCTGTCGGCTTCGCCGGTCTTGGGGTTGGTGCCCTCGACGGCGGGGATGTCGAGCGGGCTCGGGAGGTAGTCGACGACGGCGTCGAGCAGCTCCTGCACGCCCTTGTTCTTGTAGGCGGAGCCCACGAGGACGGGGTTGAGCTCGTTGGCGAGCACGCCGGCGCGGATGGCGGCCTTGAGCTTCTCGACGGGGATCTCCTGCTCCTCGAGGATCATCTCCATGAGCTCGTCATCGTAGTTGGCGGCGGCGTCGAGCAGCTCCTCGCGCTTCTCGGCGGCGATGTCGGCGAACTCAGCCGGAATCTCGTCCATCGGCTCGGGGTAGGTCATGCCCTTGTCGTCGGCCTTGAAGTCCCACGCGATCATGGTCACGAGGTCGATGACGCCCCAGAAGTTGTCCTCAGCGCCCATCGGGACCTGGATGGCCACGGCGTTGGCGTGCAGGCGCTCCTTCATGGTGTCGATGGCGTGCCAGAAGTCGGCACCCACGCGGTCGTACTTGTTGATGAAGGCGATGCGCGGAACGTTGTAGTTGCGGGCCTGGCGCCACACGGTCTCGGACTGCGGCTGCACGCCGGCCACGGCGTCAAACACGGCCACAGCGCCGTCGAGCACGCGAAGCGAACGCTCGACCTCGGAGGTGAAGTCCACGTGGCCGGGAGTGTCGATGATCTGAATGCGGTACGCGGGGCCCTCGCCGGCCTTGCCGCCCTTGTGCCAGAAGCACGTGGTAGCAGCCGAGGTGATGGTCACGCCGCGCTCCTGCTCCTGGACCATCCAGTCCATGGTGGCAGCGCCCTCGTGCACCTCACCGATCTTGTGGGTCTTGCCGGTGTAGTAGAGGATGCGCTCGGTCGTGGTGGTCTTACCGGCATCGATGTGGGCCATGATGCCGATGTTGCGGGTCTCGGAAAGCTTGTACTTAGCCTTAGCCATGAGTAGTTACCCTTCCCTGAATTACCAGCGATAGTGCGAGAACGCGCGGTTGGCCTCGGCCATCTTGAAGACGTCCTCACGCTTCTTCACAGAAGCGCCAACGCCGTTGGAGGCGTCGAGGATCTCGTTGGCGAGGCGCTCGGCCATCGTCTTCTCCTTGCGGGCACGCGAGAAGTTGACGATCCAGCGGATGGCGAGCTGAGTGGAGCGACGGGAGTTGACCTCCATAGGCACCTGGTAGGTGGCGCCACCGACACGCTTGGGCTTGACCTCGAGCGTGGGCTTGACGTTCTCCATGGCCTTCTTGAAGACGGCCAGCGGATCGCCCTCGGACTTAGCAGCCACGATGTCGAAAGCGCCATAGACGACGCGCTCGGCAACGGACTTCTTACCGTCGAGGAGGACCTTGTTGATGAGCTGAGTCACGAGACGATTGTTGTAGACAGCATCAGGCTGAATCTCGCGACGCTGAGTCTTAGATGCACGACGCGGCATGAAAATCTCCTTACGTAATACCGGGTGTACCTACTTGCATGCGCCTTTGGCGCAACCCGGCCTAAAGCGTTGGTGTCGGTTGCGTTAGTTCTTCGGACGCTTCGCGCCGTAGCGGGAGCGGGACTGCTTGCGGTTGTTCACCGGAGCGCAGTCGTACGCACCGCGGATGATCTTGTAGCGAACACCAGGGAGGTCACGCACGCGGCCGCCGCGGATGGCGACGATGGAGTGCTCCTGAAGGTTATGGCCCTCACCCGGAATGTAGGCCGTGACCTCGATGCCGTTGACGAGGCGCACACGAGCGACCTTACGCAGGGCCGAGTTCGGCTTCTTGGGGGAGGTGGTGAACACGCGGGTGCACACGCCGCGCTTCTGCGGGTTGTGCTGCAGCGCCGCGTTCTTGGACTTCGCGGGCTTGGACTTGCGGCCCTTGAGGACCAGCTGGTTGATAGTAGGCAAAGCTAACTCCTTCTCAATACTCCAGCTATTGAATAAAAGGTGCAACGGCTAGCCCCGGGGCGTCAGCATCCACCCACGAAACAGCAATGCATGATTCTACGCGCGCGAGGTTCGGTGTCAACAGACCACGGCTCCGGGCGTATCCTGATTCTGGCTCGATTGCGCGAAATCTCCACATGCGGCGGGGGTGGGGCGGAAGCGCTCGGCGGGACCGGGCCGCAGCGGGCCGGTTTTCGGCGAGCGTGGCAACCGGACCGGCGGAGGGTCGAGACAAGCCGACGCACCCAGCGATTTCTCCCTGTGACTACCAGTGCAAAACTTCACCCTATCTTCCTCCCCACCATCTGCGTCCATCCTCGTAAAACCTTGCTTCCCACCAGCTGCGGCCACCCGCACCAACTCCACTCCCCCACCGCCTGCCCTCCTGCTGTGCAAAACCGCGTGCAATGAACCCGGCAGTGAACCCGCAAATGCACCCTTAGAGAAACCGCTGGTCAGCTACCGTACATTTCTTTCGCTTGTGAACCTTCGCTGACACAAACCCTCGAAATGCGCGAATTCGGGTTCATTACCGCGATTTTTGCACAGTGAGGTTGGGTCGTCTGATGTCCCCGCACCCTCAACCGCTCATGTTCATCCCTCTGCATCTAGCCGAGCCTGCCCCCGCAGCCAATTTGCCGGGCCCACGACTCCCATACAGCCAGTGTCTTAGGACGAACCTGCACAGCGCTTCCTGCCGGTCATCGAAATCAGCCGGGAATCGCGTTGCCCGCAACCCGACCTCCGCGCGGATCTTCGCGAGAATGCGCCGATACCTCATCGTATCGAAGAACGCCCAGCGCCAGATGCGCACCACGTGGTAGCCCATGGTGTCGAGGGCGTTGTCGCGTTCGCTGTCGTCCGCCTGGCGCCCCTCTTCCTCATGGCGCATGCCCATGTACTCGATGAGCAGCCGGGCGGGGGCGATATACGCGTCGGCAAAGAACTCCCGCCGACGGGTCATGCGACGCGTGGTCCCCGTAATCGCGATGGAGTGGTTCATGGTCACCCTGTGGATGCCGAGTCCTCCGTCTCGCCTCGGTAGCACGAGTGTCATGGTTGATGCCGTCTCCATAGGGCTGCGCGAGCCATCGCGAGCGTAGCGCACCGCACGCAGTGCCTGGGGGACACCGTGCATACCCCGCATGGAGCGAAAGAACGTCTCGAGCTCACGGCAGCTGGTGAGCGGCGCGGCCTCCCGGTAAGACTCCCCCCTCCTTAATCGGCAGCTCATAGCCCCCGCAGAGCTCGTAGTAGTATTCCACCAGCTCAAGGTAGTCAAGGTCCCGCCCCGCAAGGAGCGCACAGAAGCGCGGATCGACGGCGAAGATCCCCGCATCGAGCCACACCAACGCATGCGCGGGCAGCTCGTGCCTGCAAACGCGGCATTTGATGCCTCGCATGCGTCGGCGCTCTTTGGGCTCAGATACCAGCAACTCGAGTGTTTCGAGCTTCGATGCCGGGATGCCGTATGAGATGAGGAGCGCCCGCGCGCGGGCAACCTCATCCGCCTGTGGAGCGCCCGTTTTGAGGGGACTCGACACCTCAGGAAGCTTCGGCAGGTAACGGGGCCGCGCGGGCGCGCGGTACAGCAGACGAACGGCGCTATGTGACAGGACGATACTCATGCCCTTATGTTCGCGCACGATCGAGTGCAGGTGACGACAATCTCATTTTTCTGGTCCCGTTCTTGCCAAAAGCTGTCACGAATCTAACCGCCCGGTTAGATTCCCCTTAGATTCGTGCAAGAACTGGTCAGAAACTGGTTAGATATTCGTTGAAGCGGTTTAAGTTTGCTGGTTGAAACTTTACTTGGAGCGACTCGCCACGCAACCTCCATGCCCGTCGCGCGACCTACCTCGATGAGAGGCTCGCGCGGTAGCGACGGCCTATCGGCACGCGGGTGCCGTCCGCGAGCTCGACCTCGGCGTGGCGCACTGCGGCCACTTTGGCGCGGTTCACCACGTAGCAACGGTGAATCTGCACGAACCCTGCCCCGCGCAGGCGCTCGGCATATTCCGAGATCTTGCCTCGTATCCGAAACGTTCCGCAGCGGGCGTAGACCATCAGATAGTGCCGGCGAGACTCCAGGTAGAGAATGCTCTCGAGCGGGATGCGCACAAGGGCGTTTCCGCTTTGCAGCGTCAGGTGCGCGCTTGCCATGGCACTCACCGCCCCTTGGCTCGGTCGCCGTCGCGCTTGCGACCCTCTCGGTCGAGCCCCTCGAGGTAGGTGTAGATGCGCTCTGCGCACAGCGCGTCCTCCCCCATCTGGGAGAGCAGATGGTCAGGATCCTCAAGCGCAACGCCCCGCTCATCGATGAGGTAGCGCAGCGCCCGCCCGAGCGTCACCACGTCGTAGTCGAGATGGTAGAAGTCGACGCTGCCCCCGCCCGCCAGCGTCATCTCCACAGTGATGGGATACATCGGCGTCGGGATCCCACGCGTCCACGGCGTGGTAACGATCTGCCGGCTCCAACTGAGGCGCACGCCCGTGACCGCCGCCGTGGCGATGCGGATGTCCACCTCGGGATTCCGCCCGCGCAGCACGTCCCAGGCATAGCGCGGCCAGTCCGAGGTCACGCCCAGCGAGCGGCAACGGATCTCGTCTTCGGTGAGCTGCCAATAGCGAGCTGAGGTAATCACCACCGATAGCACGAGCATTCCAAGGAGCAGCGCCAGAAGCACGCTCAAGGCGCAGCGGGCAACAGGTGGAAGAGGGGCGAGCGCCACCGCGTCGTTGCCCAGAAGGGCCCACTGCCCCGTGAGCGCCGTGATGGCGGCCAGACACGTCAGTGCGCAGATCAAGGCGATAGTTGCCCGCGAGCGCGTCTTTCCGATGGTAAAGGTCTTCATGGCTCCTCCCTGTCGAGCGTCTTCGCATCGCCCGGCCGAGCGTTCGCCATGAGTATAGCCAGCCCGCGCGGCGCCTACGCCGTCTGTGGCACGAACGACATACCAAAGCGGCCCGCCTCCCCTTGCGGAAAGCGGGCCGCCGTCAGCGGACTATGGCGATAAGCGTCCTTGCCTAGCCGATGGTCTCCTCGTCGTCGGCATCATCGGTGTCGACGAGCTCGTTCAGGAGCGCGTCGAGCGAGGCCATGTCCTCGTTGATGACGTCAGACGAAGCGCTGGATCCGGAGGCGTCCGCCGGAGCGCCGATCATCTCCTCGTCAGAGTCGAGGTGATGACGCGGGGCGCTCGTGCCGAGCAGGATCTCGTCCGGGCCATCCGGCGAGAAGACCATCTGCAGCAGCTGCGAGAGGTCCTCGGCATCTGCCTTGTCGTTGTCGTTCTCGAGGATGTAGAGCAGGTTGTGCTGCTCAAGACCGGCGCGCAGCTCCTCGAGCGCCTTGTGGCCGATGCCATCGATGCGGAGCAGGTCCTCCTCGGACTTGCCCACGAGGTCACCCACGGTCTCGATGCCGACCTCGCTGAACTTGTTGGTCCAGCGCTGGCTCACGCCGAGGTCGTCAAAGAGGTAGAGCTTGGCCTCATCCGCGGTGACCGTACGGCCGTTGCGGGTGAAGGAGCCGTCGCCGCCGCCGAGCTCGTCGTAGCCGGCCCAGTCAACTTCCTGCGGCAGCTTCTCGTCGAGCTCCTTGAGCGCATCGGGCGCCCAGTCGGGCAGGCTCTTGGCAGCAGGCGAGGTGGGGCCGTCGATGACCTGGTAGCCGTCGGCGGTGCGGTAGGTGAGCTGCGCGTTGGCGTACGGCTTGAGGCCGGTGCCCGCGGGGATCTTCTTACCGACGATGACGTTGCTCTTGAGGTCGAGCAGGTGGTCGACCTTGCCCTCGATGGCAGCCTCGGTGAGGACGCCCGCCGTGCGGATGAACGACGCAGAGGAGAGCCAGGAGTCGATGGACGCAGCGACCTTGAGCGTACCCAGGATCGCGGGCTCGGCCGCCGGGGTCTGTTTGCCCTCGCGGGCGATGCGCTCGACCTCGTCGGCGAACTCGTAGCGGTCGACGTACTGACCGAGCAGGTACTTCGAGTCACCGGGGTTGGTGATCTGGACGCGGCGCAGCATCTGACGTGCGATGACCTCGATGTGCTTGTCGTTCAGGTCGACGCCCTGCGAGGTGTAGACGTCCTTCACGCTCTCGACGAACGTGTGCATCGTGGACTCGATGTCGGTGAGCTTGCGGAGGTTGCGGAAGTTGACGAAGCCCTTGGTGAGCTGGTCGCCGGCGCGGACCTCGCAGCCGTCCTCGATACCGGGCATGAAGCGCACGGAGGCCGGGACGCGAATCTCGTCGATAATGCGGGTGGCATCGTCGATGTCGGTGATGGTGAGGACGTACTCGCTCTTCTCAGGCTTGATCGAGAGCATGCCCGAGTGCGGGGCGAGGTCGGCCTCACGGCCAAGGATCTTCTCGTTGACGTTGCCGACGACGTCGAACATACGGCCAACCGTAGGCAGACCCTGCGTAATGTCGTCGACGCCTGCGACGCCGCCGGAGTGAATGGTACGCATCGTAAGCTGGGTACCGGGCTCGCCGATCGACTG
>CAUGVQ010000099.1 GCA_959602875.1 uncultured Collinsella sp. | reverse complement strand
AGATGCGCGACCTGCTCTTTGCTTGGCGCGTGGTCAAGACCGTCAAGTCCAACGCCATCCTCATCGCCAAGAACGAGGCCGGCATTGGCATGGGGCCCGGCCAACCCAACCGCGTTGACTCGGCGCTTCTTGCGTGCGAGCGTGCGGAGGATGCGTGCGAGCGCATGGGCATCGAGAAAGGCGAGTTCGCTTGCGCGAGCGATGCGTTCTTCCCGTTCCGTGACAACGTCGACGTGCTCGCAGCCCACGGCGTGACGGCGATCATCCAGCCGGGTGGTTCGGTGCGCGACGATGAGTCCATCGAGGCGTGCAACGAGCACAACATCGCCATGGTGTTCACCGGCACGCGCCACTTCCGTCACTAACGTCTGCCCTCTTATGCGGAGGCAGCCGCAGCGTGTGCAACAGCGCCCCGAGCCCCGTGAGGCGGCTCGGGGCGCTCGTCCATCCGCCCTGCGCGCGCAGGGCTCGAGCGATTGGAAGCGAAGCAGTATGGATACGCAGGAACCTACGCCCCAAGAAGAGGCCTTTACGCTGGGCGAGCCTGCGCTGGTGTGCCGCTGGCGCATGACAGCGCGCCGCGTGCCGCTGCTCAACCGGCATATCCGAGCGCTTAGCTCCCGTCACGTGAACGGGGAGGCCGTGTCCCGCAGCCTGCTGTCCTGGGCAAAGCAGCATATCGAGTGGTCGCTTGCGGACGACTCGACCGTTGCCGTGCCCGATGACGGCGTGCTGATGCTCGTTATCGACAAGGCCGGGCATGCCGCCATGTCGACCGGTGCCTACGAGCCGCTTGCCAACACCGCGGCGGAGGCGCTCGCCTACCGCGCGCTCGGCGCCCGTCGGGAGGCGGACGAGACGGGCGTGGCCCCCGAGGTGCTCGCCTGTGCCACGGACGGTGCTTTGGTGCTTGGCGTATCGGAGGACGATGCGCTGGCGGGGACGGCCTCTCTTGCCCTGCAGCTTGCCGAGACGCGCGGCCTGCGCGTCGAGCGGGACCCGGCGCTTGCGTACCGTGCGCTCTCGGGCGCCTGCCCGGGTGCACTCGCTTTGCTCTCCGACGAACACGGCGTCGTCATAGCAGCCGACGTTCCGCCCGCGGGCGAGGATTCGGCCTTTATCGAGATGCTCGCCCAAGGCTACGATAAGCTGCGTTCCTAGCCCGCCGCAGGACGGATGCAGCCGCAAAGGAGTTCTCATGCCCCTCATCTACGTAGTGGAAGATGACGCCGCCATCCGCGGTGAGCTCATAGAGGTGCTCGAGCGCAACGGATTCGATACCGTGGCGACCACCGACTTTGCGCAGGTGATCGAGGACATCGTCGCGGCACACCCCGACCTCGTCCTGCTTGACCTTACGCTGCCCGGCACCGATGGGCAGTTTGTCTGCCGTGAGCTGCGCGCCGCCTCCGATGTCCCCATCATCGTCCTCACCAGCCGTGTGACCGAGATCGACGAGGTCATGAGCATGACCATGGGGGCGGATGATTTCATTCCCAAACCCTACAGCGCGCGGGTGCTCGTTGCGCGCATCCAAGCGCTGCTGCGCCGAGCCGCCGGCCCCGACACCAAAAGCGGGCTCGAGCACAAAGGGCTCACGCTCGACCTGTCGCGTTCCGTCGCCGTCGCCGCGGGTGGCCAGGTGGAGCTCACCAAAAACGAGATGCGGATCTTAGCGCTGCTCATGCGCCGCGCGGGCACGATCGTCTCGCGCGAGGCGCTCATGCGGGAGCTGTGGGATTCCGATGCCTTTGTCGACGACAACACGCTTACGGTGAACATTAACCGTCTGCGCACAACGCTCGAGAAGATCGGTGTCACCGGCTATCTCACCACGCATCGCGGGCGCGGGTATTCGGTGTAGGAGGGCGCCATGACCGTTAGGGCATACCTTCGCGACACCGTCATGCTGTGGGGCCCGCTCGTTGCGGTCGATGCGCTCGCGGCGTTCATCCTTACCGTCGCCGGCGTAAACCCGTACATAACCGCGCTTGTGACGCTGCTCGTCTTTGCGGGCATTGTTGCTGCGTTTGCCCTTTCTTTCATGCGGAAGCGGACCTTTTTTGACGACCTCGCCCGGGCGACCGCCGGGGACGCGGAGCCGCGCTGGGTTGCCGAAACCGTCGCGCGGCCCGATTTTCTCGAGGGCGAGCTCGTCTACGATGCGGTACATGCGATTGCCAAGGCGGCGAGCGATGACGAAGCCGCCGGGCGCCGTCAGCTTATGGAGTACCGCGAGTACATCGAGACTTGGGTGCACGAGGCAAAGTCCCCGCTTGCTGCCGCCCACCTTATGCTCGAGAACCTCGAGGAGCGCGCGGGCGATACGCTCGGCTACGAGCGCATCGAGGCGGTGGGCGACGAGCTGCGCCGTGTCGAGGGCTTTATCGACCAGGCGCTGTTCTACGCACGCTCCGAGGCGGTTGAGCGCGATTACCTCATTCGCAAGTACCGTCTGGCAAGCTTGGTGAACGCCGCCATCAAGGCGAACGCGCCGTCGCTGATCGCCGCGCACGTGGCGCCTATGGTCGACGGTCTGGACCTAGAGGTCTTTACCGACGAGAAATGGTGCGCGTTCATCTTGGGTCAGATTATCCAAAACAGCGTCAAATACGCCGACGCCGAGCAGCCCACCATCTCCTTTTCCGCCTGCTTGGTGGACGAGGGACTCGCGACCGAGGCCGTGGAGCTCACGGTTGCCGACAACGGCTGCGGTGTGTCGGAGGCAGATTTGCCCCGCGTCTTTGAGAAGGGCTTTACCGGGGAGAACGGCCGCACGGGCAAACGCTCCACGGGCATCGGGCTCTACCTGGTGAAGCGCCTGTGCGACAAGATGGGTGTGGGTATCAGCGCCTCCTCGGTTCAGGGCGAGGGCTTTACCGTTACGCTGCGGTTCTCTACCAATAAGTTCCAGTACTTTGAGTGACGCCGCAAAAGGGGAGGGAGGCCACCGAAAGCCTCCCTCCCCAAAGATTACTTGGCGGGGTTTGCAATGCCCTTGACGGACAAAATCTACTTTACGACCAGGATGTCGCACTCCGTGCAGCGCAGCAGGAACGTCGAGATCGAGCCCAAAAGCGCGTACTTGATCGAGGACAGGCCGCGCGCGCCGCACATGACCAGGTCGGGCTGGACTACGTCGAGCATCTCGTCTTTGAGCGTCTCGCGAATGCGGCCGGCGCGAATGAGGACCTCGACCTCGGGGATATCGGGGTTGGCGGTCGCCTCCTCAACCTGGGCGGCGATAGAGTCACGGAACGCTTGCTCAAGTCCCTTCACCAGATCGGCGGGATAGGCGCCTGCGGACTCGAGCGCGGTCGAATCGATGACGTGCCCGATGATGAGCTTGGCGCCGTTGTTGGCAGCGACCTTGATGGCGCGCGCGAGGACAAAGTCCTGCTGCTCAGTACCGTCAAGCGCAACGAACACCTTCGAATAGCCTTCCTTCATACGAGCCTCCCTTGTGTCGTGGCGGACGTTTGGCCGCCGGACGTTTATGCCTCGCCCGAGTTATACCCGCAATGCCCCTAATCGTTCTTGGGTTTCCGTGAACGTAACCCTGCGAGCTCCAGACGTTGTGCTCACTGTCCGATAATGGTTCGCAGCCGCGCCGCACGCCAGTGTTGCGCGCTTGCCGTATTGCGATAGGGGAGGCATCTTTGGATCCCATCGAACTTTTGAAATCCGCGTTCCTCGGCTTGGTCGAGGGCGTCACCGAGTGGCTGCCGATCTCCTCGACGGGCCACATGATTCTCGTAGACGAGTTCATGAAGCTGAACGTTACCGAGGAATTCCTGAACATGTTCCTCGTGGTCATCCAGCTCGGCGCCATTCTTGCCGTCTGCGTGCTTTTCTTCCACGAGCTCAACCCCTTCAGCCCGAGCAAGGGCAAAGAGGGGCGCCGCGCCACCTGGGCGCTTTGGGGCAAGATCGTGCTGGCGTGCATACCTGCCGCCGCCATCGGCATCCCGCTCGACGACTTTATGGAGGAGCACCTCTATAACGGCACGGTGGTCGCGCTCGCGCTCATCGTCTACGGCATTGCGTTTATCGTGATCGAGATGTGGCGCAAGCGCACGCTCGCGCGCCGCATCGCTTCGGGCGACGTTGCCCCTGCGGGCCGTCCCGCCGGTTCGCACTTTGCCCATGCCGCGGCAGCCGAGCCCGCCGACGGCAACGATTTTGGCGCCATCACCCGCGTGGAGGACCTGCCGGTTGCCACGGCGTTTGGCATCGGCTGCTTCCAGGTGCTCTCGCTCATTCCGGGCACCTCACGCTCCGGCTCCACCATCATCGGCGGCTTGCTCTTGGGCTGCACGCGCTCGGTCGCGTCCAAGTTTACGTTCTTCTTGGCTATCCCCGTCATGTTTGGTGCAAGTGCGCTCAAGCTCGTCAAGTACGTGGTGCTCGACGGCGGCACCTTTGGCATGAACGAGATCGCCATCATGGGCGTGGGCTGCGCGGTGGCCTTTGTGGTGTCGCTCATCGCCATCAAGTGGCTCATGGGCTTTGTCCGCAAGCACACCTTTATCGCCTTTGGCGTCTACCGCATCGTGCTCGGCGCCATCGTGCTTGCGTACTTCCTGCTTATCGCTGCGTAGCTAGACGCAACGCAAGGCTATCGACCCGTGAGATCGCAGGGGCCGCGGCTCGACCGTGGCCCCTGTCCGTACGGGTCGGTATACTAGGTAGGCTCAAACACACGCCGCCCCAAGGCGGCCGTCTGTGAGGAGATGCACTCCATGGCTGCGTATGCCGTTAATATCGATTCGCTCAACCCCGCCCAGCGCGAGGCGGTTCTGACCACGGAGGGCCCGCTGCTGGTGCTTGCGGGCGCGGGCTCGGGCAAGACCCGTGTGCTCACCTACCGCATCGCGCACATGATTGCGGACCTGGGTGTGCGTCCCTGGCAGGTGCTCGCCATCACCTTCACCAACAAGGCTGCCTCAGAGATGCGCGAGCGTCTCCAGGCGCTTCTGCCGGACGGCACGCGCGGCATGTGGGTGTGCACCTTCCACGCCATGTGCGTGCGGATGCTTCGTGAGGACGCCGACCTGCTGGGTTATACGGGGCAATTCACCATCTACGATGACGACGATTCGCGCCGCATGGTACGCGACATCATGCAGGCACTCGGCATCGAGCAGAAGAGCTACCCCATCAACATGATCCGCAGCAAGATCAGCGCCGCCAAGAACGCCATGATCGGCCCCGATGAGTTCCAGGCCAAGGCAAGCTCCCCGCAGGAGCAGAAAGCAGCGCAGGTCTACCAGGAGCTCGAGCGCCGTCTGCGCGCGGCCAACGCCATGGACTTCGACGACCTGCTCGTGCGCGCCCTCGAGCTTTTGCGCACGCGCCCCGAGGTGCTCGACCGCTACCAGGAGCGCTTCCGCTACATTTCGGTGGACGAGTACCAGGACACCAACCACGTTCAGTACGAGATTGCAAACCTGCTTGCGGGCAAGTACCAGAACCTCATGGTCGTGGGCGACGATGATCAGTCCATCTACTCGTGGCGCGGCGCCGACATCACTAACATCCTCGACTTCGAGAAGGATTTTCTCGCGGCCAAGGTCGTCAAGCTCGAGCAGAACTACCGCTCCACTGGACATATCCTTTCCGCGGCGAACGCCGTGGTGCGCCACAACTCGCAGCGCAAGGAGAAGCGTCTTTTCACCGCGGCGGGCGATGGTGACAAGATTCAGGCCTACCAGGCCTCGGACGAGCGCGACGAGGGTCGCTGGATTGCCGGCGAGATCGAAAAGCTGCATGCAGGCGGCATGAGCTATGACGATATCGCCGTCTTCTACCGCACCAATGCGCAGTCGCGCATCCTCGAAGATATGTTCCTGCGCGCGGGCGTGCCGTACAAGATCGTGGGCGGTACACGCTTTTTCGACCGCGCAGAGATTCGCGACGTCATGGCGTACCTCAAGATGATCGTGAACCCGGCGGACGAGATGAGCGTCAAGCGCGTCATCAACACGCCGCGCCGCGGCATTGGCTCCACCTCCATCCAAAAGATCGAGGAGCTCGCGCGCGAGAATCGCTGCAGCTTCTTCCAGGCGTGCGAGATCGCCACGGCGGAGACGGGGCGCTTCACCGCCAAGGTGCGCGCCGCCCTCGGCGACTTTGTCTCCATCGTGCGCGAGGGGCGTCGCATGGACGGCGAGCTCCAGAACGTGGTCGAGGCTATTGTCGAGAAGACGGGCCTTATGCAGGCTCTGCGTGCCGAGGGCACGGTCGAGTCCGAGGGACGTGTCGAGAACATTCAGGAGTTCCTGGGCGTCGCCGCCGAGTTTGAGGAGACGCACGACGATATCGAGGGCACGCTTGAGAGCCTGGAGGAGCTGCGCGCCGCCGGCATCGCCGATGTATCGTTGGGGACGGGTTCAAATCGTGCAGATGCTACCGCCGGGCCCGCCGTCGAGGCGGCGCCTGTGGCCGCACCACCCGTGACTCCCGCCTCCGCCTCCGCCGAGATGCCTGTTTCCGCAGATGCGCTTGATGCGGCGCTGACGGGCGCCCAGGCGGCGCTCGCCCAGCTCATCGCCGGTAATACTTTGGCAGCCGCCCCCGTGCCGCCGCAGCATGCCGCCCAGACCGCCGCAGAGATCGAGCGCACTTATGGCGCGCTCGCCTGCCGCGCCCTGCCCGCGCTCCTCGAGTGGCTGGCGCTGCGCAGCGACCTTGACGCGCTGGCGGGGGAGAGCCACGCCATCACCATGATGACGGTGCACTCCGCCAAGGGCTTGGAGTTCCCCGCGGTGTTTGTGGCCGGTCTTGAGGAGGGTATCTTCCCGCACGTGGCCAACTTTGCCGCGGCGGACGACCCCGCCAAGCTCGAGGAGGAGCGCCGCCTTGCCTACGTGGCCATCACGCGCGCTCGCCAGAGGCTCTTTCTCACCTATGCGGCCACGCGCCGCACCTACGGCTCCACTCAGGCAAACCCGCGCAGCCGTTTTCTGAACGAGATTCCCGATGCGGATATCGAGTTCACGGGCGTAGGCTCGGCCGGCTTTGAGGGCACCGGTTGGGAGAAGCGCGGCGACCGTCGCGGTACCTACGGCTCCGGCGTGGGCGAGGACATGTACGGCGGCCGCGTCTTTGGCTCCTACACCCGCTCGACCGGCGGGAGCGTGTCCCGCCACACGGGCATCAGCCCCGATGCGGG
>CAUGVQ010000098.1 GCA_959602875.1 uncultured Collinsella sp. | reverse complement strand
AGAATCTGCGCCTGGATGGTCACGTCGAGAGCCGTGGTGGGCTCGTCGGCGATGAGGAGCTTGGGGTCGCAGGAGAGTGCCATGGCGATCATGACGCGCTGACGCATACCGCCCGACATCTGATGCGGGTAGTCGCGGGCGCGCTCCTCCGGACTCGGGATGCCGACGACGCGGAGCATCTCCACCGCGCGAGCCCAAGCCTCCTTCTTGTCCATATCGGAGTGCGTCTGGATGGCCTCCACAATCTGGTCGCCCACACGGTAGACCGGGTTTAGGCTCGTCATGGGCTCCTGGAAGATCATCGAGATCTGGCCGCCGCGCACCTGCTCCATCTCGGACTCCGTGGCGACGAGCAGGTCCTTGCCGTCGAAGGTGATCGTGCCCTCGGCAACGTGGCCCGGCTCCTGCAGAAGGCCCATGATGGAAAGGGACGTCACGCTCTTGCCCGAGCCGGACTCGCCCACCACGGCGAGAATCTCGCCGCGCTCGAGGTCAAACGTCACGCCGTTGACGGCGCGGACGATACCCTTGCGCGTGGGGAACTCGGTGACGAGGTCGTGTACTTCAAGTAGTGCCATGTCTATCACCTCGCCCTGCTCTTGGGATCGAACGCGTCACGGATACCGTCGCCGAGAAGGTTGAAAGCAAGCACGGTCACGGTGATGGCGAGGCCCGGGAAGATCATAGCGTGCGGCGCGGCAAAGATGTAGTTGCGGCCGCGACCGAGCATGTCGCCCCACTCCGCCGCCGGCGGCTGAACGCCGAGGCCGAGGAAGCCGAGCGCCGCCGCGTCGAGGATGGCGCTCGAGATGCCGAGCGTGGCGCGGACGATGATCGAGGGCATCACGTTGGGAAGCACGTGACGGAAGATGATGGTCGCATCGGAGTCGCCGATGACACGGGCGGCAGCCACGTAGTCAGACTGCTTGACCGCGAGCACCTGGCTGCGCACGATGCGCGCGTACTCGGGAATGGACACAAAGCCGATAGCGATGATGGCCTTGTCGATGCCGCGGCCGAGCGCCGCCATAAAGGCGATGGCGAGCAGGATCGACGGGATGGCGAGCATCATATCCATAAAGCGCATGATGACGGTGTCCACCACGCCGCCCTTGTACCCGGCGATGGCGCCGAGCGTCACGCCGATGGCAAGAGAGATGGCCACGGAGAGCAGACCGACGGTGAGCGAAATCTGGCTGCCGATGAGGATACGGCAGAAGATGTCGCGGCCCTGCTGGTCGGTTCCAAACCAGTGCGCCATGCTCGGTCCCTCAAAGGAGGCGGAGAGGTCCTGCTGGTACGGGTCGTAGGGCAAGATTCCCGGGGCAACAAAGGTCACGATGGCAACGAGCGCCAGAAGCACGATGATAACGAGGCTCACCATGGCGGGCACATTCTGACGCAGCGCGTACCAAACGTCCTTCCAGAGCGACTCGGTCTTTTCCGTCGCGGGTGCAGACGGGGTGTTGTTGGGATCCTCGGGACCAGCCGCGGTCCGCTCGTTGAGCTCAACAGTAGCAGCAGCCATGCGTATCACCCCTCTTCCTTGGTGTAGGTGATGCGCGGGTCAAGATAGGCGTAGATAACGTCTACGACCAGGTTAATCACGATGAAGATCACGCCGATGAGGAGCACCGCTCCCTGTACGACGGGAAAGTCCGATTTCAAGATGCAGTCGACAACGTACTTGCCGATGCCGGGCCAGGCAAAGACCGTCTCGGTAAGCATGGCGCCGCCGAGCAGGCTTCCCAGCTGCAGGCCAATGACCGTGGTCACGGGCAGCATGGCGTTGCGCAGCGCATGGTGGATGTCGACGCGGCGCTTCTTCAGGCCCTTGGCGCGGGCAGTGCGCACGTAGTCCTCGTTGAGCGTCTCGAGCATGCTCGAGCGCGTCATACGGGTGATGACCGCCATGGAGTACATCGAGAGCGCAAGCGCCGGCAAAATGATGTGCGAGAGCGCATCGCCAAAGGCCTCGAAGTCACCCATCAGCAGCGTGTCGATAAGGTAGAGGTCCGTACCTCCCACTGGCTGGAGCAAAGGGTCGATACGGCCCGAGCTCGGCAGCACGTGCAGTACGCCGGCAAAAAGGATGATGAGCAGAACGCCCAGCCAGAAGATGGGCATCGACACGCCCACGAGCGCGAGGATCGTAGAGAAGCCGTCGATCCAGGAGTTCTTGTGGGTGGCCGACACCACGCCGAGCGCCACGCCTGCCACCGCAGCGATGACAATAGCCACGAGCGCGAGCTCGACCGTGGCGGGAAACCGCGAGAGCAGCTCCTGCGTGACGGGGGTGTGCGTGTAGTAGCTCTCGCCCAGATTACCGGTGAGGGCTCCGGTCAGAAAATCGAAGTATTGAACGATGAGCGGGTCGTTCAGCCCGTTTGCCTCGCGCCATGCCTCCATGGCCTCGGCCGTAGCGTGCTGGCCCAAAACGACGGGCGCCGGGTCAGCCGAAAACACGCGCATGATGAGGAACACGATGATGGAGACGCCGATGAGTACCGGAATCGCCAGCAAGATGCGCTTCAAGATGTATTTCAGCACGCTACCTTCCTCCTCCCCTTTATAGAGCGGCGCGCCTGCCACGCGCCCGGGCCACATGGGGCCCATACACAGGACGGGCCGAGAGTGCCCGGCCCGTCCTTCTTACCAGGTCATACGATCGCGCGTTTACGCGGTCTTGGTGACGAGCTCCATGTGCACGACGCCCGTCGGGTGATAGAAGAAGTTGTTGATGCTCGGCGCGTAGGCGGCGAGGTTCTTGGAGTGGCTGATGAGCATCCACGGCATCTGGTCGGCGACCATCTGCTCGCACTGCTTGTAGATGGCGTCGCGCTCGTCGCCCTCCTCGGTGGCAAGACCCTGCTGGATGAGGGCGTTGTACTCATCGTTGCGGAAGCGGCCGACGTTCATTGAGACGTTCTCATCGGCGAGCAGGTTCATAAAGTTGTCCGGGTCGCCGTTGTCGCCCACCCAGCCGTAGAGGCAGCAGTCGAAGGCGTCGGTCTCGATCTTGGTCTGATAGGTCGTCCAGTCGTAGGAGACGATCTCCATGTCCACGCCGGCGTCGGCGAGGTAGCCCTGGATGGCCTCGGCGAGCGCCTGGCCGCCGATGGAGTTGTACGGACGCGGGTTGGTGTAGGCGAGCATGGTGCAGCTCGTGATGCCGAGCTCGGCAAAAGCGGCCTTTGCTGCTTCGGGGTCGTAGGCGGTCTGCTTGATGTCCTCGTCATAGGGGGCCATCCACAGCGGCATGACGGAGGTGGCGACGCCAGCGTACTCGCCGTAGAGGCTCTCGACCATCTCCTCGACGTTCACCGCCTGGCAGAAAGCCTTACGGGCCTCAAGCGAGGTGAAGGCGCCGGCGTCGTTGCGGAACGCCATGTAGTTGATGTTCATGCCGTCCTCGCTGAAGAGCTCGTTGCCGGCGTCGGTGATGGTGGGCACCACGGAGGCGTCGATGCCGTCGATGATATCGACCTCGCCGTTGTTGAGGGCGGTCACGCGGCTGGAGTTCTCGGCGATGAAGCGGAAGATGACGTTCTTGGTCTGGGGCTGGCGCTCCTCGTCCCAGTAGTCCTCGTTGGCCTCGAGCACGATGTTCTCGCCCTTGGACCAGGAGACAAACTTGTAGGGACCGGAGCCCACGGGCTCCTCGTTGGCGGTGCCGGCCTCAATGGCGGAGGGGGCCACGATCGGCGAAGCGAGGGTCATCGCCATGTTCTTGATGAAGGGCGTCGAGGGGGCGCGCAGGGTGATGACGAGCGTGGTCGCGTCCGGGGCCTCGATGGTGTCGATGCCGGTGTTGGCGTCAACAGAGCCATACACGAAGGACGCATAGGGCATATCCTCGGTGCGGTTGGGCTCGAGCTGGCGGGTGATGGAGGTCACGATGGCGTTGGCGTCGCAGTCGGTGCCGTCGTGGAACTTCACGCCCTCGCGGATCTTGAAGGTATAGGTGAGGCCGTCGTCGGAGATGTCGGGCATCTCGCCGAGGCACGGCAGGACATCGGTGGTCTCGATGTCAAACATGAGCACGGTGTCGTAGATGTTGGACATGACCTTTGCGGACTCGCCGTCATCCACGTACGCGGGGTCGAGGCCGCGGGGATCGGCACCCTGGGCGAAGGTGATGGTGTCGGCGATGCCGCCCTCAGCGGCCGCGCTGCCGCCGCCGTTCTCGCTTGCGCGCTGGGCACCGCAACCGGCGAGCGCAAACGTGCTCGTTGCCGCAACGGCGCCAAACGCCTGGACGAAACGCCTTCTGGAAATCTCTGCCATGGACATAGTGGTTCTCCTTCCCTAATACCAGAGTAATCGGTACTTTAGCTCGATGGAGTGCGAACAGGGACGGGAAGGGCCATTTGGCACTTTATTGAAATAAAGTGGTTATCAGCCGGAAACGCTCCGGAAACAAACAATTTGGGGACGGGGTCGAAACGTGCAGCCCACTGCACGAAATGAACCCGTCCCCAAATGAACCAAATCAACCTAGATTGCCTCGGCGACCTCCACCTGCGGCGGGAGCCTCCGATACAGCGCAAGCTTATCGCGAAGCTTCTGGGCAAGCTCATCGGTCGCAAAGCCGGGAAGCGCGCGCCACGTCCAGTTGCCGCCGAGCGTGGAAGGCGTGTTGATGCGTGCCTCGGTCCCCAGGCCCAGAAGATCTTGCATGAGCAGGACGGCGAGGTCAGAAGGACTCGCCAGAATACCGCGCATGAGGCCCCAACCCTCGCCCTCCTCGGCGTTGAGCCCCAGATAGGCACGTGCCGCCGTTGTGTCCTCGGCGGGCGCCGTCTCGAGCCAACCGAGCGCGGTGTCATTGTCATGCGTACCAATGTAGGCGACGCTGTTAGTCGGATACACAAAGGGCAGGTACTCATCAGAGCCGCCGTCGCGACTGTCAAAGGCAAACTGCAAAAGCTTCATGCCCGGATACCCCGTATCCGCAAGAAGTTTATGCACCGACGGCGTGAGGAAGCCCAGATCCTCGGCCACAATCGGACGGGGCCCCAAGCGCTCCTCCACCGCCTGGAAAAAGCCAATGCCCGGCCCCTCGCGCCAGCGTCCGCCCGCCGCCGTAGTGTTACCGGCGGGGATGGCGTAGTAGGAGTCAAATCCACGGAAATGATCGATACGCAGGATGTCGTAGAACTTGTACTGGTGCGCGATACGCCCAATCCACCAGCGGTAGCCATCCTCTTTCATGCGCTCCCAATCAAAGAGCGGGTTACCCCAGAGCTGGCCGGTGGCGGAGAAACCGTCCGGCGGGCATCCCGCGACCTCGATGGGACGCAGGTTCTCGTCGAGCTGGAACTCCTGCGGGTGCGCCCAGACCTCAACGCTGTCCTCGGCAACATAGATGGGCAGGTCGCCCATAATCTCGATACCGGCCGTGTGCGCGTAGCCCTTGAGACGCCCCCACTGGAGGAAGAACAGGTACTGCACGCCCTTCCAAAAGGCAATCTCGTCGGCGAGCTCGATGCGGGCACGCTCGAGCGCCGCGGGCTCGCGCAGGCGAATATCGTCTTCCCACATGTTCCACGGGGCTCCGCCATGCGCGCGCTTAAGCGCCATGAAGAGCACGTAGTCCTCGAGCCATGCGGACTCTCGGTCGCAAAAAGCCTCGAGCTCGGCGGGCGTATTCGCAGAGAGGCGCGTCACCGCACAGGCAAGCACGTCAAAACGCTCGCGGTAGAGCGCGCCGTAGTCGACGTTTGCGGGGTCGCTCCTCCAGTCGCGCCCAGCGTACTCCGCCTCTTCAAGCAAGCCCTCCGCAGCGAGGTCATCGAGGTCGATGAGGTAGGGATTGCCTGCAAACGACGAGTAGGACTGATAGGGCGAGTCGCCAAAGCTGGTGGGCCCGAGCGGCAAGATCTGCCACACAGCCACACCAGCCTGGGCAAGAAAGTCGACAAACGACCGCGCCTCGGCGCCCATTGTGCCGACGCCCCAGGGGCTCGGCAGAGACGTGATGGGCATTAGAACACCGGCTTTGCGCATACGC
Organism: uncultured Collinsella sp.; assembly: GCA_959602875.1. Classification (GTDB taxonomy): domain Bacteria; phylum Actinomycetota; class Coriobacteriia; order Coriobacteriales; family Coriobacteriaceae; genus Coprousia. The sequence goes on along the minus strand of CAUGVQ010000098.1, from coordinate 1,395 downwards.
ACCCCCCTTTGCGATGGCGCGCAAACTCTTTGCAGCCAAGAGTCTGTGCGCTTGCTGCTATACCTAGGGGTAGCCTAACACGCTACTTGTTCAGACAAGTTGACGTATCGGTGGGCGGACGTATACAAGGCACCAGCGGAGCAATCTAAAGAGGCGGAGTTCTTCTGGTGGAAAGACAACACCAGCGGTTCGCGTATCCGGGGCGCGGATGCTTTTTCAGGTATTCAATAATCTTGCGCGGTGCTCGTGCGTACACCTTTTGTCGTAAAGAGTCTATCCAAGCGAAATGGTAGCCGGGATAGCCCGACTACCGCCCATCATGCTCTTAGATTATTGAATACCTGCATTTTCGTGCAACGAGGAGCGCCTCAGCGTTTCCAAAAGGTCGCTGAGACGCTCCCGCGCCGTTATCGTTTCGTCCTATATCAAAGGTTGACGAATCATCCGTCCCCTTCAGCGCTCTTTATTACGAAAGCGATGCACGCAGCAGCTCGTTGAAGAGCTTGGGGTTGCCCTTGCCGCGGCTCTCCTTCATGCACTGGCCCACAAGGAATCCGAGAACCTTCTGGTTGCCGTCGCGATACTGCTGGGCCTGGTCCTCGCAGCGCGCGAGCACCGCGTCGACAATCTCCTGCAGGGCGCCGGTATCGCTCACCTGGCGCATGCCGCGCTCGTCCACGATCTTGGCGGGGTCGTCGCCGGTCTTTGCCATAAGCGTAAAGACCTCGTGGCCCTGGTTGGAGCTGATGGCGTCCTCGGCAAGCAGGCGCGCGAGAGAAGCGACCTGCGCTGGGGTGATGCCGCACGTGGCAAGGGTCACGTCCGCGCCCGCCGCGTTCACGTAGCCGGTGAGCTCGTTCACGATGAGGTTGGCGACCGTCTGCGCCGCCTTACCGGTAAGCCCCGCGGCAGCCTCCTCAAAGAAGTCCGCGGTTGCGGGGTCGCCGGCGATTTGCTCAGCGTCGGCACGCTTGATACCAAAGTCGTGCTGGTAGCGGTCACGCTTGGCGTCCGGCAGCTCGGGGATCTCCGCCGCGCAATGGGCGATAAACTCATCCGTCAGGTCAAACGGCGCCAGGTCGGGGTCGGGGAAGAAGCGGTAGTCGTCCGCCGTCTCCTTGGTGCGCATGACCACGGTGCGCTTGCGGCTGGGCTCCCAGTGGCGGGTCTCCTGGTAGATCTCGCCGCCCTCTTCGAGCACCTCGGCCTGACGGCAGATCTCATACGCAAGGCCATCGTGCAGTGCTTTGAACGAGTTCAAGTTCTTGAGCTCAGTCTTGGTACCGAGCTTGGTGTCGCCGCGGCGGCGCAGACTCACGTTACCGTCGCAGCGCATGGAGCCCTTCTCCATGGAGCAGTCCGAGATGCCCAGCGTCACAAAGATGCGACGGAGCT
>CAUGVQ010000097.1 GCA_959602875.1 uncultured Collinsella sp. | reverse complement strand
CGGACGGTCTCGCCAAAGTTGTAGCTCTCAATGCCCTCGGTGACCGATTTGACCTGCTTGGCCAGACGGCTGAACATCCAGGCGTCAGCTGCGGTCTCGGCCACCGGCTCGCCCGGCTCGTAGCCCTCCATGTTCATGAGGAGGAAGCGGCTCGCGTTCCAAATCTTGGTAACGAAGGCCTTTGCCTGCTCGGTGCGGGGGCTGCCCAAAAACTCGTGCGTCTTCTTGTCGATGTCCGCATCGAACTTGACGTCCTGGTTGTTGGTGAATAGCGACAGCAGATTGAAACGCATCGCGTCGGCACCGTACTTGGCGATGAGGTCCATGGGGTCGACGCCGTTGCCCTTGGACTTGGACATACGGCTGCCGTCCTTGGCGAGAATCGTCGGGTAGATGACGACGTCGTGGAACGGTTCCTCATGCAGGAAGTACTCGGAGCTCATGATCATGCGCGCAACCCAGAGCGCGATGATGTCGCGCGCGGTGACAAGCGCCGTGGTGGGATGATGCCCCTCAAGCGCCGAGGGATCCTGCGGCCAACCCTGCGTGGCGAAGGTCCACAGCTGAGAGCTGAACCAGGTATCGAGCACGTTCTCGTCCTGATGAACGTGATGGCCGCCACACTTGGGACACACGTCCGTGTCCTCCATGAGGGCGTCCTCCCAGCCGCAGTCCTCGCAGTAGAAGACCGGGATGCGATGGCCCCACCACAGCTGGCGCGAGATGCACCAGTCTTTAAGATTCTCCATCCAGGTGAGATAGCTTTGCTTCCAGCGCTCGGCGTTGAAGCGCACGCGCCCACTCTCGACTGCCTCGATGGCCGGCCCCTTGAGCTTGTCGACCGCGACGAACCACTGCTCGGAGAGCCAGGGCTCGAGCGTGGTGTCGCAGCGGTAGCAGTGCATGACGGAGTGCTCGTGCTCCTCGATGTGGTCAAGCAGGTCATGCTCCTCAAACCACGCGACAACGGCCTCGCGGCACTCGTCGCGCGTCATGCCGGAGAACTCACCGTAGCCGTCCACAACAACCGCGTGCTCGTCGAAGATGTTAATCTTCTCGAGGCCGTGGGCCTCGCCCATGGCGTAGTCGTTGGGGTCGTGCGCGGGCGTGACCTTGACAAAGCCCGAACCAAAACCGGCGTCCACATGCCAGTCCTCAAAGATGGGGATCTCGCGGTTCACGATGGGAAGCATCACGGTCTTGCCCACAAAGGCCACCTTCTCGGGATCCTTCGGCGAGACGGCCACGCCCGTGTCGCCGAGCATGGTCTCGGGGCGCGTGGTTGCGACCACGATGTAATCCTGGCCATTCACCGGCTCCGTCAGCGGATAGCGCAGATGCCAGAGGTGGCCCGCCTCCTGCTTATACTCCGCCTCGTCGTCGGAGATGGCCGTCGTGCAGCTGGGGCACCAGTTGACGATGCGCTTGCCGCGGTAGATGAGGCCGTCGTGATACCAGTCACAGAAGACGCGGCGCACCGCCTCCGCGTAGTCGTCGTCCATGGTGAAGCGCTCGTGCTCAAAATCGACCGAGCAGCCCATGCGCTTGATCTGCTCCTTGATGGTGCCACCGTACTCGTGCGTCCAGTCCCAGCAGGCGTCGATGAAGGCATCGCGGCCCATCTCAAGGCGATTCTTGCCCTCCTCCTTGAGCTTCTTGTCGACCTTGGTCTGCGTGGCGATGCCCGCATGGTCGGTACCCAAGATCCACTGCGTGGAACGGCCGCGCATGCGCGCCTCGCGCACGATAGCGTCCTGGATGGAATCATCGAGTGCATGACCCATGTGGAGCACACCCGTGACGTTGGGCGGCGGGATGGTGACGGTGCAGTCGCCCACACCGGGACGGCGCTGGTAGTAGCCGCCATCGAGCCACTTTGCAAGAATCTCGGGCTCGCGCTCGGCGGGCTCATAGTTCTTAGGCATCTCTTCTAGCATCTCAGCCATGAGCTAATCCTTTCGCGTTGCGTAACTGCAAAGGATAGCACAGGCGGCACGTGCTGCCCGGCGCGCACCCCGCTCGCTCACGCTGTTTACGTTGTCTGTGGCCGCAGATGCCTCGCTACAAAAGGCGCATGACGCGCAAACCCCCTGCAGCAACTTTTGGGTACACAACAATCAACCAATACAGAGAGGGGCCCGTTATGTTCAACAGCATCATGCACGTATCGTTCTATACAAATCAACTCGAGGAAATGATGCGTTTCTACACCGAGGTGCTCGGCGGCGAGCTCAAGATCGTCACGCGCGCCAAGGCATACCTCGACCTCAATCGCGGCTACTATTCGGAGGTCGCGGAGACCAATCCCGAGCAGATTCTCATCGTCTATATCGAGCTTGCGCCGCAGCAGTTCATCGAACTCTTCCCCGCGGTGGAGGGCCAGAAGCCGCACACCGAGTGGAATGAGCACGTCGACTACTCCCACTTCGCGCTCACCGTCGACGATATCTACGAAGCGCGCAAGGAACTCGAGGGTCGCGGTCTCACCTTTGACACCGAGATCTCGAAGGGCCCGAGCGAAACCTACCAGATGTGGGCACATGACCCGGACGGCAACAAGTTCGAAATCATGCAGTTCACCGACAAGAGTTACCAGCTGGTGGGCCACATTATGTAGCAAAACCCGAGCTTATACTCAGGCGACTTACGAACCTAAACCGCCCCCCTGTTCAGAATGCGCACGCAACCTGAACAGGGGGGCAATTTTCAAAAATGCAAGAATTCAACAATCTCGCATCCAAGTGTCGAGTACACAACTTGGCGCTCAGCCCTGTTCCTGCGGAAATATTATCTGCAGGATGCGGGATACTCTCAGCCCCTTGTCAAGATTGTTGAATAGTCGAAAAAACGCGTCGCGACACTTGCCGTGAGAGCCGGGAAGAGCAAACCGCCACAGAGGAAATAGAGCGATTGCGGACATGCCCACCCTCAATTCATATAGCGAGGGCCCCCGGATTCTCTCATCAGCGAACATTCCGCAGCCGCGCAGCGGCGAGGACGTTCGCGGGTGAGAGAATCCGGGGGCCCAACCGTATCGAGAACCGGAGGTGCCTACGCCGCGCGATGGATGCGCTGGGGCTCCTCCTCGCCGCGGACCGCGGCAGCCGTCACGACCACGCGCTCGACGTCTTTCTCGGACGGCAAGTCGAACATGGTCTTCTGCAGCAACTGCTCGCAGATGGAGCGCAGGCCGCGCGCACCGGTTTTGCGGGCGAGCGCGAGCTTGGCGATCTCGTGAAGCGCCTCGTCGTCAAACGCGAGGTCAACGCCCTCGAGCTGGAACATGCGACGGTACTGCTTGACGATGGCGTTGCGCGGCTCGGTGAGGATGGACACGAGGTCGTCCTCGTCCAGAGCGCAGGTCTGCGTGATCACCGGCGTGCGTCCGATGAACTCGGGAATCATGCCAAAGGCGTTGAGGTCCTGCGGGAGCACCTGACGGAGCAGATCGTTCTCGTCGGTGGAGGTGGGGCCGGCGATCTCTGAGTTGAAGCCGATGCCCTTGTTGCCCACGCGGTCGGCGATGATCTTGTCGAGCCCCACAAAGGCGCCGCCGCAGATGAAGAGGATATTGGTCGTATCGATCTGCAGAAGCTCCTGCTGGGGATGCTTGCGGCCGCCCTGGGGCGGAACGCTCGCAACGGTACCCTCGAGAATCTTGAGGAGCGCCTGCTGCACGCCCTCGCCGGAGACGTCGCGCGTGATGGAGAGGTTCTCCGCCTTGCGTGCCACCTTGTCGATCTCGTCGATGTAGATGATGCCCACCTGAGCGCGCTCGATGTCACCGTCCGCGGCGGTGATGAGCTTGAGCAGGATGTTCTCCACGTCCTCGCCCACGTAGCCTGCCTCGGTGAGCGCGGTGGCATCGGCGATGGCAAACGGAACCTCGAGAATGCGCGCGAGCGTCTGGGCCAGAAGTGTCTTACCGGTGCCCGTGGGGCCTAGAAGCAGGATGTTCGACTTGGCGAGCTCCACATCTGCAAGGTCGTCGACGCCGGCGGCGTGCTTGCCGATAGGCGCTTTGGGACGCCCGGAGCTCTCGTCGAGCGCCGCCTCAGCAGCGCCGCCCTCGATGACGCGGCGATAGTGGTTGTAGACGGCGACGGACATGGCGCGCTTGGCGTCCTCCTGCCCCATCACGTACTGAGAAAGCTCGTCGTAGATCTCGTGCGGCGTGGGAACGCGACGGATGACCTGCTTGGAGGCCTCCGGCTCGGACTCCACCTCCTCGGGCTCAACCTCAGGCGTCATGAAGCCGAGGTCGCCAAGGCCGTTGTAGCCGCCCTGCGACATGATGTCACGCGCGATGGATTCCTCCAGAATGGCGGAGCACTCAGAGACGCACTCGTCGCAGATAAAGATGTTATGTGGGCCGCGCACGAGCTTGCGGACCTGATCTTGGGTCTTGCCGCAAAAAGAGCAGCGGATGGGCTCGGCGGTCGTACCGTCGTAGCCGATGTTGTCATGCGTGTCACGCGGCATTATGCGTCGCCTTTCGCTGCGTCGGTACGGGAGGAGATGATGCGGTCCACCAGACCGTACTCAAGAGCGGCCTGGGCGCGCATGTAGTGGTCACGCTCGGTGTCCTGAGAAACCTTCTCGATGGGCTGGCCCGTGGCGTCGGCGAGAATCTGGTTGAGGTTGCGCCTCGTCTCCTTGATCTCCTGCGCCACGATCTCGATCTCGGTCTGCTGACCCTGGGCGCCGCCACTCGGCTGGTGAATCATCACCATCGAGTTGGGCAGGCAGAAGCGCTTGCCGCGCGCGCCGTTGGCAAGAAGCACCGCAGCCATGGAGGCGGCCATGCCCACGCAGATGGTCGACACGTCGGGCTTGATGAAGTTCATGGTGTCGAGAATCGCGAGGCCGGAGTAGACCTCTCCGCCCGGCGAGTTGATGTAGAGCGAGATGTCCTTCTCGGCATCCTGACTCTCCAGATGCAGAAGCTGCGCGATCACGAGGTTCGCCGTGACCGAGTTGATCTCCTCACCCAAAAAGACGATGCGGTCGTTCAGCAGGCGCGAGTAGATATCGTAGCTGCGCTCACCCCGCGGGGTCTGCTCGATCACATAGGGCACGAGCGCGTTGTTGATATGCGAGATCATGCGTATTTCCTTCTTTCGCTTCGCGTCAATGCGAACACGGTGCCAGAGCCCGCCAGCGGACCCGGCACCGTGTCAAAACGGTCACGAGCTATGATACCCCACCGCGCGGGCGGGTTTCACGGCGCAGAGTGTGCGCTACTCGGCGTCCTTGGCGGTCTCGTCCACCTCGGTGACCTTGGCGTTCTCGACGAGCCAGTTCACGGCCTTGGAGCGGCGGATGGAGTCGCGAACGGCGGGCATGCGGCCCTCGGCAAGGAAGCGCTCCTTCGTGGCCTCGGGATCCTCGACACCGGCGGTCTTGAACTCGTTGTCAACGTCCTCGTCGGTAACCTCGACCTTGAGCTCGCGGGCGAGCGCGTCGAGCGCGAGGGACTCGCGGGCAACGTCGTCAGCCTGGTGATGGAGGTCGGCGATGAACTGGTCACCGGTCATGCCGTTGGCCTGGAGCCAAGCGTCGAGCGACATGCCGCGGGCGGCGAGGCTCTGGAGGAAGTTCTGGCCGAGCTCCTGGAAGACGGACTGCTCGTAGTCCTTGTCCATCTCGTCGAGCTCGAGGCGCTCGGCGAGCTTGGCGACGCAGCGGTTCTCCTTGAGCTGCGGGAGACGGGACTCCTTGTCGGCAGCGATCTCCTCCTTGACGGCGTCGCGCATGGTAGCGATGTCGTCAAAGCCAAAGCCGGTCTTGGCGAACTCGTCGGTGAGCTCGGGGAGCTTACGGGCCTTGATGCCGTTCACGGTGACGTTGACGGCGGCCTCCTCGGCGCCCTCGGTCTCGGGCGTCCAGCTGATCTCCTTGGTCTCGCCGACCTTCATGCCCATGAGGCCCTCGTCGAAGGCGTTGGGCAGGTTGCCGGAACCCATGGCGATCATGCGGGAGTCGCCAGCGAGCGCCTCGGCGTTCTTGATGTTCTCGACCTTGGCGGTCACAAAGTCGGTGTCCTCGATGCCGCGGTCCTCGACGTCCTCAAAGGTGGCGTGATAGCCGAGAAGCATCTCGATCTGGGCGTCGATCTCGGACTCGGTGACCTCCGCGGGAGGCATCTCGATCTCGACGGCGTCGTAGGAGCTGAGCGAGGGCGTGGGACGCAGCGCGAAGGTGATGGCGTAGGTGTAGTCCTCGTGGTCCTTGACCATCTCGAGGCTCTCCTCGTCGATGTCACCGTGCTCCTTCACCGGCACGATGTCGAGCTCGTTGATGATGGCGGGCTCGGCGTCGTTGATGATGCGGTTGGTGGCGTCGGCGAGACCAAAGCCCTTGCCGAGCATGTTGTCGACGACGGCGCGGGGCGCATGACCGGGGCGGAAGCCCGGGAAGCGGTACTTGTGCGCGGCGTCCTTGTACGCCTTCTTGATGGCGGCGTCAACGTCGGCGGCGGGGATGGTCACCGTAGCGGTAAGCTTACCGTCCTGCACCTCGGATTGCGTGATGTTCAACGTTCCTCCTCTTGCGTGGCCCAGCCGATCTTTGGGCGCTGGGTACCCCTGTATGACGGTTGCCGGCGCGCAGGGTATCCCCCGGCGCGGCCGTGCGTCATGGTGCGGGCGAAAGGACTCGAACCTTCACGGGAATCCCACTGGAACCTAAATCCAGCGCGTCTACCAATTCCGCCACGCCCGCATACGCGACGCACAGACTAAGCATGATAGCAGAAAGCTCCTGCTTGTATACGCCAAGGCTGCGGTCCTCAAATGCGGTCCACACCAAGGTAGCCGCGGCGGGCGGATCGAGGCTCTGCGGGCGCGCTTAATTCGAGCTCGCGGTGGCCGCAGCAGTTCAAAATCTCCGTGCCCGCGGGGTGAGCATACTCGCGCGCGATACGCCCGTATTCAGGGTGAATGTGCCCGTGGAGAAGAAAGCGCGGCGAGAGCATCTCGAGACAGGTGTTGAAGGCGTCAAATCCCTGATGAGGAAGGTCGTCGAGGTCACCGTACCCGCGCGGCGGCGTATGGGTCACGAGCACATCAACTCCGCCCTGGGCCTTGGCGGCAAGCGAGAGCCGCAGCATCCGCCAGTACATGTCGCGCTCGGTGAACCCAAAGACGCGGTCGTTATAGCGCACAGAGCCGCCGAGCCCCATGAAGCGCAGACCGCGATACTCGGCGATGCGCCCCTCGATCGAGCGGCAGCCCTCTGGCGTGTGCAGGCGATACGCCGTGTCGTGGTTTCCCCATACGTAGAGCAAAGGAACGTTTGCCATCGTCACGATATGCTCGAGGTAGCGCGCATCGAGGTCTCCGCACGACACGATGAGGTCGTACCCCTGCAGGCGCTCTCGCGCACCTACTGCGGTCAACCAGCGCTCCTCCACGTCGGCTATGGCGAGCACCCTCATGAAAGGGTCCCCTTGTGCGGAAGCTTCGTGGGGTCAAGCGGAATCACACCGGAGACCTCCACCTGCTCGAGCCCCTCCTGC